>MGTN01000016.1:0-819 GCA_001799475.1 Desulfovibrionales bacterium GWA2_65_9 | reverse complement strand
CGATGAACTCGCCCTTCTTGTCCTGCATGGCCCAGGGCACGAAGGTGCTGAAGCCCACGCGCAGCACGCCGCGCTGGAGCACCTGCTCCAGTGTGCTCTCCTTGGCCAGGTCGGTGCGCGTGGCGGCTGTTGCCGCGCTGGCGGCGAGCACGAGCACGAGGCCCAGGGCGACAAGGGGCAGGATGAGTCTGGTCAAGACGGCTTGGCGCATGGGAACCTCCGTGGTGTGGCGACTCAGGCGGGATAGGCCAGGCGGCGTTCGAGGGCATCGGCCGCGCCTGAGAGCGCTGTGGTGACGATCCAATACATGGCCGCCACCGTAAACCAAATTTCGAAGCTGAGGAAGGTCTCGGAGACAATATTCTGCCCGCGCAGGGTCAGCTCGCCTATGGCGATGACGCTGGCCAAGGACGAGTCCTTGATGAGCGACACGCCCTGCCCGGCCAGGGGCGGCAGTACGCGGCGCAGGGCCTGGGGCAGGATCACCGAGACATAGGTCTGGCCCCGGCCCATGCCCAGGCTGCGGGCGGCGTCCCACTGGCCGGAATCCACCGAGCGCACCCCGGCGCGCAGGATCTCGGACACGTACGCGCCCTCGAACAGCGCCAGGCCGAGCACGGCGGTGCCAAAGGCGTCCATGCCGAGCACGGGCGAGAGCACGAAGTAGAGGAAGAAGAGCTGGATGAGCAGGGGCGTGTTGCGCACCAGCTCAAGAAAGCCCCGGGCCAGGATGCGCCCGGACCACGAGCCGGAGAGCCTGAGCAGGGCCGCAGTCAGGCCCACGGCAAAGGCCCCGGCGAAGCTCAAGGCCGTGAGCTT
>MGTN01000015.1:51202-54438 GCA_001799475.1 Desulfovibrionales bacterium GWA2_65_9 | reverse complement strand
TTTGCCCCCTGGACATCGCCACGCGCCTATCCAGAGGGCGTCGGGAGCCGATTTCGGTCCAGGGCTGTACCGCACGAGACCGAAGAACTTTTATCACCCCACTCCCGCCTCTATGAACGGGGGTCTGGGGGGGCAATGAAACCCCGAAGGGGGCCCCCAGCTGGGATGGTCCAGGGAGGGGCAGCGCCCTTCTTAGCCGCCGGAGGCTGTTCCCCATGTCCCGCCTGAAAAAACGCTCGCGCCTGACGCGCCTGGCCGACTTCCTCTTCGAGTGCGGCATGCTGCGCAAGACCCCGCGCACCGGCTACCAGTTCCTGGGCTCCGGGGCGGAGAACGTGGCCGAGCACTCCTTTCGCACGGCGGTCATCGGCTTTGTGCTGGCCCAGATGGCCGGGGCCAACAAGGAACGCACGGCCATGATGTGCCTGTTCCACGACCTGCACGAGGCCCGCACCGGCGACTTCAACTACGTCAACCACATCTACAACACGGGCCAGCGCACCCGCGCCCTGGCCGACGCGCTTTCCGGCACCGGCCTGGGGGACGACATCATGCCCCTGTGGGCGGAGTTGGAGGAGACCGAGAGCGTGGAGGCGCACCTGGCCCAGGACGCGGACCAGCTGGACCTGATCCTGAACCTGAAGGAGCAGTCCGACCTGGGCAACACCTATGCCGACAAGTGGCTGGCCGCAGCGGTGAAGCGCATCCGCACGCCCGAGGGCAAAAAGCTGGTCAAGGCGGTCCTGGAGACGGACCACACGGACTGGTGGTTTCTGGGTCCGGACGCCTCGTGGTGGGAGAAGAAGAACGGCTCGCGCAAGAATCTGCCGAAGATCGCCGTGCCGGGCGCAGCCGCCCCCGAGGGCAGCGAAGACGGGAACGAGGACGGGCAGTAGCCCAGAAGTCACCGTTTTGTTTTAAATGCCGGGCCTCGGGCAGCAAGGGATTGCGGGCTGTGCAGCCTTGTGCTATATTTTGGGAATTATGGTGAGGGACAGGGCCATACGGCGGCACCATGCGGACACAAGGGGAACCGGGACAGGCGACGCCGGTCCTGGCGAAAAGAGGGAATCCGCAGCAATGATCCACGGCAGACGTGCACAGCTTTCGCCCATCGCCCACCTGGGCGAGGCGGCCTTGCGCTTTGTGGGCGACACAGGGGCCATGTTCCTGTTCCTGCTGGAAGCCGGCGCGCGCATCTTCTCCTCGCTCGGCCAGTTCCGCAAAATGGTGCGCCAGACCTACTTCATCGGCGTCAAGAGCCTCAGCGTCATCACGCTCATCGGCCTGTTCACGGGCATGGTCATCGGCCTGCAGATGCACTACGCCCTGGCCAAGTTCGGGGCCGAGGGCTTCCTGGGCGCGGCCGTGGCCCTGTCGCTGGTGCGTGAGCTCGGGCCGGTCTTGACCGCCATCATGATCACCGGCCGGGCCGGGTCGTCCATGACCGCCGAAATCGGCGTCATGCGCATCAGCGAACAGGTCGACGCCCTGCGCGTCATGGACATCAACCCCATCGGCTACCTCGTCAGCCCCAAGCTGGCGGCCAGCATCATCTGCTTCCCCATCCTCACGGCCTTTTTCGACCTGGTGGGCATGGCCGGGGGCTACCTCACGGGCGTGCTGCTCCTGGGCGGCAACGGCGGCACCTATACCTACCGCATTCAGGCCTACATGAAGATGAGCGACGTGTCCGGCGGCTTCATCAAGTCCCTGGTCTTCGCCGTGGTGGTCTGCACCGTGTGCTGCTTCATGGGCTACTACACGCACACCCGGCGCGACGCCGTGGGCCCGGAGGCCGTGAGCCAGGCCACCACCGCCGGGGTGGTGACCTCGTGCATCCTGATCCTTTTGTCCGACTACATCCTGACCTCGCTGTTGTTCTAGGCGGACCGACATGGTGCAAGACAAAACCCCGGACATCCGCCTCGAAGCCCTGACCATCGGCTACGGCAAGACCGCCGTGGTCAGCGACATCGACGCCACCCTGCCCGGCGGCAAGATCTCGGTGATCCTGGGCGGATCGGGCTGCGGCAAGTCCACCCTGCTCAAGCACATCCTCATGCTCCAGCCGGCCCTGGCCGGGCGCATTCTGATCGGGGAACACGACCTGAACACGCTGGACCGCCGAGGCATGCACTGCCTGCGCCAACGCATGGGGGTCTTGTTCCAGGACGGCGCGCTGTTGGGCTCGCTCTCGCTGGGCGACAACGTGGCCCTGCCCCTGCGCGAGCACACAAGACTGGACGAGAAGACCATCCGCGAGCGCGTGCTGGCCAAGCTGGCCCTGGTCGGCCTGGACGAATTCCACGACTACTACCCGAACGAGCTCTCCGGCGGCATGCGCAAGCGCGCCGGGCTGGCCCGGGGCATGGTCATGGACCCGCCGCTGCTGTTCTGCGACGAGCCCACAAGCGGCCTGGACCCGGTGACGGCGGCAGAGCTGGACCAGCTGCTGCTGGAGCTCAAGAGGAGCTTCGACATGACCATGGTCGTTGTCAGCCACGACCTGGACAGCATGCGCACCATCGCCGACCACGTGCTGGTGCTGGGCGACGGCCGGGTGCTTTTCGACGGCAAGCGCGAGGAGCTGGAGGCCACCACGGACGAGTACCTGCGGCGCTTCCTGGACCGCCAGGCGGCGGTGCGCACGAGCCCCCGGCTGACCATGCCGGCGCTCGATTTCAAGGTCATGAAGCGCGACTGTTCCAAGTATCTGGGAGAGGGCTAGCGCGGTATCTTGGCGAGATATAGGGCCAGGTCCGGACCACGGGTCCGGCACATGGGAGGTGCATGATGCAAAAATATTCCAAGGAAACCCAGGTGGGCATCTTCGTGCTTCTGGGGTTTATGGCCATCGCCTACATGAGCGTCAAGCTGGGAAACGTGCACCTGTTCTCCAGCAACGACTATCCCATCGTGGCCAAGTTCAACGACGTGACCGGACTCAAGCTCAACGCCGCAGTGCAGATGTACGGCGTGGAGATGGGCTTTGTGGAGCAGATCGGCATCGACCCGGACACGGGCATGGCCTCGGTCACCCTGCGCATCCGCAAGGACATCAAGCTCACGGATGACACCATCGCCTCGGTCAAGACCAGCGGCCTCATCGGCGACAAATACATCAAGCTCTCACGCGGCGGCGGCGACCCCATCAAGGCTGGCGCAGTGCTGCGGGACACGGAATCCTCTATTGACCTCGAGGAATTAATCAGTAAGTATGTCTTTGGCGGCGT
>MGTN01000015.1:43620-51179 GCA_001799475.1 Desulfovibrionales bacterium GWA2_65_9 | reverse complement strand
CGGCATCGACAATGTCATCGCCATTTTATCCGACGCCTCCCTGAAAGGACCGGCCAAGCGGGCCGACCGCCAGACAAAATTGCGCACCGTGGCCGACGGCTTCTTCGACTGGCGCGAGCTCTCCCGCCGCGCCGCAGCCGAGGGCTGGGCCAAGTTCTCCCCCAAGCAGCAGGATGACTTCGTCACCGCCTTCTCGGAGCTTTTGCAGAAGACCTACATCCGCAAGCTTGAGAAATACAACAACGAGAAGGTCACATACCTGAAGGAGCAGATCGAGGCCGACAAGGCCTTCATCAATACCCAGGTGACCATGAAGGACAAGGCCATCCCCATCAACTACATCATGATCAAGCATGACAAGTGGATGGTCTACGACGTGGTGGTGGAGGGCGTGAGCCTGGTCAAGAACTACCGCACCCAGTTCGCCAAGATCCTGTCCAGGGAAGCCCCGGATGCGCTCATCCAGCGCATCAAGGACAAGATCAAGTCGCTGGACGAGGGCAAGAACGTCGATGACGTGGCTGGCTAGGACGAGGACTTCCCCGATGACCCAAGAGAAGGCGGCGCGCATGCACATCCTGACCCGGAGCCTCCTGGCGACCCTCGCCTTGACATTGTTCTGCTCCGCTGCGGCCCTGGCCGCGCCCGAGACTCCCGTCAGCGGGGACAAGCCCGCCAGCGTGGCCCCGAAACCCGTTGCCAGCAGCATGCTCCTGGCCTACGGCGACGTGGACATCTGGGACGAGACCGGCCAGATCATCAAGAAACCCGCCGCTGGCGAGAAGATGACCCAGTCCGACATCGCCGCCGAGACCCCGGACCCGCTGGAAGGCTGGAACCGCATGTGGTTCGGCTTCAACGACAAGCTCTATTTCTGGGCCCTTAAGCCCGTGGCCCAGGGCTACAGCGCCGTGCTCCCCGAGCGCCCCCGTATCTGGGTCAACAACTTCTTCCACAACCTCATGTTCCCCGTGCGCTTCGTCAGCCTCGTGCTGCAGGGCAAGCCTTCCGCCGCCGCTGTGGAGACCTCGCGCTTCATCGGCAACACGGCCTTTGGCCTGGGCGGTTTCGCCGACGTCACCGCCGACAACAAGCCCTTCAAGCCCATCGGCTCCACCGAGAAGGACCTCGGCCTGACCTTCGGCTACTGGGGTGCGGGCAACGGCCTGTACCTGGTGTGGCCCTTCATCGGCCCCTCCTCCGGCCGGGACACCCTGGGCTATGCGGGCGACTATTTCCTGACCCCGGCCAGCTACATCCACCCGTGGTACTGGTCCATCGCCACCAAGGGCTACGACAAGATCAACGAGGTCTCCCTGCGCATCGGCGACTACGAGACCCTGAAGGAAGCGTCCGTGGACCCGTATGATGCCGTGCGCGACGCCTACCTGCGCAACCGTTACAAGAAGATCAACGACTAGGACGCCCGGCGGCCAGCCCCCTCGTTATGCGACTGGCCGTCATTTCCGACTCGCATCTGTCCATACCCGACGACCGCTTCGAGCGCGTCTACGACCGGCATCTCGCCAGCGCAGACGCGCTCTTGCATTGCGGCGACATGGTCAGCGCGGACATGTACCACGCCCTGTGCCGCCACCCGCGCTTCATCGCCGTGCGCGGCAACTGCGACCACTTCATGCTCGACCACGACCTGCCGCAGACCTTGAGCGCCGAGCTGCTTTTGCCCTCTGGACGGCCCTTGCGCATCGGCATGGCCCACGGCTGGGGCGAGCGCGCAACCGTCTGGCAGCGCGTGGCCGAGCTCTTCCCCGGCCATGACCTGATCTGCTTCGGCCACACCCACCGCCGCGCCTGGACCGAGCACCAGGGCGCGCACCTGCTCAACCCCGGCAGCCTGGCTGAGGGCTCGCTGGCGCTCATCGATGTGGCCGACGACGGCGCCATGACCTGCCGCTTCGTGGACGTGGACGAAGAAATGTAGACGAAGAAGAATAGCCCACAGCCCCCCCGACTCCGCAGCCAGACTGGCGTGAACCTGTGACGTCCCCCTGGGACTGGAGGTGGCGTGATGAAAGGTCTGCTCCCCCTGCGGCGCGCCCTGGCCGCCTGTCTGCTGTCCGTTCTGGCGCTGCTTTTCTGCCCTGCCCCGAATCATGCCGAAACCCCGCCTGCCAGCGTCCCCAGTACCGACCGCGCGGCCCTGCTTGCGGGCTATGCCGCCGAGATCCGCCGCATCCAGGCCACGGGCGAGTTGCCCATCATCGACGTGGAGCACCACTGGGGCGGCAAGCTGGAGCTCTCGGCGCTCCTGGACAGGATGGACCGGAACGGCGTGGCCCTGACCTGGCTCGGCCAGAACGAGAAGCACGGCAGCGCCCACGCCCTGGCCGACGCCGCGAAATATCCCGGACGCATCGTGCCCGCCACCATCCACGGCGACGGCCCGCGCTGGCACGGCCGCGACATGACCCTGCTGGACGAGTTGGCTGCGGACGCCAAGACCGGCCGCTACTTCGCCCTGGGCGAGTTCGAGGCCCGGCACTACGTGTCCAGCACCAACAGCCGGGACGTGCACCTGCCGGTGGACTCCCCGAGCTTTGAGGCCGTGTTCCGCATCGCCGAGGAAACCGGCCTGCCCCTGCTCCTGCACCACGAGGCCGAGGACGCGCTCTTGCCCGAACTGGAGCGCATGCTCACAGCCCATCCCAAGGCCCAGGTCATCTGGTGCCACGTGGGCCGCAACCGCAACCGCAGCACCTGGACCAGGCTGCCCACCCCGGACGGCGTGCGCGAGTTCTTGCGGAAGTACCCGAACCTGTCCTTTGACCTGAACCAGGCCAAGCCCGGCAGCAGGCACCGGGGCACGAACCAGGTCGACGCCGTGCTCTACGACAGCGACCCCAGCAAGGGCGGCGACAACCAGCCGGACGCCCGGCTGAACGCCAACTGGCTGGCGCTGCTGGAGGAATTCCCGGAGCACTTCGTCATCGGCACGGACGTGAACACCGGGCGCTTTGACGACTACACCCGCGTGGTAGAGACCTTCCGGCGGCTGGTGCTGGCGCGGCTGACCAAGGCCGCAGCCGAGCGCATCGCCTACAAGAACGCCTGGAAGCTCATGAGCGGGGAGGAGTGGAAGTAGCCCTTTGCCTGAAGCCCCATCGCCATTTCAAGTGGTTACGAGCGCGTTGCGAGGTACTCCGCCAGCTCGCGGTACATCTGGCCAATTGTTTCGATGTGCCGCCGGGCTTCATCGTCGTTCATTGCAGAGATCGTTGCAGAGATACTGCCTTGCCCCTCCATGGCTGGTTGGCAATTCAGTAACTGACAAAGAGTGGTGAACTTCTCTCTCATTTCCTGAGGGAGATCTCTTTCGGGGTTAATGTTAAGAATATCGTAAACGCATGCGCTTATCAAACGCTGCTGCAGTGTCTCGTGGCTATCAGCAATCGTGAATACTGCACTCGTCAATTGCTCCAGACCATATTCTGCCTGCATATATCACTCCCTAAGTCAAAGCATATACAATTCAAAATACTCGCCATTGCGTGGCGCACATTGCAAAGCTAAAGAGGCCAACAACAATGCTGCATCCCACATTCGTTCACCTCTGTTGTTATACATTTCTCCCTACATCCCCGCGAATTCCTTCTTGGCCGCCAGGACCTTGCGCAGATAGTCGCGCGTTTCCTGGGCCGCGTGGCGCTCCACGATGGTATCGTAGACGGCCAGGGGCGGGCGGCTGTTGATGATTGAAATCGCCCGGCCCTTGTCGCGGTCAAAGGTCTTCAAAAGCGCGCCTGCGCCGCCGTTGTACGCGGCGATGACGCAGTACTCGCGCGAGAGCCCGTCGCCGATGCCCGCCAGGAAGCGCTTGCCCAGCAGGTGCAGGTAGGCCGTGCCATAGGTGATGTTGTGCTGCGGCTCGAAGAGAAAGGCCTTGGTCGGCTCGCCGGCCTTGCCCGTGAGATGGGCCTGGACATCGGCCCCGGCGGTCTGCGGCACCACCTGCATCAGCCCCACGGCAGGCACGGCGTTGATGGCGTAGGGGTTGAAGTCGCTCTCCACGCGGATGATGGCGTAAATGAGGTTGCGGCTGACGCCGAAGCGGCTGGCCGCCTCTTCCACCAGCGGGCGAAACTTGGCTGCGCGCACCTGCATGTGCTCAGCGGTCATGGCGATGACCACGAAGCGCACGGTCTTGCCCGGCTGGCCCAGGGACGGGTCCGAGGGCCGCTCCTGCAGGCTCAACGCGACAATCTGGCGGGCGAATTCCTCGGCCTGCTCCTCGCTTCTAATGTCGCGGCCGCGCGCGTCCTTGACCTCGCCCAGAAGGAAGGGCTTGCCGCCCAGCTTCACGGGCCCGGCGGAATACAGGTCCACCGCACGCGGGTCGTACGGGGTCAAAAGCGTGGTGGCGATGGCCGCGCGCAGGCTGGCCTGCGGGGTCTGCTGGTCCAGGGTCTCCACCAGGATCAAACCGCGCTCGAAGTCCACGCTGGCGCGGGACAGATAGTTCTGGGTGTACTTGACGTACTGCTTGGGCTCGGGCTCGCGCACGTCGCGCGCGCCCCAGGTGCCGCCCACGGCGCGGCGGAAGGCCGTGACCAGGCCCTTGAAACGCTTGTAGTCAGCCTCGATGGCGCTGGGATTGGTGGCGTAGCGGATGGCCTTGTTGCGCGCCAGGTCAACGGCTGCGCTGGTGTCGCCGCTGGCCACCCGGGCGATGCTCACGGCGTCGGACACCGAGCAGGAGGCCACCAGCAGCGCCAGGCAGAGCAGGGAAAAAATCGGCGCGGCAGCGCGCAGCCGGAGTTGCAAGCGGAAAGGGGACCGAAGCAGAACGCGGACAGGAAGGCTGGACGCCAGCCTGGCCGCCAGCTTGGCCGACAGCCGGGCCGACAATCCAATGAAACGTCGCAGCATTTTCCGTCGAACCATGTCAGCCTCCTTGCGCCCCGAATATTCAGCCGGACGCCGGGCGTGAAAAAACCCCAGTTGACCGTGGGCAGTGGATCGGAACCCTTTGTGTAATGGGCACTGCCCTTCACTTCATTTGGTGTTGGTTCCCGATGCCGTTCTGGCTCGCACCTGTCGTCCAGGGTACCTATTCCTTAGCATGTCCCGTGCCAACACCAGCGGGCAGCGCTGAAGCTTCTCGCCTATGCCCCCGGATGCGAGAGCCTGCGCGCCTCGGCGAGGTAGCGCGCGGCCAGGCTGGCGTCGTTGCAGTTGTCGGCCCAGTGCAGAAACAGCAGGCGCAGGGCGGCGATTCTGGCCGTGTCGGGGTGTGCCAGGCGAGTGCCCGGCAGATTCGCGTCAAATCCTTGGCGCAGCAGCCCGGCCAGGGCAGCGGCCCGGTGCCGGGGACGGTGGGCCAAGTCCACCTGCTTGTGCCCGGCCAGGGCCAGGGCGCTGCGGCGCTCGGGATCGGCCAGCAGGGCACGAGCCTGGGCCGCGGCGTCCTTCGCTTCGTCCGGCTGGTAGGTGGCGAAATGCACCCCGTCCTGAAACAACTCGTCCTGGCCGTTGGCAATCCTCGGGGTCAGCAGGCAGCAGCCGCAGGCCAGCCCCTCGAAGACGCGGAAATTCAGGTCGCCGCGCTCGGCGATGTTCAGCGTCACCCGGGCGCGCGGCAAAAGCTCGGCGAAGTCGCCCCGGCGCACCGCAAGGCCCGGAAACTCACGCCCCAGGCGCTGCAAAAAGTCATGCCGCTGGGGCGTGGTCTCCGGGTCCACGGTGCCCACAAAGAGCAGGTCGAAGTCCTTCTCGGCGGGCCTGGGCTGGTAGCGGTCCTCGGCAAAGGGCGGCAGCCAGAGCACGCGGCCGGGTGCGAGTTCCTGGCTGAAGCGCTCCACGTCGCCCTTCAGGCTCACGGCGCAGAGGTCAAAGGCCCCGGCATAGAGCGGGTACCAGCCGTGGATGTGCGAGTCGATGCAGTAGAAGGCCGTGAGGCACGGGAAGCACTCCACCCCGAGCAGCGGCGGGGGCAGGCTGCGGTCGGTGTAGACTACGGCGTCCGGGACCGCGCCGCAGCGCGCGCAGACCTCATCCCAGGTCAGGGCCTCCGGTCCGGTGAGCGGGATGCGCTGCACGCGGAAGCCCTCGGCCTGCATGTGCTGTATGAAGAACTCGCCGCCCACCCAGGCCAAAAGTTTCGCGTCCGCGCCCATACGTGCCCTCACGCCAGTTGCAGGTAGCCGATGAAGTCGTCGAGGCCCAGCTGGCGGCAGTCCACATAGGCTGCGGCGTACTGGGCAAAGGTCTTGGCCCGGCCATAGACGTTGAAAATTTGGGTTTCAGCACCGTAAGCCAGGCCGTAAAAGGCCGCCGCCTGCGGATGCACGGGCAGCTCGAAGTCCGCGTAGCCCGCGCCCAGGGCTTCCGGTCCGGGCAGCAGCTCCGGGCTTTGTGGGGCCAGGCCGAGCTCGCGCAGGATGCCCGCCGCAGCCAGCCCGAGCAGTTCCGGGCCGGGGTGGTTGACGGTGTAGAACAGCGGGCGCTCACGCCAATGCTCCAGCACAAAGTCCAGGTACTGGACCGGGGTGTGGGCCTGGCGCTCACGCTCACGCTCCACGGTCTCCTTGAGCAGCGCGTCCAGGTCATATTTCCACGTCAGCGGCGTAGACAGGCATACGTGCAGGATGTCGCGCCGGGGCAGGCCCATGTCCAACA
Source organism: Desulfovibrionales bacterium GWA2_65_9 (assembly GCA_001799475.1). GTDB lineage: Bacteria > Desulfobacterota > Desulfovibrionia > Desulfovibrionales > Desulfovibrionaceae > Humidesulfovibrio. The sequence continues at coordinate 44,543 of MGTN01000015.1, read as the reverse complement.
GCGTGTCCAGGAGGACGTCGCGGTAGTCGAAGCCGGGCGCGCCGGACCACAGCGGCCACGGGCCCCGGAAGAACATGTTCGGGATGCACAGCCTGGGGCAGTCTGCTGGCAGCTGGGCCAGGAGCGCGGCCGAGGACAGCTCGCCCCACTCCGGGCCGAGGTGCTGGTACAGGAACAGGCCGCAGGCGGCCAGCTCGGCCTCGGGCAGCGGCTCACGGGCGTAGTTCAGGTACACGCGCGGGGCAAAGCTTTGGGCAAACTCCGGGCTGGCCAGGAGCTGTGCGGCCAGGGGCTGGCCCTGGCAGTTGGCGTGCAGAATGGCTGTGCGTTTATCCACGCCAGAGACATTGCAATGCCCGTGCCGGGAACGCGCTGCGGGTTTTGAGGGGCAGCGTTTTGGGCTGGGCAGAGGCCCAGGGCCTGTTTCTCACACCGCCGCAAGACATGTTTCGCTGTCAGGCGTTGCGCCGCAGCGCCCGCGCCAGGAGAAACCGGCGGCACCCTTCTTCAGCATGGTCGCCAGCGCATCGCCAGCGCATCACCAGCGCATCGGGCCTGATCCGGCTGCGAGGATTGGAATACTGGCCCGTAAACCACCCGCTGCGTTCCCGCCCATCGCCACGGGAGCAGACAGGGCCCTTGAAATGCCCCGCTGATTCGGCTACCACGGCAGGCACACCGGGCGGACATCTCGGAACACGGTGCGATTCCGTGGCGGTCCCGCCGCCGTAACCGGGGACGGGGAGAGACTTCGGGCTTTTTTAGCCCGGCCACTGTCGGGGTTGACCCCGGCGGGAAGGCCGTCTTCCCCCGGCTGATCCGGAAGCCGGAAGACCTGTCCGCATTGGTTTTGTTCTGGAACACGATGGCAAAGGGTTCCGGCGAGCGTTGTTGCGCCCGCCGGAACCCTTTTTTGTCGCAGG
>MGTN01000015.1:36063-43576 GCA_001799475.1 Desulfovibrionales bacterium GWA2_65_9 | reverse complement strand
ACCTGGACAACCTGACCAAGCCCCAGGGCAGCCTCGGCCGCCTGGAGGAACTGGCCCTGCAACTGTACATGGTCCAGGGCGGCGGCCAGCCCCAGGCCGACCCCTGCCGCGTGTACACCGTGGCTGGCGACCACGGCGTGGTGGCCGAGGGCGTGAGCCTGTTCCCGCAGGAGGTCACGCGCCAGATGGTGCTCAATTTCGTGGGCGGCGGCGCAGGCATCAACGCCCTGGCGCGCACGAGCGGGGCCGAGCTCTTCGTGGTCGATGCGGGCTGCCTGGGCGGCGCCTTTGACGCGCACCCGAACCTGATCCAGGGCAAGGTGGCCGAGGGCACGGCCAACCTGGCCGTTGGCCCGGCCATGACCCGCGCGCAGTGCATCCAAGCCCTCATGCTCGGCGTGGATCTGGCCGACCGCGCGAACAAAGACGGGGTGCGCGTGCTGGGCACCGGCGACATGGGCATCGGCAACACCACGCCCTCCACCGCGCTCTACTGCGCCTACCTGGGCCTGGACCCGGCCAGCATGACCGGCCCGGGCACGGGCCTGGACAAGGCGGGGGTCAGCCACAAGGTCGAGGTCATCAAGCGCGGGCTGGCGGCCAACGCCGCCGCAGTCTCCTCCGCCTCCGGTCCAGACGGGGCGCTGGCCATCCTGGCGGCCCTGGGCGGCTATGAGATCGCCTGCCTGGCGGGGCTGATCCTGGGCGGGGCCAGGAACCGCCAGCTCATCTGCGTGGACGGCTTCATCTCCACGGCGGCCTGCGTGGCGGCCTGGAAGCTGTGTCCGGCCACGGCGGACTATACGGTGCTGGCCCACGTCTCGGCCGAGCCGGGCCACAAGCTGGCCGTGGAGAAGATGGGCAAGGCCCCGCTGCTCAACCTGGGCCTGCGCCTGGGCGAGGGCACCGGCGCGGCCATCGCCATGTTCCTGCTGCGCTCGGCCGCGGCCATCTACAACGACATGGCCTCCTTTGCCTCGGCCGGGGTCAGCACGGCGCCGGAATAACCGCGCCAGCCCTGAGAATGCGAAACGCCCGCTCCGGCCCAATGCATTGGGTGGCCGGGGCGGGCGTTTTTCGTCGCGCGCGCGGGGGCGGGGGCTTGGGCCTGTTTCCAAAAGATGGCTTTTGGTTCCCTGGCGAGGAAAGAGGCGGTTTTGGGCCGGGGATAGTACTCTTACTGTACAGCCCTGACCCAAAATCGCCTCATGACGATGCCCAGGGGGCAAAAGACACTTTTAGAAACAGGCCCTACCTCTGGCCGCAGACCACGGCGAGCACCTTCTCCAGGACCTCATTCTCCGTGATGTGCGTGGTGTCCACCACCACCGCGCCCTCGGCCGGCTTCATGGGCGCGATGCTGCGGGTGCGGTCCTGGTGGTCGCGCTGGGTGATGGCGGCCAGGGTCTCGGCCAGGGGGGCGGGCTTGCCCTGGGCTTCAAGCTGGCGGCAGCGCCTGCGGGCGCGCTCCTCGGGCTCGGCGTCGAGGAAGAACTTGAACTGCGCGCCGGGGAAGACCACGCTGCCCATGTCGCGGCCCTCGGCCACCAGCGAGGTGGTCTGGCCGAGGAAGATCTGGGCCATCTTCATGTAGGCGCGCACCGAGGGCACCACGGCCAGCTGCGAGGCCCACAGGCCCGTCTGCTCGGTGCGGATGTCGCCGGGCAGGGGCTGGCCGTTGAGCAAGAGCTCGGTGTCCTTGCCGCTGCCGCGCAGGGAGAACTCGAAGTCGCCCAGCTTCTGCTGCAAGATGCCCTGGGTCCAGTCCCAGGCGCCCTCGCCCAGGGTGTAGGCGGCGGCGCGGAACATGGCCCCGGTGTCCAAAAAGGCGATGCCCAGCTCTCCGGCCAGGCGCGAGGCGATGGAGCTTTTGCCCACGCCGGCTGGTCCGTCCAGGGTGACAATAAGCGGGGAAGCGGTGCGGGGGGCGCTAGGCATTGAGGATCTCCTCGAGGGCCTTCAGGAAGGCCTCGGTTTCCGGGCCTGTGCCCACATTGACGCGGATGTTGCCCGGCAGGCCGAAGCTCTTCAGGTGGCGCACGATGATGCCGCGCTTGAGCAGCTCCTCGCAGACCACGCCAGCCGACAGCGGCGGGCGGAACATGACGAAGTTGGCCTGGGAGGGCCAGACCGTGCAGAGAAGCTCCGGCAGGCGCTTCAAGAGCAGTTCGCGGCCCTTGAAGACCACCTCCAGGGTTGCGCTGTAGAAGGCGTCGTCCTCCAGGGCGGCGATGCCCGCCTCCTCGGCCAGAAGATTCACGCTGAAGGGCGGGCGCGCGCGGCGCACGTGGTCGGCCAGCCACACGGGCATGACCCCGTAACCCAGGCGCAGCCCGGCCAGGCCGTAGGCCTTGGAGAAGGTGCGCAGGACCACGACATTGCCCAGCTCCGCCGCGAGGTTCATCATGGAATACTCTTCCGGCGGCCAGGAAAAGTCCATGTAGGCCTCGTCCACCACCAGAAGCGCGCCCTCGGGCAGCACGCCGGAGAGGACCATGAGCTCCTCGGCCCGGGCGGCCAGGCCCGTGGGATTGTCCGGGCTGGTGACGAAGACCAGCGCGGTGTTGTGGTCCACGGCCTCGGCCAGGGATTCCAGCGGCAGGCGGAAGTCCTCGCCGCGCGGCACCTCGCGGTATTCCACCCCGCACAGCCGGGCCATGAGGGCGTACATGCTGAAGGAGTGCTCGTAGCAGACCACGTTGTCCTGGCCGGGCTGGGCCACAACCCGCAAGAGCAGGTCGATGATCTCGTCCGAGCCGTTGCCCGCCACGACCATCTCCGCAGGCACGCCCATGGCCCCCGCAATGGCCTGGGTTAGTCGCGGGCTGTGGTTCTGGGGGTAGCGGAAGACCTGGTCCACGGCGCGGGACAAAACCTGCTGCACCACGGGCGAAGCGCCCAGCGGGTTCTCGTTGCTGGCCAGCTTGATGACCGTGGACAGGCCATACCTGGCCTTGATTTCCTCTATGGTCAGGCCGGGAACGTAGGGCGTGAAGTTAAGGATCTCCGGTCGGACTCGCTGGCTCGGCATGGCGCACCCCTTCTTGAACTGGACGCGAAAGCACAAGGGACAGCCGAGGGCCGTCCCCTGTGCGCATGCATCTGCCTTGTCTATAGCTGGACTTGCGGCCCGGCGCAACCGACGTCACGCGCCCGACCGCTACGCAGTCGAGCGGCTACGTGTTCGAACCGACATGTGCGACCGACGCCGCCTTCAACCCCAAGGACGAGGGAATTACTTGCTCGGCCTGATGGTCAGCACCGGGCACTTGGCGCCCTTGACGACCTTCTCGGCCACGGAGCCGAACAGGATGCGGTCGATGCCCTTGCGGCCGTGGGTGCCCATGATGATCAGGTCCACGTCCTCCTTGATGGCCATGCCGAAAATCTCCTCGGCCGCGTAGCCGGTGACCACATGGCCCACGGCCTTCACGCCCTGGAAGTTCTCGTTCAAAAAGGCGCTCATGGTGGCCTCGGCCCCGGTGACGATCTCGCCCACGAAGTTCTCGATGGAGCTCGGCGGCACGTGGAACCCGACATACTGGCTGAGCGAGGGGGCGACATACAGGCAGTCGATGCTGGCCCCGAGGCCCTGGGCCAGGATCCGCGCGTACTCGGCCACTGCCGGGCTGTGCTCGGAAAAGTCCACTGCGCAAAGGATCTTCTTGATCTGGACCATGGCTCTCCTCCTCAAGGGGTCATCTCGGTTGCCCCCTCTGAAAAAAGGGGGATGGGGTAACAATGTGAAAATAATCACCTCCGTCCATTAACGCAAGGACAAAACGCGCCGAAAAGACAGCAAGTGCGTCGGCCGCCCCTGGCCCGATGGACAAGCCCCCGGCCATGGGATATCCGGGAGCTGGGCGAAAGCAGGGCCCGGATATCCCATAGCCGGGGGCAGGCAAGATTTTCCCCCTGGTCCGCCGCGCAAGAGCTAAAAATTACAACTAGTTACGAACAAGCGGCGTTGGCATGGTCTCTGCACATTACACAGAAATCACAGGATGAGGAGCAACCATGAAGATCCATCCTGACCAGTTGGAAGGAGTTCGCCCGGACAGCGCGCCGCAAGCGAACAGGGTCAAGCCGCCCAGCACCGCTTTCGGCGATCTCCTGAGCCAGGAAGTCGCCAAGTCGGACACGGAAGCCCCCAAGTCCAGCGCAACCCTGCCCCCGCCGGGCGGGCTTGGCACCCTAAGCGCCCTCATGGGCGTGAGCAGTGTCGAGTCCGTGGCCCCGGCACCCAAGGCGGAGAAAGCGATCATGGAAAAGGTGGAAAACCTGCTCGACAAGTGGGACCAGTACGCCCAGAACCTGCAAAGCGCTTCCGGCGCGGTGAACCTGAAAGAGGCCTACGGCGTCCTTCAGGACATCGACGGAACCGTGCAGCAGCTCAAGGGCGAGAACCCGGACCTTGCGCAAAAGCACCCGGCTCTGCAGGGAATGGTGTCGGAACTGGAGGTCATGGCGGGGACGGAACGCATCAAGTTCAACCGTGGGGACTACCTCTCTTAGGTCCCCGCCGCAAACCGCAACCCTCGCAAAACGACAAGGGCAGGAACCAGCTTCCTGCCCTTTGTCATTTTCTCTGGCCAGCCCCGCTGCCGAGGCCCTGGCTCGGGCCTCTCTCTAAAATAGCCACGCGCCATTTTGCGCTGTCATGCGTTCCGCCGTAGCGCCACGCGCCAACGGCAAGGCCGAGCGGTTTATCCAGCAGACGGCGCTCCACGAATGGGCTTACGCCGCCGCCTACCCCCACTCAAAATGAAAGAGCCCGCGAGTTGCCCCGCTGGCTCCACGAATACAACTATCGCCACAATCACATGGTGTTACAAGGAGCTACACCCATGAGCCAACGGCACAGAGAACAACGTCCGTAGACTTCACACCTAGTCCTGCATGTTGCTGATGATGCGCTTGAGCTCCTGGGCCAGGCGCGACAGGTCGGACACGGCGTGGGCCGACTGGTTCATGGCCTCGGCGGTCTCGCTGGCGATGCGGTTGATGTCCTCGGTGGTGTGGCTGATCTCCTCGCTGGCGGCGGACTGCTCCTCGGACGCCGTGGCGATGGAGCGCACCTGGTCCGCCGTGCGGTCCACCATGCCCACGATCTCGCGCAGGGCCTCGCCGGACTTGCCCGCCGTGGCGGTGCTGGCCTCGATGGCCTGGGTGGTGGCCTCGGTGCCCTCGATGTTCTTCCTGGCGCTGTCCTGCACGGCCTTGATGTACGCGCCGACCTCGTTGGTGGCGGTCATGGTCTTCTCGGCCAGCTTGCGCACCTCATCCGCGACAACAGCGAAGCCGCGCCCGGCGTCGCCTGCGCGGGCGGCCTCGATGGCGGCGTTGAGCGCCAGCAGGTTGGTCTGGTCGGCGATGTCGGAGATGACGTTCATGATCGCGCCGATGCCCTCGGCCTGCTTGCCCAGCTCGCCCATGTCCACCTTCAGGGCCTCGGCCCGGGTGTTGATCTGGCGGATGTTGGCCACGACCTCGTCCACGAGGCGCGCGCCGTCCTGGGCCTTGCGCTTGGCCTGCTCGGCCAGCTCCGCCGCGCCGGAGGCGCTCTGGGCCACCTCCATCACCGTGGCGTTCATCTCCTCCATGGCCGTTGCGGCCTCCCCGGTGCGGCCGCGCTGGGCCTCGGTGCCCCGGCTGGACTGCTCGATCTGGGCCGAGAGCTCCTCCGAGGCCGAGGCCACCTGGTCGGAGATGGCGGTGGCGGCCTCCGCAGCCTGGGCGATCTTCTGGTTCTGCAGCTCGATCTTCTTCTGGTTTTCCATGATCCCGGTGATGTCGATCCAGAAAGAGATGGACCCGAGCGGGACACCGTCCAGGTCGTAGAACGGGGTGGTGGAGACGTCCACATGCACCTGCCTGCCGCCCTTGCCGGTCCAGGTGGTCTGGCCCTTCTGCGCGGCGTTCTGGCGGATGGCCTTGTCGGACATGGTTTCGCGATTGGCATCGTTCCAGTAGAACTGGCCCGACTTCTGCCCGATGTACTCCGAGGGCGGGCCGGTCTTCTCCAAAAGGTCGCAGATCTGCTGGTTGGCCCAGAGCATCTTGAAATCCGGACCCACGATGCCGCAGGGGGTGGGAATGCCCATGAGCACGCCCTGGGAGAAGCCGAGCTTGTTCTTGATCTCGCCCACCATGCTGCGGATATTGTCGGCCAGGTGCGCCAGCTCATACTTGAACCCGGTGCGCAGCTGGGCCTTGAAATCACCGTGGGCAATGCTGCTGGTGAAGGACACGATGTCGTTGACGGGCCGGACCACCAGGCGGTTGATGATGAAGGTGATCAGGCCCACCAGCACGAGGATCACGGCCAGGCCGATGCCCAGGAGGATGTTGCGCTGCATGGCGGCCGTGGCCGTCAGCTCCGAGATGTAGCCGCTCATGCACATGACCCAGCCCGTGTCCGGGTCCGTGGACACGGTCATGAACTTCTGCTCGCCCTTCCAGTCGTAGGACATGGAACCGTTTTTCAGCTCCAGGGCCTTGCGGATGAACTCATGCTCGCTCAAGTCCTTGAGCATCAGGCTCTTGTCCACGGCGTGGGCGATGATGCGGCCCTTGCTGTCGAGCATGAAGCCGTAGCCGCGCGCGCCAAAGCGCGGCGGATCGACGAAACTCTTGGTGAAGGTTTCCCACTTGGGGAAGGCGCCCACACCGCCCAGCACCTTGCCGCTGGAGTCTTTGACGGCCTTGGCCAGGGCGAAGATGAAGATCTCCCCCTCGCCGCTTTTGGCCTTGACGACCTCCTTGGCCACAAAGAGGTCCTGTCCGCCGAGCACGGCCTTGACGTAATCGCGGTCCGCGCGGCTCTGGCCGGTGAGATCCGCTTCCTTGGCGTTGTAGCCGGCGATGATGACGCCCTTGGCATCGAACAGGAAGATGGCCCAGTAGTCCTTGTTGGTCTTGATGTAGTCCAGGAGGCGTTCCCTGGCCCGCTTGGGATCGCCCTCAAAGGCCTCGGTGATGGCCTTCTGCACGGCCAGGGTCTCCACCAGCATCCTGGTGTTGCCCATGTAGCTGTCCAGGGCCGACTGGCTGGCCGCGGAGAACTGCTGCATCGAGCGCTGCTCCATCTCCAGGGCCAAGTTGTACGAGGAGCGCGACACGTAGAAAACGATGACGCCAACGGCCAGGATAACCGCCAGGGCCACCGACGCGATAAGCACGCTGCTGATGCTTTTACGAAACATATTCCCTCCGACGGCGATGCTTAGAATACGTATGACAGCTGCGCAGCACACCCCCAGCCAGCGGGCAGGTGGGAGAACACAACATACCAGTATCAACAGAAATAGCGCAACACATTACTCAGGCCGCACAACATTATCTTTCACGGGTGGCCATGGCGGCCAAGAGGGGCGGTGGTATCGAAATCGCTCCTGGTTCGCAAGTGGAATATGGGAGGGATTTCGATAGGTGGGGCGCCAATACGTATTCGCTCTGCAGACACCTGCGGAGAGCGCAATAATTTTCAATATCATCATGCATATGCTGCGGC
>MGTN01000015.1:25702-36052 GCA_001799475.1 Desulfovibrionales bacterium GWA2_65_9 | reverse complement strand
GGGGGGGGGGGGGGGGGTGCTCCCCGGTACAGCCCTGGACCGAAATCAACTGGCGACGACGCAACGGGGGCAACAGACTGTTTGGGAGACAGGTCCGAGGGCCGCGCCTCAGCCTACTCGGCCACTCGGACCACTCCGGCCACTCGGGCCGGAAACTCCGCCAGCCGGGAGTACTGCGGGCCGCTCGCCGTGAGCACGCTTTGCCAGAGCACGAAGCTGCCGATCTCGACTTTGGGCCAGCTCTCCCCGGCCAGGGCGCGCTCCACAAGCGCCCAGTCGTCGCCTGGCGCCGCCGTCTTGACCCGGCCCAGGGTCAGATGCGCGGTGAAGGGCCGCGCCTCGGGCGCGAAGCCCAGGGGCACGAGGGCGCGGTCGACCTTGGCCGCCAGCAACCCGCTCTCCGCAGCACCAAGGGCCAGCCCGGCCCAGAGCGCACGCGGCGGGCCGTCCGTCGGGAACACCCCGGCCCGGCCCACAGCCAGGGCAAAGGGCGCAAAGTCGACGCCGTGCAGGGCCCCGGCCAGCTCCGGCACGCGCCCCGCGTCCACGCCGCCCAGAAACTTCAGGGTCAGGTGCCAGTTGCCGGGCCGGGTCCAGCTGATGCGCGAGGCCAGCGCCCCGGCCAGCCGCTGCGCCACGCGCGACAGGCCCGCCTGCAGGCCCTCCGGCAGGGGCAGCCCGATGAAACAGCGCAGGGGGCGCTTGAGGGCAGGGGCGGGGGTTGGGCGCTGGGTCGTCATGCCTGGCCTGACCTGATGCCTTGCCGGATGCCTAGCGAACGCCTAGCGGACAAAAGTCGACAGGCCGAACAGCGCCCCGGCGGCGCTCTGGGACTTCACCGCCGCGCGCGAGCCCCGGAACAGGAACTGCTCGGCGCGCAGGCCGCCCGGCCAGGCCCAGGCCATCCAGACCGTGCCCACGGGCTTCTCCCGCGTGCCGCCGGTGGGCCCGGCGATGCCCGAGATGGCCACGCCCACGCCCCGGCCCTCGGGCATGCCCGGCAGCTTCAGCGCGCCCTGGGCCATGGCCAGCACCGTGGGCTCGCTCACGGCGCCGAACTCGTCCAGCAGGGCCTGGTCCACGCCAAAAAGCCCGGTCTTGAGGGCGTTGGAATAGCAGACCACCCCGCCGTGGTACCAGGCCGAGCTGCCGTCCATGTTGGTCAGCGTGTGGGCCAGCAGGCCGCCGGTGCAGGACTCGGCCGTGGCCAGCAGCCAGCCCTGGCTGTGCACATGCCGCGCAGCCTCGGAGGCCAAGGCCCCCAGGCGCTCCGCCCCCTCCTGCTCCAGCAGGACCTGGAAATCCACCTTTTTCATGCCAGCACCCCCGCCTTTTGTTCGCAACTGTTTACAGGATGGGGCCGGGCGTGGCAATTGTGGCCCATGGACACCGGAGAATTCCTCACCAGCCTGCGCGAGCGGGCCGTGAACATCGCCCAGACGCTGCGCCTGCGCCGACGCGAGCCCTGGAACTGGTGCCTGCAGACGGCCAGCCTGGCCCTCCTGCCCTTGGGCCTCTTGACGCACAACGCCGCCCTCTTGACCCTGGCCGGGATCGGGCTGGTGGTCGGCTGCCGCGCCCTGCCCCTGCCGCCCATGGAGCAAACGGAACTGAAGGGCCTGCTGCCCTGGCTGGAGCGGCTCATCGGCCTGGAATGCGCCTGGCTGGCCCGGCCCCTGGACCGCCGCAAGAAGCGCCAGATCGCCTTCACCGCCCTGGGCGCGACCCTTGCGGCCTGGTTTTTGTGGCAGCAGGACCTGGGCCCGGTGGGCCTGGCCATCATCGTGCCCTACCTGCTGTACGTGCGCCGCAGGAATGTCGAGGACGGCATCGAGCCGTAAAGCGCGCTATTGAGCCGGGCGGCCCGAAGGGTGGGCAAGGGTTGTCAAGGGGCGGCAAGTCGCGCTAAAGCCCTGGCCGAACGTCCACTGACGCCAGCCGGGGAGACTTTCCCTGTTCGCCCATTTTCGAGGAGACGACCATGCTTGACCTGAAGTTCGTGCAAAAGAACCTGGACGCCGTGAGCCAGGGCCTGAAAAAACGCTGCAAGACCGAGCCCGACGTGGCCGAGTTCGCCCGCCTGGACGAGGCCCGCATCGCGCTCATCCGCGAGGCCGAGGCCCTCAAGGCCGAACGCAACCAGGGCTCGGCCGAGGTGGCCAAGCTCAAGCGCGCAGGCCAGGACGCCAGCCAGCTCATGGCCGCCATGGCCAAGATGGGCGAGCGCGTCAAGGAACTCGACGCCGAACTGGCCATCATAGAAGAACAAGAGTCCGATTGGCTGCTCAAGGTGCCGAACATCCCGCACGAGTCCACCCCGGACGGCGCAGGCGAGGATGACAACCCGGTGGTCCGCGTGTGGGGCGAGAAGCCCGTGCTGGACTTTCAGCCCAAGGAACACTGGGAGCTGGGCCAGGCCCTGGGCGGCCTGGACTTCGAGCGCGCAGGCAAGATCACCGGCTCGCGCTTCTGCGTCAGCTTCGGCTGGGCCGCCAAACTGGAGCGCGCGCTGGGCGCGTTCATGCTCGATATCGCGGCCGAGCACGGCTACACCGAGGTGCTCACGCCCTTTCTGGTCAACAGGCAGGCCATGACCGGCACCGGCCAGCTGCCCAAGTTCGCCGAGGACCTGTTCAAGATCGAGGGCCAGGAATACTACCTCATCCCCACGGCCGAGGTGCCGGTGACCAACCTGCACTCCGGCGAAGTCATGGAGGAAGACCAGCTGCCCACGGCCTACTGCGCGCTGACGCCCTGCTTCCGGTCCGAAGCGGGTTCGTACGGCAAGGACACCAAGGGCCTCATCCGCCAGCACCAGTTCCACAAGGTCGAGCTGGTGCGCTTTGCCCGCCCGGAGCAGTCCATGGCCGACCTGGAGCTGCTCACCGGCCATGCCGAGGAGATCCTCAAGCGCCTGGGCCTGCACTACCGCGTCATCGCGCTCTGCGGCGGCGACCTCGGCTTCTCCTCGGCCAAGACCTTTGATATCGAGGTCTGGCTGCCCGGCCAGAACAAGTACCGGGAGATATCAAGCTGCTCCAACTTCCTGGACTTCCAGGCCCGGCGCGCGAACATCCGCTTCAAGGCCAAGGGCGCGAAAAAGTCCGAGTACCTGCACACCCTGAACGGCTCGGCCCTGGCCGTGGGCCGCGCGCTGGTGGCCGTGCTGGAAAACGGCCAGCAGGCCGACGGCAGCGTCATCCTGCCCGAGGCGCTCAGGCCCTACATGAAGGGGCTGGAAAGGATTGAGATGCCGTAGCCAGAGTCAGGTGAAGCGCACGAAAAAGCCCCGGGTCATGCCGGGGCTTTTTGTTTCGGCGTTGCGTGGGGCGCGCGCGGTGCGTCCTCTGCCCGGACCAGCGCCGCGTGCTTCTCCGGCGTGAGGATGTGATAGATGCCTGCGGCCTGGGTGCAGACGAGGTTTTCGGCGTTGACGAGCTCGGCCTGCAAATGGACCTTCCGGCCGCTCCGTCCGGTCACGCGGCAGGCGAGACGGACGGGCTGCCCGGAAATGTACAAGGGCCGCAGGAACTGGACCTCCATCTTGGTGGTCACGGCCATCTCGCCGGTATGGACGAAACTGGCCCAGCCCATGATCTCATCGAGGAGCCCCATCTGAATGCCGCCATGCAGGATGTCGCCCTGCCCGGCATAATGGTCTGCTGGAACATACTCCGCCGATGTTTCGCAGCGTTCATCATCATGGTAGAATTTCAGGTGCAGCCCATGGACGTTGCCACTGCCGCAGAAAAAGCAATTCTTGCCGGGGTAAGGATTCGCAAGTTCCGTTTTCATGGCGACCTGTCTTTCTACGATATCTGGCTACGATATCTGGCTCTGCTGTCTGGCTCTGACCTCTGACGACCCATCACGCCAATGCCTCGGCCCAGGCCACCCCGGCCCAGGCCCTACGGGGAGTCCAGAGGGCCTCAGGCCCTTTGGCCGCCGGAGGCATCTCCCGGCCTTGGCCGCCGGAGGCATCTCCCGGCCACACCGGGGGCTTACTCCGCGTTGTCGGCGCTGGCTTCGGCCTGACGGAATGCTTCCAGCCGGGCCAGGATCTCCAGGATGAGTTCATCCTGGTGCGCCAGATGCGCCATGATGACCTTGATCTCTTCCTCGGCGGTGATGTTGACCTGATAGTCCTGCTCGGCCATGAGCCGGTCCTTCTCGTCCTGGCGGTTCTGGCTCATCATGATGATGGGTCCGGCGTAGGCGGACTCCAGGCTGAGCACCAGGTTGAGCAGGATGTACGGGTAGGGGTCCCAGACGCTGAAGTAGCCCGGATTGGTCGTGGCCTGGTAGACCAGGTAGCCGTTGGCCGCGATCCAGAGCAGAATGAGCAGGCTTTGGCAGATGATGAACGGCCAGCCGCCAACGATGCGCGCTACGGCGTCGGCCACGCGCTGCCCGGTGGTGCGCGTGTCCCGGAACGCCACGTTGACGTTGGTGACCACGTGCTCGCGGTGGCTGTAGGCGGCGGCCGGGCCGAGCTTCCTGTGCTTGGACATGCTCACGTCCTTGTTTTGCCGGTGCCGATGCTGGCCGCCGGAGACTCTGCCCTTACGCTAGGGCCACCAGGTCGTAGCTCTGGGCCTGTTCGATGTCGGCCATGACCATCTTGCCGGGTTTGACCTTGGGTCCGCTGACGTAGGTCACGCCGTCGACCTCCGGGGCCTGGAACCACACGCGGCCAACGTGCAGGCCCGGCCATTCCGGGCTCGGCTCCTCCACCAGCACCTCCAGGCGCGAGCCGACCAGGCTGGCCAGATGCTCGCGGCTGATGGTCTCCTGGAGCTTCATGAGGGCGTTCTTGCGCCGGGTCTTGACGCCCTGGGACACCTGTCCGGGCAGGCCGGCCGCCGGGGTGCCCTCCTCCTGGTGGTAGGGGAACACGCCCAGGTGCGCAAACTTCGTGCGCGCGACAAAGTCCTTGAGGGCCTTGAAGTGCGCGTCGGTTTCGCCGGGGAAGCCCACGATGAGGCTGGTGCGCAGGGCCGCGTCCGGGAAGTGCCTGCGCACGCGCTCGATGACCAGCGAGGGGTCCTTGGCAAAGGGCCTGCCCATGGCGGCAAGAATCTCCGGGTGGGCGTGCTGCAGGGGGATGTCAAAATAAGGCAGCAGCGGACTTCCCGGTCCGGTCAGGCCCGCCATGTGCTTGAGCAGGCCGTCGGTGAGCCCGGCCGGGTACAGGTACATGAGCCTGAGCCAACGCAGGCCCTTGATGGGCAGGAGCCGGTCCAGCAAATGCTTGAGGCCGTCCTTGAGGCCCAAATCGTGGCCGTAGGAGGTCACGTCCTGGCCCACGATGACCAGCTCCGGCACGCCGCCCTGCGTGACCAAGAGGCGCGCCTCGCGCTCCAGGTCGTCCAGGGGGCGGCTGACGTGGTGTCCGCGGATGCTCGGAATGGTGCAGAAGGCGCACTTGTGCGAGCAGCCCTCGCTGACCTTGAGATAGGCGAAGGCAGGCCCGGTGCTCAGGCGGCGCGGGCCAAGGGCCTCAAGCTTCTTTTTGCCCAGGGCCGCGCCCACAAGGCCGGGCCACTTTTCCAGCTCACGCGTGGAGAGCCAGATGTCGACCTCGGGCAGGTCGGCGGCGAGATCGGCCTGGCCGTAGCGGCTCACCAGGCAGCCGGTGACGGCCAGCGCCGGGCGCGGGGTCAGTTCCGCCACCTCGCGGATGGCGGCCAGGATGGTCTCCACGGACTCCTCCACCGCCGGGCGGATGAACCCGCAGGTATTGATGAGCACGAGGTCGGACCCGTCCACGGCCTCGGCCGGGGCGAAATTTCGGCCCAGCACGCCAAGCAGCCGCTCGGTGTCCACGCGGTTTTTGGGGCAGCCCAGGCTGATGGTGTGCACGCGGACTTTGGACATCAGGATTCCTTTACATGTTCCAATATTACACTATTTTGCAGATTCATTTGCAGCAAGGCATTGCACTTTGCACCAACTCCTGTAGGGTGAGCTTACGTGTTTGCAAGCGAGCGTCCCCCCGGCGCAAGGAGCCCAGCACATGGTCGATTCCCTGCGGGCAGAGAAGCCATACCGCATAGGCATCATCGGCGACAAGTCGTCGCTGGTGCCTTTCTGGGAGCTTTTCGCCAACCTGGGCAACGAGCGCGTGCTCGGCCAGCTGGGCCTGGTGGCCCTGGCCCTGCACGAGACGTCCCCGGCTGGCGAGCGCTTCTCCCCAACGCTGGATCTGCCCGTGTACGCTGGCTGGCGCGAGATGATGGGCGCCCACCCGGAGATCAGCATGGTCATCGAAACCACAGGGCAGCTGGCGCTGATCCAGAATCTGCGCCTCGGGCTGCCCCCCACGGTGGCCCTGGTCGAGCGCGCGGCGGCCAGCTTCTTCCTGCGCCTTTTGTCCTCGGACCAGATGTGGGTGGCCTGCAAGGTCGACCTGATGCACACCCAGACGCTGCTCAAGAACGTCATCGACCAGCTCAAGGAGGAGATCGTCCTCACCGACCACCACGGCATGGTGCTGGACTGCAACAAGGCTCTGCTGAACCGCCTGGGCGTCTCCAAGGCCGAGGTGGCGGGTCGGCACCTGCGCACCTTCTTCCTCCTGCCGGAGGCGGCTCCCAACGACGACGCCAGCGCAGGTTCCAGCGCGAGCGATGAAGGAAACGGCGGGTCGCCCCTGGAGCAGGCCCTGGCCACAGGCGAGACCGCCGAGGCCACCCTGCCGCAGGTGGACCACGACGGGCGCATGCACTACGTGCGCGAGTACATCTACCCCCTCAAGGACGACTCGGGCGCGGTGTCGAGCCTGTTGTGCATCCGCCGCGACATCACCAGCCGCACCCAGATGGAGCTGCGCCTGCAACAGTCCGAGCGGCTGGCCTCCATTGGCGAGATGTCCACCTACATCGCGCACGAGATACGAAACCCGCTCTTCGCCATCAGCGGCTTCGCCAACCAGCTCCTGCGCGAGGCCCAGGACGAGAAGACCAGGGAGAAGCTCGGGATCATCGTGGCCGAGTCGCGCCGGCTCGACGGCATCCTGAAGAGCATCCTGACCTTTGCCCGGCCCTCGGTGTCCGCGCCGGGCCTGGCCGACATCAACGGCATCGTGGGCGACACCATGGACCTCATGGGCATGGCCTGCGAGAACCAGGGCATCGAGCCCATCCAGGCCCTGACCACGGACATTCCGCTGGTCAAGGCCGACCCGGAGCTCATCAAGCAGTGCCTCGTCAACCTGGTCAAGAACGCCATGGAGGCCATGCCCTCGGGCGGGCGGCTCACCGTGCGCACGGGCCTGGCCCCGGCCCACGTGTTCCTGGAGGTGGAGGACACCGGCGTGGGCATCACCCCGGATCTGCGCGAAAAGATCTTCGGCCCCTTCTTCAGCACCAAGGGCAAGGGCTCGGGCCTGGGCCTGGCCATGATCAAGAAGATCCTCGACGACCTGGGCGGCACCGTGGACCTGACAAGCATCCCCGGCGAGGGCACCCGCGTGACCCTGCTTTTGCCCCCGCACCTGGCGGTTGCGAAACAGGAGCCAACCGGGTAAACTCCGGGGATGCCTGAAACGAACTCCCCCCTGAAAAATACCGTTGTTCTGGCCACCAGGAACAAGGGCAAGATCGCCGAGCTGGAGGCCCTGCTGGCCTCCTTCGGCGTGGCCGTGCTCGGCCTGGGCGACTTCCCGGACCTGGGCGAGATCGAGGAGACCGGCGCCACCTTTGCCGAGAACGCCCGGCTCAAGGCCCGCACCGTGGCGAGCGCCACCGGGCTCATCGCCCTGGCCGACGACTCCGGCCTGGCCGTGGACAAGCTTTCCGGCGCGCCCGGCGTGTATTCCGCCCGCTACTCCGGCCCGGACGCCACGGACGCCGCAAACAACGCCAAGCTGCTGGCCACCCTGGCCGACGTGCCCGAGGCCGAGCGCGGCTGCCGCTTCATCAGCGTGGTGGCGGCGCATGCCCCGAACGGAGCGGAGATCCTGGCCGAGGGCCGCTGGGAGGGCCGCGTGCTCCAGGCCCCGCGCGGACAGGGCGGCTTCGGCTACGACCCCCTGTTCCTGGACCCGGAGCTGGGCCGGTCCGCGGCCGAGCTTTCGCCCCAGGAAAAGAACGCGCGCTCGCACCGGGGACAGGCCCTGCGCGCCCTGCTGCAGGACTGGCCCGCCTTCTGGGCCAAGGCTTCAGCCTAACCAAAACGACGGAGCAAACCATGTGCGGCATCATCGGCTACTGCGGGCATCGCCCGGCTGTCCCCCTCGTTGTGGAGGGCCTACGCCGTCTTGAATATCGCGGCTACGACTCCGCCGGGGTCAGCTTTGTCCAGGCGGGCAAACTCTCGGTCATCCGCGCCGAGGGCAAGCTGGCGAGCCTGGAGCAGAAGCTCGCCACCATGAACGTGTTCTCGGCCACCACCGGCATGGGCCACACCCGCTGGGCCACCCACGGCGTGCCCGTGGAAAGAAACGCCCACCCGCACCTCGACTTTGCGGGCAAGCTGGCCATCATTCACAACGGCATCATCGAGAACTACGAGGCGCTCAAGGCCGAGCTGGTGGCCAAGGGCTACGAGTTCCGCTCCGACACCGACTCCGAGGTGCTCGTGAACGTCATCAGTGAGTGCCTGAAGCACACCGGCGGCGACGTCATGCAGGCCCTGTCCCAGGCCCTCACCCGGGCCGAGGGCGCCTACGCCATCGTGCTCATGAGCGCGGACCACCCGGGCACCCTCTGGGCCACCCGCGTGGCCAGCCCGCTGGTCATGGGCGTGGGCACGGGCGAGAACTTCCTGGGTTCGGACATCCCGGCCTTCCTGCCCTACACCCGCGACGTGGTCTTTCTGGAAGACGGCGAGCTGGTGCGCCTTACGGCCAGCACCTGGGAGGTCTTCCGCACCGACACCCTTGAGCCCGTCCAGAAGGACGTGAGCCGCATCAACTGGGACGTGCAGGCCGCGGAAAAGGGCGGCTACAAACACTTCATGCTGAAAGAGATCTTCGAGCAGCCCAAGGTCATCCGCGACTGCCTGCTCGGCCGCATCGACGCCGTGACCAGTCAGGTGCGCCTGCCGGAGCTGGACGCGCTGCCCGTGCCCGAGCGCCTGCACATCGTGGCCTGCGGCACCAGCTACCATGCCGGGCTGTGGGGCCTGTACCTGCTGGAAAAATACGCCAAGATCCCGGTCCAGGCCGAAATCGCCTCGGAGTTCCGCTACCGCGACCCCATCCTGGACAAAAAGGGCGTGGTCCTGGCCATCAGCCAGTCTGGCGAAACCATGGACACCATGGCCGGCATCAAGCTGGCCAAGCAGCACGGGCTGCCGGTCATCGGCCTGTGCAACGTGGTCGGGTCGAGCATCGCGCGCGAGTCCGACTTCGTGGTCTACAGCCAGGCCGGGCCGGAGATCAGCGTGGCCTCGACCAAGGCCATGTGCAGCCAGTTGGCCGCGCTCTTGCTGCTGACCCTGTACTGGGGCCGGCGCAAGGGCACCATGACCGAGGCCGCCTGCGCCGAGCTGGTGCGCGAGCTCCAGACCCTGCCAAAAACTCTCGAAGACGCCCTGCCAGCCTTGCGCGCCGAGGCCCTGCGCCTGGCCAGGCACTTTGCCGAGACCACCAGCTTCCTCTACCTGGGGCGCGGCCCCTGCTTCCCCCTGGCCCTGGAGGGCGCGCTGAAGCTCAAGGAGATCAGCTACATCCACGCCGAGGGCTACGCCGCTGGCGAGATGAAGCACGGGCCCATCGCGCTCATCGACCCGCGCTTCCCGACCTTTGCCATCGCGCTGGACGACGAGTTCTTCCCCAAGGTCAAGAGCAACCTGGTGGAGGTGCAGGCGCGCGCAGGCGAGATCGTGGCCCTGACCAACGAGGGCCTGGATCTCAAGGTCGAGCACCCCTGGATTCTGCCCAGGGCCACCGGCCCGCTGGCGGCCTTTTTGACCCTGCCCGCGCTGCAGCTCTTCGCCTACGAGATGGCCGACTACCTGGGCAAGGACGTGGACCAGCCGCGCAACCTGGCCAAAAGCGTCACCGTGGAGTAGCTTCACACCCGCCGGAGAGCCGCCCGGCAGGAGCGTACAATGCCCAGCGCAACGCTACCCACAGCGCGCACGAGCGTGCCCAAAAAACGCACCCTGCTCCTGGGCGTGAGCCTGCTCCTGTGCGTCGGCTTCTTCAGCACCACGCTCATCAGCTACCACGTCTCGCGCCTATCCATCCGCGAGTCCATCCTGACCCAGGAGCTGCCGCTGACCTCGGACAACATCTACTCCGAGATTTTGAAGGACCTGGTGCGCCCGGTGTTCATCTCCTCCATGATGGCCAGCGACACCTTCCTGCGCGACTGGACCATGCGCGGCGAGCGCGACCCCTCG
>MGTN01000015.1:15832-25691 GCA_001799475.1 Desulfovibrionales bacterium GWA2_65_9 | reverse complement strand
GTACTTCCGCGTGCGCCGCCTGATGGAGCCCTACGAGATCAACGTGGACCCGGACCTGGCCAACCGCAACCTGCTGACCATCTTCATCAACTACCGCGTGCTGGACTACGAGGGCCATTTCCTGGGCACCGCCGGGGTGGGCCTGGCCATGGACTCCGTGCGCAGCGCGCTCCGGGCCTACCAGGAGCGCTTCGGCCGGAGCATCAGCTTCGTGGACGCCACGGGGCGCATTGTGCTCTACGGCAACGGCGCGGGCATGCGAGCCGGGAACATCGACGAGGTGGACGGCCTGCGCGATCAGGCCCAAAAGATCCTGGCCGAGGGCGCGGGCAATTACCAGTACCTGAGCAACGGCAAGACGCACCTGCTCAACGTACGCTACATCCCGGAACTCAAGTGGTTCCTGTTCGTGGAAAAGACCGAGGACGAGGCGCTGGCGGCCGTCCGCCGGACCCTGTTCGTGAACCTGGCCGTGTGCGCCTTCGTGACCCTCCTGGTGGTGGGCATCACCGGGCTGGCGCTCAGTCGCTACCAGGTGCGCATGGAGGAGCTGGCCACCACGGACAAGCTCACCGGACTGCTCAATCGCCAGTCCCTGGACGCGCTCCTGCACCAGGCCATGACGCGCTCGCGGCGCTCGGCCACGCCCATGAGCGTGCTGCTGGCCGACGTGGACTTCTTCAAGGCCGTCAACGACGAGCACGGCCACCTGGTGGGCGACGAGGTTTTGCGCCGCGTGGCCTTGAACCTGCGCACGAACCTGCGCGAGTCGGACACGGTGTGCCGCTGGGGCGGCGAAGAATTTCTGATGATCGTGCCGGACTGCGATGCGAGCGCGGCCCTGCAGCTGGCCGAAAAGCTGCGCGTGGCCGTGGCCAATGACCTGCCCCTGGCCGAGCTGGCCTCGGGCCTGGTGACGGTGAGCATCGGCGTGGCCGAGCTGCAACCCCAGGAGTCCGTGGATGGCCTTGTGGGCCGGGCCGATGCGGCCATGTACGCGGCCAAGGGCGCCGGACGGAACTGCGTCAGGCTGAGCTGAGACAAGTCCCTACCCCGCCACCTCGCAGGCCATCCACCAGCGCACCGAGTTCACCAGCCAGACCCGTTCCGCCCGCAGCACGTCGGCCGGGAACAGCACCTGCTCCCGCACCACCCCCCGCCTGATCAGGAGTTCCCGGAACACGCCGGGCAGAAGCCCGCTCGTCAGCGGCGGCGTCAGCAGCTCGCCCCCAAGCTTGAGCACCAGATTGGCCCGCGTGGACTCCGTGACCTCGCCGCGCTCGTTGACCAGCAGCACGTCGTCGCAGCCGGGGCGGGAAGCCAGCGCGGCCTCGTAGAGCGCCCGGCGCGTGGTCTTGTGCCGCAATAATTCATCGTGCGAGTCCACCGGCGCACGCGCAAAGCCCACGCGCAGCCGGGGCATCCTTCCCCCGCCCTCTCTGCTGCCGGATATCGGCGCGGCCTCGGCCGTGAGCGCGCCGTCGCGGGCCAGCGTGAGCCGGGCCTTGAACCGGCCCGAGGGGTTGGTCAGCGCCAGCCCGGCCAGGGCTTCCCGCACCGCCGCCTCGACATCGCCATCCAGGGCAAAGCCGAAATGCGCGGCCGAGCGCCCCAGCCGCGCCAAGTGCAGCTCCAGCAGCGGGTAGCGCCCGCGCAACAGCAGCAACGACTCCAGCAGCGCGAAGTCCTGGCCCGGCGGGGTCAGGAAGCGCATCTTGGTCAGGCACTCGGCGTACTCCGAGCCGACCTCGGAATCATGCGTCACGCCGCCGCCCACGCCGAAGCGCGCCAGGCCCGTGTGGCGGTCCAGCACCAGGGTGCGGATGGGCACGCTGAAGGTCATGCGCCCGCAGCCGGAAGAAGAGCCCGGCTCCAGCAGGCCGATGGCCCCGCAATACAGCCCGCGCGGGTGCGGCTCCATCTCGCGCAAAATCTGCATGGTGC
Organism: Desulfovibrionales bacterium GWA2_65_9; assembly: GCA_001799475.1. Classification (GTDB taxonomy): domain Bacteria; phylum Desulfobacterota; class Desulfovibrionia; order Desulfovibrionales; family Desulfovibrionaceae; genus Humidesulfovibrio. The sequence goes on along the minus strand of MGTN01000015.1, from coordinate 23,747 downwards.
GCACCTTGGGCGCGCCGGTCACCGACCCGCAGGGGAACAGCGCGGACAGCACCTCGGCCAGGCCCACGCCATCCCTGAGCGTGGCGCGCACGTCCGAGGTCATCTGGAACAGGGTCGGGTACTCCTCCACATGGAAGAGCCGGGGCGTACGCACGCTGCCCGGCTTGGCCACGCGGCCCAGGTCGCTGCGCAAGAGGTCCACGATCATGACGTTCTCGGCGCGGTTTTTGGGGCTTGCGGCCAGCTCCGCGCGCAGGACAGCGTCCTCTGCGGGCGTTTTGCCGCGCGGGGCGGTGCCCTTCATGGGCCGGGCCAGGGCCTCGCGCCCCGTAGGCCCGATCTCGACGCTGAAGAACAGCTCCGGCGACAGCGACAGCACCCGGTGTCGGCCCAGGTCGAGCCAGGCGCAGAACCCCCCGGCCTGGGCCTGCGCCAGCTCGGCAAACCAGGCCCGGTCGCCGTCTGCGGAACTGGCTTCGGAGCCGGGCGCGAAGGCGCACTCAAAGGGCACGGTGTAGTTGGCCTGATAGGTTTCGCCCGCCGCGATCTCGGCCTGCAGCCGCGCAAAATTCGCGGCGTAGTCCTGGGGCTGGACCAGCGCCCGCCAGGGGCCGTGGCTATATGCGCCGGACGCGTGATGCGAGCCGGACTGCGAGCCAGACTGCAAGCAGGGCTGCGAACCGGGCAGAGGCAGCGGCAGAGACGAGGACAGAGGCGCAGGCACGGGCGCGGCCAGAGGCGAAGACAGAGGTGACGGCAGAAGCGAAGACAGAGGCGACGGCCCGTCATGGCTGGCGGCCCAGGCCAGGGGCAGGCCGTCCTGCGGCAGGTGCGCGCACAGGGCGGAGTCAAAGGCTGGAGCGGCCTCGTAAGCCAGGGCCAGCACCACGAAGCGGCCCGCGCCAGACTGCTGCTCGGCCCAGTCCACCACGCCGGGCACGCCGTCCAGCGTCTCGGCCCGGCGCACGGCCACGGGCAAGCCGAAGCTGAGGCTCCGGCCCCAGCCGCTGGCGCCTGTCATGGCGTCGGGCGAGGCCCCGGTCCTGGCGTCGAGAAATATGGCGCGGCCTTCCATGCCCCACATACCTCAGTCGGCCCGCTGCCCGGCCGGATATACAGCCGAATATGCGGCCAGATACACGGTCTGATGCTCCGCCAGGATGCGCACCACCTGGGCGGCGGCGGCGGCAACCAGCGGCAGGCAGACGTCCTGCTTGACCCCACGCTGGCGGAAGGCCGACTGACCGGCAGCGGTTCCGAAGTCGCAGCCCGTGAGTTCAAGGCAGTTGGCGCTGCCAAAGGTCTCGGAAAAGAACTCCAGGTACTCCTGCACCGGTCCGTAAGCCTCGTCCAGATCGTCCCGGCCCGAGTCCCGGCCCAGGGCCAGGCCCAGGGCCATGACCCCGCCGCTGAGCGCTCCGCATGGCCCGCAGGTGCGCGACAGCCCGCTGCAAAAGCCCGTGGCCAGGCGCGGGATCAGCGGCGAATGGACGCCCAGGGCCTCGGCCACGGCCTGGAGCACGGACTCGGCGCAGAGCAGCGGCGCGGCGTCGCCCTCGACTCCGGCGAACAAGGCCCGCGCGCGCGCGCCCACGGCCAGCGGATCGGCCTGGGCAGCCGGGATGGCGCAGAGCGGCCGCGTGGCGTGGGCGGCGAAGATGGTGATTTGGGCCTTGTCCGAGCCGTCACAGGATTCGGCGCAGCAGACCTCGCCCCGGCCGCCGGAGTCGGCGCAGCAGGTTTGGGCCTGACCGCTGGAGTCGGCGCAGCAGGTTTGGCCCTCGGGGCGGCCCGCAGGCGCACTTTCGGCCTGGGCGTTTGCGCCCTGGATGTTTCCAACCTGCACGTTCTGAACCTGCACATTCTGAACCTGCACGTTCTGCACCTGCACGTTAACCAGCCCGGCAGCGCGGAACCAGGCCGCGATGTCGGCGCGGGCAAAGCCGGGCCAGCGGTCGTGGTGCTCGGTGAGCAGAAAGGCGTGGTTGTGGCTGTCCAGGTCGGTCAGCACCACGCGCCCGCCGGGCCGCACCACCCGCGCCATCTCAAGGATGGCCTGGCCGGGGTCGTCCACGTGGTGCAGAAACATGTTGGCAAAGACGAAATCCACCGAGGCCTCGGGCAGGGGCAGGGCCTCGGCCTGGCCCTCAAGGGTGGTCAGGCGCCCGCCCCCGGACGCCCCCCCGCATCCGGCCCCGGTCCGGCCGGAACCGAACTTGGCGCGCAGCGTGGCCAGCATCTGCGGCGACTGGTCCACGCAGGCCACGGACAACCCGGCGGCCAGCAGGGCCTCGGTGACGAAGCCCGTGCCCGCGCCCAGGTCGGCGGCGGTCTGGCCTGGGCAATGGCCCGCACGCACCCCGGCGAGGGTGAGCGCGGCCTCGCGCACGGCTGTGGAAAAGAACCCGGCGCGCAGTCGGTCCCAGTCCCCGGCCACCTGGGCGAAATACTCCCTGCTCGACATGGCGGTCCTCCTGGCGATACGCCCGCTGGCCCCAAGGCCAGCCCGGCAGCCCCTTCATGCCAGAGGCGCGGGCCGAGGTCCAATGGCATGTGCCGATGGGGACGTTCAGCGCAGCTGATGGCCTATGCCCTGATGACCGGCACCCTGATGGCCCGCGCCCTGGCGCCCGGCGCGCGGAAAACGCAAAAGAGCCCCGAATCGCTCCGGGGCTCTTTGACAGGCCAGGGCCTGATCTTGCAGAACTTAAGCGGCAGGGATAACGCGCACGGGCGGCTTGACCACCGCGCCGCTGCGGATGCAGCGGGTGCAGGCGCGCAGGGCGCGCACTTCGCCCGAGGGCAAAAGGGCCCGGACGCGCTGCAGGTTCGGCAGAAAGCGGCGTCTGGTGCGGTTGTTGGCGTGGCTCACGTTATTGCCGGAACTGGGGTGCTTGCCGCATATTTCGCACGTCTGGGACATGGGGAAACCTCCTGAAATGAACGAGCTCTGTCATCGCGCGGAAACGCCGCGCAGGACCTGAAACCGGGCTCCCCGGCATCAGGGAAGAGGACTTGTAGCCCCAGGCACGGAAAAACGCAAGTGCTTTTTTCTTGACAAACAAAAACCCCTCCGTATAGAGATGCGGCCTGCGAGGCGATATGTTTGAACTCTGGATCACGCTGAAGGACATCCCGGCCGAGGGCCGGGAATTTCATTTCACGGACCAGTCCCTGTGGACCGGCCCCATGCGTGAGTATGGCCTTCAGGCCAAGCCCGGCCAGGACTTCGAGGCCCGGATGTTCATCACGCCCCAGGACGAGGGCTTTCATGTGGCCGGGAGCTTTTCCGGCTCGGTGCTGGTCCCCTGCGACCGCTGCGCCGAGGAGATCGAGGTCCCCCTGGCCGGCGACTTCGAGAGTTTTGAGGAGCCCCGCGCCCAGGACGACGACAGCCTGGACGAGTGCCGCATCCGGCGCGGCAAGGGCTTCCTCGATCTGGACGTCGCAGGCTACCTTTGGGAGCAGTTCATGCTGGCCCTGCCGGTGAGCCCCCTGTGTGCCGAGGACTGCCGGGGCCTGTGCCCCAAATGCGGCGTGAACCGCAACCAGGAAACCTGCTCCTGCGCCCAGGACAAGGGCGATCCCAGGCTTGCGGTCCTGCGCAACTTGAAGCTATAATAGCCCGCGTGCCGGAGGAGTCCCTCCCCCCGCGCGGCAAGCATTAATAAGGAGTGCCTCATGGCCTTACCGAAGAAAAAGACCTCCAAGTCCCGCAAGAACATGCGCCGCGCCCACGACCACGTGGCCACGCCCAACGTCGTGCTGTGCAAGTGCGGCGAGCCTGTGATCTCGCACCGCGCCTGCTCCGCCTGCGGCAACTACAAGGACCGCCAGGCCGTCAGCATCGCGAATGCCTGAGACCCCGCCCCACATCGCCGTTGATGCCATGGGGGGCGACATCGGCCCCCGGATCAACGTGGCTGCGGCTCTCCAGGCCGCCCGCGAAGGCATCCGCATCACCCTGGTGGGCGATGCGGAAGCCTTGCGTGGCGAGCTTGCGCGCCTGAACGCAGAGCCCGGCCTGCCCATCGACATCGTCCACGCCTCCCAGGTGGTGGACATGAAAGAGAAGCCGTCTGACGCCCTGCGCCGCAAGAAGGACTCCTCCATCCAGGTGGCCTGCCAGCTGGTGAAGGAGGGTCGTGCCGACGGCGTGGTCAGCGCAGGCAATTCCGGGGCCTCCGTGGCCTGCGGGATCTTTACCCTTGGCCGCATCAAGGGCGTGGAGCGCCCGGCGCTGGCCAGCATCATGCCCACGGAGAAGGAACCCATCGTGCTCATCGACGTGGGCGCCAACGTGGACTCCAAGGCCTCGCACCTGGCCCAGTTCGGCATCATGGGCGACGTGCTGGCGCGTGACGTGCTCGGCGTGGACAAGCCCAGGGTGGGCCTTTTGTCCATCGGCGAGGAAGAGGGCAAGGGCAACGTCATGGTCAAGGAGGCCTTTGACCTCCTGAAGAAGACCTCGCTCAATTTCGTGGGCAACGTCGAGGGCCGCGACATCTTCACCGGCGACCTGGACGTGGCCGTGTGCGACGGCTTTGTGGGCAACGTCTGCCTGAAGCTCTCCGAGGGCCTGGCGCGCAGCTTTGGCCGGGTGCTGAAGCGCGAGCTGAAACGGCACATGCTCTCACGCGTGGGTGCGGCGCTGTCCATGGGTTCGCTCAAGAATTTCGCGAAGATGATGGACTACGCCGAGTACGGCGGAGCCCCGCTCCTGGGGCTCAAGAGCATCCTCATCGTCTGCCACGGATCGAGCAATCTCAAGGCCGTGACCAACGCCATCCGCATGGCCGCGACCTATGTCGAGCGCAAGTCGCACGAGCACCTGGCGGCAGAGCTCTCCGCCCATACTGAACTCGCGCAGTTCAGCAGGCACAAGGCCTGATGCGCCCCTGCCCGGCCCCTGGCGCAAGCCGCGGCCGGGCCGAGGATAACCGCCGGTAAGCACCGGCAAACACCACACCGAGCGAACCTCATGACAACTCCCTGCATCATTCGCGGACTGGGCCACTGTGTGCCGGAGACCAGGCTCACCAACGCCGACCTCGAACGCATGGTCGACACCAACGACGAATGGATCACCTCGCGCACCGGCGTCAAGGAGCGGCGCATCGCCGCCCTGGGCGAGACCACGGTCAGCCTCTCGCACCAGGCGGCCTTGCGCGCCCTGGAAAACGCAGGCATGCAGGCCGAGGAGCTGACGCACATCCTGGTGGCCACCTTCACGCCCGATGCCTACATCCCCTCGTCCGCCTGCATGCTGGCGGACTGCCTGGGCATCATCGGCCGCACGGCCATGGACATCTCCGCCGCCTGCTCCGGCTTTCTTTTCGCGCTAGAGGCGGCGCGGGCGATCATCTGCCTGCACCCCGAGGCCAAGGTCCTGGTCGCGGCCACGGACGTCGTGTCCTCGCGCCTGGACTACACCGACCGCAGCATCTGCATCCTCTTCGGCGACGGCGGGGGCGCGGCCATCGTCACCGCCGACACCGGACTCGCCCCGGCTGGCTGCGCCCAGGTGCTCGACGTGCTGCTGGCCACCGACGGCTCGGCCCACGGCCTGCTGACCGTCAAGGGCGGCGGCTCCGGCGCGCCCTACAAGCCCGGCGAGACCGTGCGCCGCGACTTCTTCGTGGAGATGAACGGCCGCGAGGTCTTCAAGTACGCGGTGCGCGCCATGAGCAGCATCTGCAAGAAGATGCTGGAGAAAAACAGCCTGGACAAAGACCAGGTGGACGTGTTCATCCCGCACCAGGCCAACCTGCGCATCATCGATGCCGTGGGCACCCGCCTGGAGATGCCGACCGAGAAGATCTTCACCAATCTGCAGAAATACGGCAACACCTCGGCCGCCTCGGTGATCATCGCGCTTTCCGAGGCCCGCGAGGAGGGCTTCATCAAGGACGGAAATCTTGTGCTGCTGAGCACCTTTGGCGGCGGCTTCACCTGGGGTTCGGCCCTGCTGCGCTTCTAGGACCAAGGCGGGGCGCTGGCGCACGGATATTTGCAGTCCGGCGCGAATTCGGGTACGAGCGTGCGATCAACCCGGCGGGCAAACCCGCCGCGAACGAGGGAAATCATGAGCGACTTGCCCAAGGTTGCGCTGGTCACGGGCGGTTCACGCGGCATTGGCCGCGCCTGCGCCGAGAGGCTGGCCAAGGACGGCTTCGAGGTCTACCTGACCTTTGTCAGCCGCCCCGAGGAAGCCGAAAAGGTCGTGGCCGCCATCACGGGTGACGGCGGCGAGGCCAAGGCCTTCCGCCTGGACGCCTCCAACCGCGAGGCCGTGACGGCGTTTTTCAGTGAGGAGATCAAGGACAAGGTCACCCTGGAGGTGCTGGTCAACAACGCCGGCATCACCAAGGACGGCCTGCTCATCCGCATGAAGGACGAGGACTGGGACCGGGTCATCCAGGTGAACCTGACCGGGGCCTTCGCCTGCCTGCGCGAGGCCGCCAAGATCATGGTCAAGCAGCGCCGGGGCCGCATCGTCAACATCAGCTCCGTGGTCGGGCAGATGGGCAACGCCGGCCAGGCCAACTACGTGGCCGCCAAGGCCGGACTCATCGGGCTGACCAAGAGCGCCGCGCGCGAGCTGGCCGGACGCAACATCACGGTGAACGCCATCACCCCCGGCTTCATCCAGACCGACATGACCGCCGCGCTGCCCGAGGCCATTATTTCGAAAATGCTGGAGAACATTCCCCTTGGCCGCCTGGGCGGACCCGAGGACATCGCAAGCGCCGTCTCGTTCCTTTCCGGAGCGGGCGCTGGCTATGTCACTGGTCAGGTCCTGGCTGTCAATGGCGGCATGTACATGTAACCATCACGTTAAAAACACCTTCTGGAGGGAATATGTCTGTAGCCGAGAAAGTGAAAGCCATTGTCGTGGAGCAGCTGGGCGTGTCCGCCGACGAAGTGAAGCCTGAGGCCTCCTTTGTCGAGGACCTGGGAGCCGACTCGCTCGACCTGACCGAGCTGATCATGGCCATGGAAGAGTCCTTTGACATCGAGATCGACGACGAGGAAGCCCAGAAGATCCTCAAGGTCAAGGACGCCATCGAGTACATCGAGAAGCACAAGTAAAACGGCGGCCTCAAGCGGCCTGTTTCTTTGACCAGTCCGGAGCGCTCCCGGCTCGCGTGCCTGTGGAGCGCTCCGTCTTTTCCCGCCAGGGATGAACCCGAACCACGGAATTCCCCCATGAACAGGGTTGTCGTCACGGCCTTGGCCGCCATTACCCCCCTTGGTAACGACCTCGATTCCAGCTGGACCAATCTGCTGGCCGGAAAGATCGGCATCGCCAAGCTCACCAGCTTCGACGCCACCGGCCACGACACGCAGATCGCCGGCGAGGTCAAGGACTTTGATCCCACCAAGTACATCAACCACAAGGCCGCGCGGCGCATGGAGAAGTTCTCCCAGTACGCCGTGTCCGCCTCCAAGATGCTCATGGACCAGGCCGGGTGGACCATCCCGCCGGAGGAAGCGCACCGCGCCGGGGTCATCATCGGCGTCGGCCTGGGCGGGCTCGAGGGCATCGAGACCCAGCACAAGAAGCTGACGGACTCCGGGCCCGGCCGCATCAGCCCATTTTTCATCCCGACCATCATCGCCAACATGGCTGCGGGCATGGTCTCCATCGAGCACGGCGCGCGCGGGGCCAACATCTGCACCACCACGGCCTGCGCCTCAGGCACCCACGCCGTGGGCTGCGCCTTCTCCGAGATCAAGCTCGGCCGCAACGACGTCATGATCTGCGGCGGGGCCGAGAGCACCATCACGCCGCTGGCCTTTGCCGGGTTCAACGCCATGAAGGCCCTGTCCACCAGGAACGACGACCCCGAGCACGCCTCCCGGCCCTTTGACAAGGAGCGCGACGGCTTTGTCATGGGCGAGGGCTGCGGGC
>MGTN01000015.1:4031-15809 GCA_001799475.1 Desulfovibrionales bacterium GWA2_65_9 | reverse complement strand
CGCCATGCGGAAGGCCGTCGAGGAGGCGGGCATCGAGCCCGCGCGCGTGGACCACATCAACGCCCACGGCACGAGCACCTACCTGAACGACCTGTGCGAGACCCGGGCCATCAAGACCGTGTTCGGCGCGCAGGCCAAGAACATCGCCATCTGCGGCAACAAGGGCCAGATCGGCCACCTGCTCGGCGCAGCCGGCGGCGTGGAGGCCGTGTTCAGCGTCATGGCGCTTCATACCGGCACCATCCCCGGCACGGTGAACCAGCTGGTGGCCGACCCGGAATGCGATCTGGACTACTGCGCCGACGGCCCGCGCCAAAAGCAGGCCGAGTTCGCGCTCAGCAACTCCTTCGGCTTCGGCGGCACCAACGCCTGCATGCTCTTCAAGCGCTTCGAGGGCTAAGGCCCCAGGCGCACAACGGACTAATCGAGGAACCATCGCCATGGAAGAACTGTTCATCCAGGACCCGGAAATCGCCTCCATCGTGGCCGGAGAAATTGACCGCCAGGTGGGCGGGCTTGAGCTCATCGCCTCGGAAAACTTCGTCTCCACGGCCGTGCGCCAGGCCGCCGGCAGCGTGTTGACCAACAAGTACGCCGAAGGCTACCCCGGCAAGCGCTACTACGGCGGCTGCGAGTTCGTGGACCAGGCCGAGGACATCGCCATCGACCGCGCCAAGCAGCTCTTCGGCTGCGAGTACGCCAACGTCCAGCCGCACTCCGGCTCCCAGGCCAACATGGCCGTGTACTTCGCCGCGTGCAAGCCCGGCGACACCGTGCTCGGCATGAACCTGGCCCACGGCGGGCATTTGACCCACGGCAGCCCGGTGAACTTCTCCGGCAAGCTGTTCAACATCGTCTCCTACGGCGTGAACAAGGACACCCAGACCATCGACTACGATGAGCTGGAGCGTATCGCCAAGGAGTCCAAGCCCAAGATGATCATCGCGGGCGCCAGCGCCTACCCGCGCATCATCGACTTCAAGCGCTTCCGCAAGATCGCCGACGAGGTCGGGGCCGTGCTCATGGCCGATGTCGCCCACATCGCGGGGCTCATCGCCACGGAGCTGCACCCCACCAGCATCGGCCAGGCGCACTACACCACCACCACCACGCACAAGACCCTGCGCGGCCCGCGCGGCGGCATGATCCTGTCTGGCGAGGAGCAGGGCAAGGCGCTGAACTCCAACATCTTCCCCGGCATCCAGGGCGGCCCGCTGATGCACATCATCGCAGCGAAAGCGGTCGCCTTTGGCGAGGCCCTGCAGCCCGGCTTCAAGCAGTACCAGGAGCAGGTGCTCAAGAACGCCGGGGCGCTGGCCGGCTACCTCAAGGACGCCGGGTTCGACCTGGTCTCCGGCGGCACGGACAACCACCTCATGCTGGTGGACCTGCGCAGCAAGAAGATCACCGGCAAGGACGCCCAGGCGGCCCTGGAAAAGGCCGGCATCACGGTGAACAAGAACGGCATCCCGTTCGACACCACGCCGCCGACCATCACCTCGGGCATCCGCGTCGGCACCCCGGCGCTGACCACGCGCGGCATGGTCGAAGAGGACATGATGGCCGTGGCCGAGGCCATCACCGCCGCCCTGGAGAACATGGGCGACGACTCCGTGCTCGATGAGATCCGCCTCGAGGTGGAAGACTTCGCCCGCGAGTTCCCGCTGTACGCTTGGTAGACGACCACCCCCGCCGTCCGGCCCGAAGCCACAGCGCATCGGGCCGGACGGCGTGAACCTACGGCTTCGGGAGGCTTTGGCCGATGAGTGAGCGCGTCCCCTGGCCCATCTATTTCATGCGCATCGCCCACCTGGTGGCCGAGCGCTCCACCTGCCTGCGCCGCATGGTGGGCGCGGTGGCCGTGCGCGACAAGCGCCTCATCGCCACCGGCTACAACGGCACCCCGACCAACGTCGCCCACTGCCGCGAGGTCGGCTGCATCCGCGAACGCCTGCACATCCCCTCGGGCCAGCGCCACGAGCTCTGCCGGGGCCTGCACGCGGAGCAGAACGTCATCATCCAGTGCGCCCTGCACGGGCTGTCGCTCGCTGGCGCGGAGATATACTGCACCACCGAGCCCTGCCTCATCTGCACCAAGATGCTCATCAACTGCCAGGTCAAGGCCATCTATTTCGCAGAACAGTACCCGGACGAACTGGCCAACGACATGCTCAAAGAAGCGGGGGTGGAACATGCCTACCTGCCTGGAGACTACCGGTCCACATGACCGGTTCATGCTGCGCGCGGCCAGACTGGCCCTGCGCGGGCGCGGCCTGACCGCACCCAACCCCTGTGTGGGCGCGGTGCTGGCGCGTGACGGCGAAATCGTCGCCGAGGGCTGGCACAAGGCTTTCGGCGGCCCGCACGCCGAGGTGGAGTGCTTAAGCGACGCGCGCCAGAAGGGCGTGGACCCGGCCTCCTGCACCCTCTACGTGACGCTGGAGCCCTGCAACCACCAGGGCAAGACCCCGCCCTGCACCAGGGCCATCCTGGACGCGGGCGTGGGCCGCGTGGTCATCGGCTGCGCTGACCCCAACCCGCACGTGGCCGGAGGCGGGGCTGCGGTCCTGCGCGCCGCCGGGCTGGATGTCGTTCTGGGCGTGCAGGAGACCCTGTGCCTGGACCTCATCGACGAGTTCCGCATCTGGGCCACCACCAAGCGCCCATACAGCATCCTCAAGATGGCGGCCACCCTGGACGGCAAGATCGCCGCGCGCGGGGGCCGCCCCCAGGCCGTCTCCGGGCCGGAGTCCCAGGCCGACGTGCACAGGCTGCGCTCCCAGGTCCAGGCGGTCATCGTGGGCGGCAACACCTTCTACGGCGACAACCCGGAACTGACCTGCCGCCTGGGCGCGGACGGCCTGCCAACAGGTTTCTGCCAGCCCCTGGCCGTGGTGGTCACCAGCACCCTGCCCAAGGCCTACTCGACCTTCAACCTGCTGCGCCAGCGGCCCGGCCAGGTGCTCTTCTGGACCAGCGAGTACTCGGCCAAGACCCCACTGGCCGACGAGCTGCGCGAACGCGGCACGCTCATCTGGGGCCTGCCGGAATTGCGTGAGGACCGGCCTTCGGGCCAGGGCAAGGGCACGGGCGAGAGCCTGGGCTTTGCCGGGGCCTTTGAGCGCCTGCGCGCGGAGTTCGGCTGCCACCGCACGCTCTGCGAGGGCGGCGGCCAGCTGGCCCTGTCCCTGGCGCGCCAGGAGCTGGTGGACGAGTTCGTGCTCTACCTGGCCCCGCGCGTGCTGGGCGACGCCGAGGGCAAGAGCCTGTTCGCCGGCGGGTCCGTGCAGAGCATGGACGAGACGCTCCATTTCCGTCTGGCCGTGGCCGATTCCTGCGGCCAGGATCTGAAACTGACCTACAAGCCCCGGAGAGCCTAGAATGTTTACTGGATTGGTGCAGGGCAAGGGCCGCGTGGAGGCCGTGGAGGCCAGGGGCGCGGAAACGCGGCTCAAGATCCGCGCCCTGTTCGAGCTTGCGGATATTGTCCTCGGCGAGTCCATCGCCGTGAACGGGGCCTGCCTCACGGTGGAGACCTTTGGCCAGGGCTGGTTCACGGTCTACGCCAGCGCCGAGACGCTGAAGCACACCAGCCTGGGCGGGCTCAAGACCGGCGGCCAGGTCAACCTGGAGCGCGCCCTGGCCCTGGGCGACCGCCTGGGCGGGCATCTGGTCAGCGGGCACGTGGACTGCCTGGCGTGCGTGGCCGACATACGCCCGGCTGGCGAGAGCCGCGTGTACACGCTGACCTTTCCGCCGGAATTCGGCAGCCTGGTGGTGCCCAAGGGCTCCATCACGCTGGACGGCATCAGCCTGACCGTGAACGACTGCGGGCCGGAGCAGTTGTCCGTGAACATCATCCCGGCCACCCAGAGGGAGACGACCATCTCCGGCTGGACGCCCGGCACGCTCGTGAACATGGAGACCGACCTCATCGGCAAGTACGTGCAGAGCATGCTCGGGCCGTGGCTCGGCAAGGGCGACGCGGGCTCGGCGCCGTCGTCGAAGCTCAGCATGGACTTCCTGCGCGAGCACGGGTTCTAGCGCGGGCGCAAGCCGCCCAGCGACATTTCGCCTCGGACATTTTCGCCGGGCATTTCGCACCGGGAATTTCAAGCCGAAGATTTCAAACCGGACATTGGCAACGCCACAGTCCACGCGCCCAAAACCGGGCGAGGGAGCAGGCCTCCCCCGCCCGGTTTTTTTACGCCCCGCTCCTTAGGGTCTGTTTCCAAAAGACGGATTTTGTTCCCTGGCGAGGAGAGAACCTATTTTGGGCCAGGGAGTGTACTCATGCGGTACAGCCCTGGACCAAAATCGGTTCGCGACGACATCCAGGGGGCAAAAGACGCTTTTAGAAACAGACCCTAGGCCCCGATTTCGGCGCAAGGCCCGGCCTGCTCCCACCCGGCCATGCACTCGTCCATCCGCTCCAGAGAGCTTTCGTCGGCCTCAAAGGCCAGCACCTCCAGCACATCATAGAGCTTGCGCACCTGGCGGATCATCTGGCCCAGACGCGCGTCGGCATTGACCACCAGCCAGATGCGGCTGGTGTCGCCGCCCTGCTGCGGGGTCACCAGGATGCCCTCCACGTTGAAGGCGCGCCGGGCAAACAGCCCGCAGACGTGGCTCATGACGCCGGGGTGGTTGTTCACCGTAAGCCGCAGGGCCATGAACCCCTTCGGGGTGATTTTGTCGTTTGCGCTCCCAGTCATGGCTAGTTCCCTCCCTTTGCTGCGCACACTTCGCCGCCGATCATGTCCCTGGCGGGTTCCCCGCCTATCATATCAATGTTCGCCGCGCCGGGCGGCACAATGGGATACACGTTGTCCTCGGCGGCCACAGGCACGCGCACCAGGCACGGCCCCTCCCGCTTGAGCGCGCGCTCCAGGTCGCTGAGCGGGGCGCGGCTCAGGTTCAGGTCCAGCGCGCGCACGCCAAAGCCCTCGGCGATCTTCACGAAGTCGATGCGCACCCGGTAGTCCGAGGCGAAGATCCGGCGCCCGTAGAACAGGTCCTGCTGCTGCTGCACCAGGCCGAGGCCGCCGTTGTCGGCCAGCACGACGGTCACGTTGGCCCCGGTCTCCGCAGCCGTGGCCAGCTCCTGGATGTTCATCTGCAGGGAGCCGTCGCCGCTGAAGCAGACCACCCGCCGGGCCGGATTGGCCAGGGCCGCGCCAATGGCCGCAGGCAGGCCGAAGCCCATGGTGCCGAGCCCACCGGAGGTCAGCCAGGCCCTGGGTTTGAGGTCCGGGTAGGCCTGGGCCGCGCGCATCTGGTGCTGGCCCACGTCCGTGACCACGATGGCCCCCTCCCCCTCAGAGGAGAACTCCGAGGAGGCCAAAAGCTCGCCGGTGCAGCGCACCAAGCCATAGGGCGTGAGCGGGTTGTCCAGGCCCGGAAACTGGGACGGGTTCTCGGCCTTGCACTGGGCCACGCGCGCCAGCCACGGGCCACGGCCTTCGCACTGTCCACCAATCTGGCCGGCCTCGGCTTGCACCAGGGGCAGCAGGCCTGCGAGCGCCGCGCCCACGTCGGCGGTGATGGCCAGATGCGCCAGCTTGAGCTTGTCCAGCTCGCTCTGGTCGATGTCGATGTGGATGAGTTTGGCCTCGGAGCAGAAGCGCTCCAGCCGCCCGGTGGCGCGGTCGTCCAGGCGCGCCCCGGCCACCAGCAGCAGGTCGCACTCCTCCAGCAGGATGTTGGCCGCGCGGGTGCCATGCATGCCAAGCATCCCGAGGTTCAGCGGGTGGGCGTCGGGCAGCGCGCCCAGGCCCAAAAGCGACATGGTCACGGGCAGGCTGGCGGCCTCGGCCAGCTTGCGGGCCACGCTCGACGCGCCAGAGGACGCAACCCCGCCGCCCAGCAGCAGGATGGGCCGCTTGGCCGCACAAATCATCTGCGCGGCCTGGCTCAAGGCCAGGACGTCCGGGGCCTCCACCGGGTCGGGCTGGGCCGGTTCGGGCAGCTCGGAGAGGCGGATGCGCGCGGTCTGCACGTCCTTGGGGATGTCGATGAGCACCGGTCCAGGCCTGCCGGGTGACGCGATGCGAAAGGCCTCGGGGATGACATGGGCCAGCTCGGCCACGCTGCGCACCAGGAAGTTGTGCTTGGTCACGGGCAAACTCATCCCGTAAATGTCCACCTCCTGGAAGGCGTCGGTGCCGATGAGCTGGCTTGGCACCTGGCCGGTGATGCAGATGATGGGCACGGAGTCGAGCTTGGCGTCGGCAATGGCGGTGAGGGTGTTGGTGGCGCCAGGGCCGGAGGTGGCGAAGAACACGGCGGGCTGGCCTGTGGTGCGGGCCATGCCCTGGGCCATGAAGCCCGCGCCCTGCTCGTGCCGGGCCAGGATGTGGCGGATGCTGCGGCTGGCCCCCAGGGCGTCGTAGAGCGGCAGGTTGGCCCCGCCCGGGATGCCGGGGATGCGCTTCACGCCCTGGCGTTCAAGCAGGCGGATCACAAGCTCCGCGCCGTTTCCTTCAAACATGAGACACCTCCTGTGGGTGCCCCGTGTGCGGCTGGAGCGGACCTGGCGCTCCCCCCTGGAAACGCGAAACCCCCGCCAGCGCGCGCCGACGGGGGTTTTGGTTGCCTTGGTAAGGACCTTGACCGCTACGACACGCGTACGCCTACGACTCCTACGACGACGACAACGTCGACGCGGAGGGCCTGGGCTAGGCTCATGCGGGCGGCGGCGATGCGGTTCATGTCATGGTTCTCGCAGGTTGCGGGTTTGGTTCCTGATTTGTGCCTAACGCTGAAAGCCGGGGTCCGTCAAGCCCCTGGCCCGACAAAACATCCTGCGGAGCACGGGGAAATTTTGGGCTAGCCCGCGCGCCTCTTCTCCGCGTCAGCCCGCCCGTTTCTTCTCGATGATCGCGCGCACCTGGGTGGTCAGCCCGCCGAACTCGGGCTTGGTGATCTGGGCGTCTGCGCCCACGCTCTCGCCCTTGTGCAGCAGCGAAGGCGAGATGAGCGAGGAGAAGAGCACCACAGGCAGCTTGGAAAGCTCGGCGTCGGCCTTGACGTTGCGGGTCAGCGTGTAGCCGTCCATACGCGGCATCTCCACGTCCGAGATCACGGCGTCGAGCAGGCTGGTGATGGGCACCTTGCGGCTCACGGCCTCGGCCTTCAGCTCCAGCAGGCGGTTCCAGGCGTCCTCGCCGTTGCCCAGGGCCTGGACCTCGAACCCGGCGCTCTCGAAATTGCGTTTGAGCAGGAAGCGCACCGAGGTCGAGTCGTCCACCAGCAGGATGCGCAGGGGCCGCTCCGGGTCCTTGTCCACGGCATGCTCCGGCAGGTCGATGTGCACCGCGCCGAGCTCCACCAGGGCGCGCTCCAGGTCGAGCAGCAGGGCGAAATGGTCGCCCAGGCGCACGGTGCCGGTGATGCAGTTGCCCGGCAGCTCGGCCAGCATGCGGCTGGGCGGCTCCACGTCGGCCCAGCCCACGCGGTGGATCATGGTCACGCCGGAAACCAGGAAGCCGGACTTCACGCCGTTGAACTCGGTGACGATGACGGTCTCGTGCCGGGTAGGAACGCGGGACAGGCCCAGCCAGACCGAGAGGTCGACCACGGGCAGGACCATGTCGCGCAGGGGGATGACCCCGAGAAAGCTTGGGTGCGTGGATGAGGCCGAGGGCTCAAGCTCGGCGGGCGCCTCGATGATCTCCAGGACCTTGGCCACGTTGACGCCGAAATACTGGGGCTCGGGCGCGCCGCCCGCTCCGTCTGGTCCGGGCGTTCCGGGCTCCAGCAGGAACATCTCGATGATCTCGAGCTCGTTGGTGCCGCTCTCCAGGAGAATGCTCGTCTGGTTCATGGCGCGTCGCTCCCTGGATTGGCGGGCATCGGCCCGGCCATTGCCTGAACCTGCGCGCCTCAATCTACGTGCCCGAATCTACGTAGACGAAGAGGCCGCCTTGGTGTCTGCGCCGCGCGTGCGCAGGGTCTCCCATTGCAGGGGTTCCTCATGCTTCACGGGGCGCAGCAGCACCGCGCCCAGCACCTCGTCCCAGTGCACCGGGGAGATGCCGTCCAGCGGGCTGCGCGTGGTCAGGTCAGAGGACGTTAGCACATGCCCTGCGGGCAGGTCACGCGAGAAGACCAGGCACTTGCGAAGTTTCTTGGCTGCGGCCAGCTCCTCGGGGAAGACCTTCTTGCCCTTCTGGAGCATGGCCTCTTCGACCTCGCGCACCATGCGCACGAGCAGCGCCAGCTCGGCGGGCTCCAGCGAGGCCTGGTGGTCCGTGCCGGTCTGGTTCTTGTCCAGGGTGAAGTGGCGCTCGATGACGCAGGCGCCCAGGGCCACGGAGGCCACGCTGGGGGCCAGGCCGCGCTCGTGGCCGGAATAGCCCACGGGCAGGCGGTAGCGCTCGCGCAGGGTGTCCATCACCGGCAGGCCGATCTGTTCTTCGAGACAGGGATAGGAGCTGTTGCAGTGCAGCAGCACCAGATCGTCGTGGTAGAAGCGGATCAGGGCCACGGCGGCGTCGATCTCCTCCAGGCTGCTCATGCCCGTGGACAGGATCACCGGCAGCCGGGTCTCGGCCACGCGGCGCATGAGCGGCACGTTGACCAGATCGGCGGAGCAGATCTTCAGAAGCTCCACGTCGAGCGCGAGCATCTCGTCCAGGCTGACCTCGTCCCAGGCCGAGGCGAAGAACACCAGGCCGAGCGATTCGGCCAGGGCCTTGAGCTCGCCCATCTGCGCCGCGTCGAGCTCCAGGGCCAGGCGGTGCGCGCCGTAGGTCGGGCCGAAGCTGTTGGGGCCGCAGTAGGGGGCCTCGCGACCGGTGCGGGTGAGCAGGGACTCCAGGTGGCGCTTCTGGAACTTCACGGCCTGGACGCCGGCCCGGGCGGCCTCTTCGACCATGCGCCGGGCATGGTCCATGTCGCCCTGGTGGTTGTTGCCCACCTCGGCCACGATGAAGCAGCTGTGGCCCTGGCCGATGCACAGGCCGGAGCGGGTGGTGATGAAGGGAGAGTGCGCCATGCTCACAGCCTCACGATTTCGAGCCCGCGCTTCTGGGCCACGGGCTGCAGTTGCTGGTATATTTCATCCTGGCGGCCAAAGGACGTGATGACCACGCACTGGCAGTCGACGTGGTCCAGCACCAGGGGGGAGGAGACGACGTAGCCGTGGAAGATCGAGCCGTGCTTCTCCTGGTCGGTGTCGACCACGGCGACCACGACGAAGCTGGTGTCGCGCAGGGCCGAGAGCACCACCTCGCAGGTTTCCGAGGCCCCGAACAGGACGATCTTCTTGCGTCCGCGCAGCTCCAGGCTGCGCAGCTTGGAGAAGATGAAATCCTTGATGTTGGTATACAGCCGGATGGTCTCGCTGGAGTAGTCGGAGAACATCTGCCGCCGGCTCTTCTCGCCGCCGCTGGTGAGCACATAGCGGTAGCTCTTGCCGTTCACCGGGCGGAACTCGATGAGGTTCTGCTCCTGCAAGAGGCGCAGGTACTGGTTGACCATGGCCCCGCTGAGCTTGAGCCGCTTGCCGAGCTCGATCTGCGACAGCGCGGAGTCCTGGGACAGGGAGTTCAGGATGGCCAGCACCCTGGTTTCCTTGCTTGGCTTGATGTATTTTCCGTCAGCGAGCAGCATGTTCATTCACCCAATGGTTGGTGCAATGCGATGATTCGGGTCCGGTGCAGCCAGGCCGGGGCGGAAGAGCCTTCCATCCTGGGCCTGCGCACGTTAATTTGCAATCCTTGGGCCAACCCTACACGAATCATTCGCTTGGTCAATGATTTTAAGCCGGTGTCCGTGCCCGGCATTGTGCTGTATTTAGCCGCACCGGGCAAGAATTGTCAACATCCCGGCGGGTAGCCGCGATTTTGGGGCAGAGCGGCAAAAACGTTCATATTTCCGTCGAATCATTCATGGACACAATGAAAGATCGGAAAAATTGTTGGTGCAGACATTCCGCCGGGCCGGGGCTCAAGTCCTGTTCCGCATTTCCCCTTGCCTCAAAACCGCCCGGCACCTATACTCAGCAGGCGCCTCCAGGCGCCTTCGCATTTCCCCCCCCAAGAGGTTGGTTCATGCCCGAGATACAGCGACCCTGGCTTGCCCACTACGACCCGGAAGTGCCGCACAGCTTCACCTCGGCCTCGAAGCCCATGCACTCCCTGCTCGAGGAGGCCGCCAAGCGCTGGCCCGACCGGCCAGCCCTGATCTTCCAGAACTTGAGCCTCACGTACGGCCGCCTGAACCGGCTCTCGGCCGTGCTGGCCGCCAACCTGCGCAAGCACGGCCTGAAGCGCGGCGACCGCGTGGCCATCATGCTGCCCAACACCCCCCAGGCCGTCATCGCCTACTGGGGCGTGCTGCGCGCGGGCGGCACCGTGGTCTTCACCAACCCGCTGTACATGGAGACCGAGATCGTCCACCAGTTTCAGGACTCGGGCGCGCGCTTCCTGATCCTGCTCGACCTGCTCTGGCCCAAGATCGCGCCCCTGCGCGACCAGCTGCCCATCGAGAAATACTTCGTCACCACCATCAGCGATGGCCTGCGCTTCCCGCTCGACCTCCTCTACCGCCTGAAATGCTGGCGCGAGGGCCAAAGCTTGAGCGTGCCCGTGGGCGACCCCCAGGTGCTGCCCTGGTCGGCCCTGGCGCGCGGCTTTGCGGGCTACACCACGGACAAGCTCCTCCCGGAGAAGGATCTGGCGCTGTTGCAGTACACCGGCGGCACCACGGGCCTGGCCAAGGGCTGCATGATCTCCCACGCCAACCTGTACGCCAACGCCGGCCAGTGCATGGCCATGCTGCCGGGCCTGTCCAGGGGCCACCAGATATTCCTGGGCGTCATGCCCTTCTTCCACATCTACGGCCTCACCGTGTGCCTGAACCTGGCCACGGCCACAGGCGCAACGCAGATTTTGTTCCCGCGCTTCGTGCCCGGAGACC
Organism: Desulfovibrionales bacterium GWA2_65_9; assembly: GCA_001799475.1. Taxonomy (GTDB): domain Bacteria; phylum Desulfobacterota; class Desulfovibrionia; order Desulfovibrionales; family Desulfovibrionaceae; genus Humidesulfovibrio. The sequence goes on along the minus strand of MGTN01000015.1, from coordinate 4,886 downwards.
TGCTGAAAGCCATCCAGAAGCACCGGCCCACGGCCTTCCCCGGTGCGCCCTCGGTATACATCTCGCTTATGCAGCAGAAGAACATCACCGCCTATGACCTGTCCTCAATCAAGTACTGCGTGTCCGGCTCCGCGCCCATGCCCGTGGAGTGGTTCGACCAGTTCACCAAGGTCACGGGCACGCGCATCTGCGAGGGCTACGGCCTGACCGAGGCCTCACCCGTGACGCACATCAACCCGCTGGAGGGCGTGGCCAAGCACGGCTCCATCGGCCTGCCCGTGCCCGGCACCGAGGCCAAGATCGTGGACCAGGACCTGGGCGGCCCGCCCCTGCCGCCGGGCAAGATGGGCGAACTGGTCATCCGCGGCCCGCAGGTCATGGCCGGGTACTACAACCGGCCCGACGAGACCGCCGACGTGCTCAGAAACGGCTGGCTCTACACCGGCGACCTCGGCTACATGGACGAGGAGGGCTACTTCTTCATCGTGGACCGCAAGAAGGACCTGATCATCAGCGCCGGGTACAACATCTACCCGCGCGAGATCGACGAGGTTCTGCACCAGCACCCCAAGGTCCAGGAGGCCGTGGCCGTAGGCGTGAGCTGCGATGCGCGCGGCGAGGTGGTCAAGGCCTTTGTGGTGCCCAAGCCCGGCGAGACGCTGTCCAAGGCCGAGGTCATCGGCTTCTGCCGCCAGAAGCTGGCCGGGTACAAGGTGCCCCGGCCCGTGGAGTTCCGCGAGAGCCTGCCCAAGACCATGGTCGGCAAGGTGCTGCGCCGCGCCCTGCGCGCCGAGGAGAACGAGCGCGCCAAGGCCTGCGGCGTGCCGCCGGTAGTGGATAACACGAGCGACGACG
>MGTN01000015.1:957-4021 GCA_001799475.1 Desulfovibrionales bacterium GWA2_65_9 | reverse complement strand
CGGGCGAAGCCCTCGCCCCCGCAAAGCCCGGAGGCCACAGCCATGGACACACGCCACAAGCCTTCCGCCAGCCTCAGCCCCGCACGCGGCACAGCGCCGTCAGTCTCTTCTGGCTCCTCTGGCGAAGCCACGCCCATGGGCCTGCTCTACACCCTGCTGCGCCACGGCCGCGGCCTGTCGCACGAGGAGGCCCACCGCCAGAGTTTCGAACACGCAGGCGACCAGCCCCCCAAGGCGGCCTGAGGCCGCAAAAAAAGGCGGCCCACTAAAGGACCGCCTCGTCTGTCTGAGCATCTGTCTGAGCATCTGTCTGAGCATCTGTCTGAGCATCTGCCGGGCTCGTCTGCCGGATGTCTCTGCCGGATGTAACGGCCCGACTTGTCTGCCAGGCTTGTTTGCCGGGCGAATCTGCCGGGCGAATCTGCCAGCCAGAGACCGCGCAAGCCCGCCGAAGCTATTCGGAGAGCACCACGACCTTCTTGATCAGGATGGGCTTGAGCGGCACGTTGTCGTACGGTCCGCGCTTGCCCGTGGCCACGCCCTTGATCTCGTCCACCACGCGCTTGCCGTCCACAACCACGCCGAACACCGCGTAGCCCCAGCCCGCATCGGTCTTGCTAAAGTGGTCAAGGGAGCGGTTGTCCTTGACGTTGATGTAGAACTGGGCCGAGGCCGAGTGCGGGTCCGAGGTGCGGGCCATGGCGATGGTGTACAGCGCGTTCTTGAGCCCGTTGTCGGCCTCGTTCTTGATGGCCGGGCCGGTGGGCTTCTCCTGCATGGTCATGTCGAAGCCGCCGCCCTGGATCATGAAGCTGTTGATGACGCGGTGGAAGATGGTGCCGTCGTAGTGGCCGCTCTTGGCGTGCGCCAGGAAGCTGCCCACGGACAGCGGGGCCTTGTCCTTGAACAGCTCCAGCACGATGTCGCCCTTGGTGGTCTCAAGCTTGACCAGGGTCTTGCCGGGCTGCGGGGTTGCCGCCGCAGGGCCAGCGGCCAGGGCCAGGCCGGACAGGGACAGGGTCATCAAGGCCAGCAGGGCCGAAAACAGGACCGGGCGGAAGAGACGCTGCATCTCGCAAACTCCTTCTGTGGTTGGTTCAGGCGGTCAGACCCGCCGCTGGCGATGTGTACCAGACCCGCGCAGCCAGGGCAACGCCCTGCGGGCGGTCCCGCCCGGATTCCCGGCTACCGCGCCGCCCGATGCGCGCATTGTCTTGCCAGGAGATGTGCGCTACGGTCAAAGCGTTATTTCAACCCAGGAGGCCGCCATGAACCCTTGCCCCTGCGACACGCTCCGTGCCCCCCGCCGCTCCACGCCCACGCGCAAAAGCCAGCGCCCTTCCGCCCTGCAGGCCAGGCTCCTCAGCGCCCTCGCGCTGGCTGCGCTGCTCCTTTCGACAACCGCCGCCCTTGCTGACGACGACGACCGGGGCCTGTCCTCCAGCCCGGCGCGGCACGTCCTGGTCAAGGCCGTGGGCCAGGGCGTGGACCCCGGGGAGGCCGAGCAGGACGCCCTGCGCAACGCGCGCCTCATGGCCGCCAAACACTATGCCGCCCTGGGCGGAGCGCAGGCCCTGGACCCCTCGCCCCAAGGCCTGCGCATCATCGCCAGCCACAGCAGTCCGCCCATTGGCTTCGCCTCAGTGCGCGCCGTCGTCCTGGTGGAGCTGCGCCTGCGCGCCCTGCCCGAGCCCCCGCCTGCGGCCCTGGCCCTGCCCGTGCTGCGCGTCAGCGCGGACGCCACGCCCCAGGTCACTGTCGAGGCCAACCGCGCCTGCGAGGTCATGGTCGCCGTGGACGCAGGCAACGCCGCAGAACCCGTGATCCTGCCCGGCGGCGGCGGCGCGGCCTACCGCCTGGCCCCCGGCAGGCCCCTGCAACAGCCCCTGCCCAATATCGACGCCCCGGCCAGCCTGCGCGTGCTGGCCTGCACCGGCGGGCTCTACGCCCCGGCCATCGCCCCCACCCTGGACGAGGCCTTGGCCAAGGCCCGCGCGGGCAAGCCCCGGCCCGCAATCATGCACGGCGTGGTCTCGGAATGCGTGGAGGTCAAGACAGCCCTGCCCGGCAAGGCCGACATGCCCAAGCGCTCCATGCGCCAGAAGGGCTCGCAGTCCCCGGTGAACATGACCGGCGCGGCCGGGCGCGAGGCCGGACTGCCCGTGCCGAGCGACCTGAACAAGAACCTGCCCTAGGCCGCCGCAGCCATGCCCGGCCCAACAGGCACCCTGTCCAAGAAGGCGCGCGGCCTGGCCGTTGCCTTGGCTGTGCTGGCGCTCTTCGGCGCCCTGCTCTGGGCCTTTCCCGGCGCGTTCAACCGCCTGGAACTGGCCGTGTCCGACCTGCGCTTCCGCCTGGCCGCGCGGCCCCCGGCCCACCCGGACATCGTCTTCGTGGACATCGACGACGACTCGGTGCGCCTGCTGGGCAAGTGGCCGCTCGCGCGCTCGGCCCACGCCAAGGTGCTGGACATCCTGACCGACTGCGGCGTGTCCCTGGTGGCCTATGACGTCGTGTTCCACGGCCTGTCGCCAAAGGATCAGGGTGGAGAAAAGGGCGACGCCGAGGACGCGGCCCTGGAGGCGGCCATCGCCCGCAACGGCCGGGTGGTCTTCCCCGTGGGCGTGGGGCTGGTCAGCGAGCCCGAGGTGGTGCGCCTGACCCCGGAAGAGGGCGACCTGCCGCTTTTGCCCTCGCTCCTGCCGCCTGGGCAGGTGCGCGTGCCGGACCTGCTGCAGGCCGAAAAGACCTTCCTGCCCCTGGCCCGGCTCTCGCGCCAGGCCATCGGCCTGGGCCACGTGGCCGCCACCCCGGACGCCGACGGCGTGTTCCGGCGCATGCCGCTCTTTGTCGGCTACCACGGCCAGCTCCTGCCCGCCCTGGCCCTGACGGCGGTGCTGCGGCACTTGGACGCCAAGGCCGTGGCCCGTCCCGGCAGGCTCGACATCTCCTGGCCGGGCGGCAGCACCAGCATACCCACAGACAAAGAAGGCCTGCTGCCCGTGAACCTCGCCGCGCCCTGGGGCCAAGGCTTCTGGCACCTGTCCTACGCCGAGCTCATTGA
>MGTN01000015.1:0-949 GCA_001799475.1 Desulfovibrionales bacterium GWA2_65_9 | reverse complement strand
GCCGAGCCCCTGGCGACCCTGCACGCGAACCTCATGAACACCATCCTGACCAAATCCTTCCTGCGCCAGGCCCCGGCCTGGAACTCCGCCGCCCTCACGGCCTGCTTCCTGGTGCTCTTGACCCTGCTCTTCCTGCGCCTGCCCATCCGCGCGTTCCTGCCCGTGAGCATCGGCGTCACCGCCCTGTGCCCGGCCCTGGTGCTCGGCATCTCCGTCTCCTCGGGCCTGGCCCTGAACCTCACGGCCAGCACGCTCTGCTGCACCGTCTTCGTCCTCGGCCTGCTGGCCGACGGCCTGGCCCGCACCGCCGGGGAAAGCGCGCGCCAGAAACGCATGCTCGAAGCCTACTTCTCCCCGGCCATCGCCCGGCAGATCCTGGAGTCCGGCACGGACATCATGGAGGGCCGGGGCGTGGACCTGTCCATCCTGTTCTCGGACATCGCCGGGTTCACTTCCTTGAGCGACCACATGGAACCCGCCGAGGTGCAGCGCTTCCTGGGCGAATACCTGGAGGAGATGACCGCCTGCATCTTCCGGCATGGCGGCGCCGTGGACAAGTTCATGGGCGACGGCATCATGGCCTTCTTCGGCTACCCGGAAACGCCCGGCGTGGACTCCGTGGAGAACGCCCGGCGCTCTGCCGTCGCGGCGGTGTCCGCAGCCGTGGACATGCAGGCCGCCCTGCGCGAGCTCAATGCCCGCTGGCGCTCCCAGGGCCGCCACGAAATCCAGACCCGCATCGGCGTGAACACCGGGCACTGCATCGTCGGCGACATGGGCTCCAAAACGCGGCGCGAATTCACCCTGCTCGGACGCAACGTGAACCTGGCCCAACGCCTGGAGTCCAACGCGCCCAAGGGCGGCGTGCTGCTCTCCGCCCGCACCGCCGCCCTGGTGCGCGACCACTTCAGCCTGAACGAACCCGCACAGATCAAGGTCAAAGGCTTTG
>MGTN01000014.1:793-20312 GCA_001799475.1 Desulfovibrionales bacterium GWA2_65_9 | reverse complement strand
CTACGCCACAAGGGACCCTACTGCCAGCTCTGCTACGACCGCGATGGCCTGCTCATGCGCCTGCAAAAGCAGCAGCGCCACTGGAAGTGCCACTCCTGCGGCAACGTTTTTGTGGACACCAAGCCCGTGAAGGAAACCGCGGCCAAACGCGCCTTCCCCGTGGCCGTGCCCCGGCCGCCCCTCCAGCTGTTCATGAAATAGTCGCCACACCGACGAAAAAAAAGGGGCCGCAGAGTGATCTGCGGCCCCTTTGCTTTGGCTGCTGCATGGGAAAATCAGCGCCCGTCCTGGCGTGTAATGCGCAGCGCCACCTAGCGCTTGGTGCGCAGGACAACCTCACGCCACCAGAATTCCTTGATCCGGCCATCGTCGTGGAAGCGGGCAACGCCGTACGCCAGCCCGCCCTGGTCCATGCTCGGCAGGAGCACCTCCACCTGGAGATCCTCGTTCTTGCGGCGCTCGGCCTTCCAGATCTCGCGCATGATCTTGCGCAGGGCCTCGGGCGCTGGCGGCGCGGTCACATCAATGCGCACGCGCAGCACCACCGGGGCCAGCGGCCGCAGGTGGTCCGCCTGCCGCGACTGCACGGTGTAGCCCACGGCATCGCTGACCGAGGCGCCGGGCTTCTGCTTCGGCGCGGGCTTGGCCTGGATTTCCTTGGCCGCCGCAGCCGGCTTGGCCAAAGTCTCCTTGGCCGCAGCTTCCGAAGGCTCCGGCAGGGGCTGGCCAGTGTAGTCCTTTTCCGGCACCAGGTACTTGTCGCGGCCAAAGCCCCAGGCGCGCGACAGTTCACGCACCTTCTCGTCCGGGGCGAATACGGCAAACCAGCCGTCCTCCTGGAAATCCACGCGCGCACGCTGCCCGGCCTTGAGCAGACGCTTGAACTCCGTGTCCTTGTCCCGTCCGGCGCGCACGGCCATCTGGCGGTCAGCCACGCGGATTTCCCCAAAGGACTGCGCCTGCGCGCCCTTCCTGGATTCTGTCTTCTTGCCTTTGTCGGCTGTGTCCGGCGCTGCGGACTTCTGAAGCTTACCGGACTTGTCAGGCTTTTCGGGGCGCGGCGCGGCCTCGGACATGGCCTCGGACCTGGCCCCGGGCTTGGCCTCAGAGCGCAGTTCGGCCAGGCGCACATAGCCCTGGGCGCGCGTTTCGACGCGCTCCGTCTCCGCCGGATCGAACACTGCAGCCCAGCCGCCGTCCTCAAAGTCCACACGCACCTTCTGGCCGCTCTTGAGCACGCGCACCGTAAGCGCGGCTTGCTCCGGGTTTTCGCGCACGGTCACCTTGCCGCGAACGGTATACACGCGGCCCCAGCCCGGCTCCTTGGCCAGCCCGGTGGCGGCGCAGGCCAGAACCAGCAGGGCCGCCATGATGCAAGAGATGAGGCTGCGCATGGCTATTTGCTGCGTCCGTCGAGTTCGCGCGCGACGCGCTCGGTCAGGTCCACCGAGGCCTTGTCCACATAGCCCACGGCGGCCGGATCGGTGAAGATGATGGCGTAGCCGCCCTTCTTGCCCAGCTCCTCGAGCACGGCCTCGGCCCGGCGCATGACGTATTGCAGAAGCCGGGTCTCCTCGGCCTTGATGTCCCGCGCGTTCTCGGTAAGCAGCTGCTCGTGCTGGGCGGCCTTGCGGCGCAGCAGGTCCTCGCGCCTGCCCCGGTCCTGGGCCGGGAGGCCCGGTGCCTCGGCCTCCTTGCGCAAGGTGGCAACCTGGGCGGCACTTTCCTTGGACAAGCGGTCCTTCTCCGCAACATAGCGCGCCAGATCGGCCTTGGCCGTCTTGCCCAGGTGCGTCTCGTTGACCACGCGCTGCGGGTTCACAAAGCCGATCTTCTGCTCTGCCCGCGCAGGCCGTGGAGCGAGAAGAAACATAAGCATTACAGCGAAAAAGAAGGGGGTGCGCAGGTGTATGGAGCGGCTCATCGGGGTTTGATACATGGGCACGGCCTTCTTGTCGAGAGCCTCTGAAACGCCGCCCGAGTCCACGCATCTCAGAGCATGCTCACCGGGTCCAGGTCCAGTTCCAGGCGGAAGCCCTCGGGCTTGACCTCCGAACGCGAGACCGCGACAAAGAGCGCGCGGATGGGCTGCCAGTCAGCGCATTTGAGCAGGCAGTTGAAGCGCTTGCGACCGCGCAACTGGGCCATGGGCGCGGGAGCTGGGCCAAGCACGTCCACGCCCAAGGGCTTGGCGGTCGCGCGCAGGGCCTTGCCGAACTCCAGCATCGCCTGCACCAGGTGTTCCTGGTTCGCCGCGCAACTCAGGCGCAACAGGGCCAGCTTGGTGAAGGGCGGGTAGCGGAAGCGCTGGCGGCTGGCGATCTCCCGGTTGTAGAAGCCCTGGTAGTCGGCCCGCAGCACGAAGTCCCAAAAGGGATGCGCCGGGTTGCGCGTCTGCACCAGCACGCGCCCGGGCTTTTCCCCGCGCCCGGCCCGGCCCGAGACCTGCACCAGGAGCTGGTAGGTGCGCTCGGCCGCGCGGTAGTCCGGCAGGTACAGGCCCATGTCCGCGTTGGCCACCACCACCAGCGTCACGCCGGGGAAATGGTGGCCCTTGGAGAGCATCTGGGTGCCCACCAGCACCTGGGCCTCGCCCTCGCGAAAGCGGCGCAGGATCTCCTCCAGGCGCTCCTGGCGGCGCGCGCTGTCGCGGTCCATGCGCAGCACCGAGACCTCGTGCCCCAAGGTGCGCAGGAAATATTCCTCCAGCCGCTCCGTGCCCTCGCCCATGGGCACGAAAGTCACGCCGCCGCACTTGGCGCAGGGGATGGGGTACGGGTGCGTCAGGCCGCAGTAGTGACAGACCAGGCGCTCACGCAGCTTGTGGTAGGTCAGGCCGACCTGGCAGTCCGGGCACTGGACCACCTCCTCGCAGGCCATGCAGTACATCACCGGGGCGTAGCCGCGCCGGTTGAGCATGACGATGATCTGGTCGCCCGCGTCCAGGGCCGTCTGGATGGCGGCCAGGGTCTCCGGGGCAAAGGGCTCGTCCGGGTCCTTCAGGCCGGCGATGTCCACCAGCCGGACCTCGGGCATGGCCCGGCTGCCCACGCGGCTTTTGAGCGTCTGCACCGGGAGCTGGCCGCTTTGTCCGGCGTGGAAGGTCTTCACGTCCGGCGTGGCCGAGCCCAGCACCAAGAGCCCCCCAGAGCGCTTGATGCGCGAATAGGCCAGCTCCTTGGCGTGGTAGGCCACGCGCTCCTCCTGCTTGTAGGATTCGTCGTGCTCCTCGTCGAGCACCACCAGCCCCAGGTCGCGGATGGGCAGGAACAGGGCCGAGCGCGTGCCCACCACGAGCACCGGGCCTCTTTTCGTGCTGCCGGCCGCGCTGATGTGTGAAAAGGTCTGCTCACGGCGGCGCGGGCTCTGGTAGCCGTGGGAGAAATAGGCCTCGGCAGCGGGCAAGGCCGCGCGGGCTTGGCGCCACAGGTGGCAGGCCAGGGCCACCTCCGGGGCCAGCAAAAGCGCCGAGCGCCCCGACTCCAGGCAGCGTTTGGCCAGCTCCAGGTACACATGGGTCTTGCCGCTGCCCGTGACCCCGTGCATGAGCGCCATTCGCGGCTCCCCGGACTCCAGGGCAGGCAGGAGCTCGTCCAGCGCGGCCTGCTGTTCCGGTGTGGCGCTCAGGGTTTCACTATCCGCACCCGGCAGCAGCTCACCCGGCAGGGGCACGCAGGCCGGGACCTCGTCCGGGTTGCCGGAGTCGTCCATCGAGTCCAGGGGCTCGCCCAAGCGCACGATGCCAGCCGTTGCCAGGCGCTTCATGGCCAGGATGCCCGCATCGCCGAACACGGCGCGCACCGCGCCCAGGCTCATGGCCCCGGCATCGAACAGGCGCTCCAGCAGGCGGATCTGGTTCACGGCATTGGGCCGCACAGCCCAGGGCGGGTCTGCGGCCAGCATGACGAAAAGCTCCTCGGCCTGCCTGCGCGGGGCCAGACGCACGCGCATGCGGCCCCCGGCCCAGAGCCCGGCCAGGACCGCCAGGCGCTCGGGCGGCAGAGCCTGCAGGGCCTTGGAGCTCAGGGTGGCCGGGAAATCGGGGTGCTCCACGGAGAAGGACGCACTTGACGAACGCAGCCCGCGCGGCAGGATCAGCTCCAGCACGCGCCCCGGATGGGCCATGTGCCGGGCCGAGAGTTCGCGCACGAGGTCGAGGGTGCCGGGGTCGAGCACAGGCTCGTGCTCCAGGGGCCAGACCAGAGGCTTCAAGTCAACGCCCTGGGGCAGGGCCTTGGTCGGCTCCTGGAGCACGCCCACGCGCAGGCCCCGGCCCAGCGGGGCCAGCACGCGCAGGCCGGGCTGCGGGTCCGGGAACCAGTCCGGGCACAGGTAAGTCAAGGCCGCGTAGGGCGGGCTGGCCAGCCAGACTTGCCAAGCTTGCCGCGCTAGGCTCATGCACGTCCCCCCCCTGAAAGTCCCGAAAGGACCCCGAAGGGACCTATTTGCCCTTGCAAGGCACGAGTTCGTGGATGCGCTTGACGAGGTCGTCGTGCAGGTCCTCGTCGTGCAGGGCGAAGTAGATGTTGGCCGTCAGATACTCCACCCAGTCCCCGGCGTCGAAGCGCTGCCCGCGCATCTTCACTGCCAGCAGGCGGTTCTTGTCGGCCAGGCCCTGCAGGGCGTCGGTGAGCTGCAGCTCGCCGCCCACGCCGGGCTCGAGCTTCTCCAGGTAGTCGAAGATCTCCGGCACCAGGACGTAGCGGCCGACGATGGCCAGGCGCGGAGGGGCCGTGCCCAGGGGCGGCTTTTCCACGAGATTGCGCACGCGGTACACGCCGGGCATAAACTCCTCGCCCTGGATGATGCCGTAGCGGTCGACCTTGTTCTCCGGCACCTCAATAACGCCGACCACGGCCATGTTCTCGGTCCTGGCCACGTCGAGCAGCTGCTGGATTCCGGGCTGCTTGCCGAACATGAGGTCGTCGCCGACCATGACCGCGAAGGGTTCGTTTTTGCAGACCTCGCGCGCGCAGAGCACCGCGTGCCCAAGGCCCAGCTGGATCTTCTGGCGCACGGAGATGATGTTGACCATCTCGGCCACGGCGCGCACTTCCTTCAAGAGCGCGGTCTTGCCCTTGCGCTCCAGCAGGTTCTCCAGGGTCAGGTTGTGGTCAAAATGGTCCTCGATGATGGTCTTGTTCTGGCTGGTGACAAGCACCACCGTGTCGATGCCCGCAGCCTGGGCCTCCTCGACGACGTACTGGACCACCGGCTTCTTGAAGATGGGAAGCATCTCCTTGGGGATGTTCTTGGTGGCCGGAAGCGAGCGGGTGCCCCAACCTGCGACCGGAATGACGACCTTGCGTACGTCCATGAGCTTCCTCCTCAGTCTTGATGCTGCGCGCTTCCCCGCGCCTTCAGCGCAGGGAGCGCTCCAGGACCGCCGCGATGTCGGCGGCATACTGCTCCACGCGGGAGATGTCTTCGCCCTCGACCATGACCCGGGCCTTGGGCTCGGTGCCGGAATAGCGCAGGAGCACGCGGCCCCGGTCAGCAAGCTCGGCCTCAACGGCGGCCACGGCGCGGCCCACCTCGGGCAGGTCCTCAAAGGGCACCTTGCGCTCCAGCTTCACGTTGACCATGACCTGCGGGAAGGGCTCGATCAGGTGCGCCAAAAGCGACAGCGGACGGTTCTTCTGGCACATGATGCGCAGCAGTTGCAAAGCCGCGAGCGTGCCATCACCAGTCGTCGAGTGCTCCATGAAGATGAGATGCCCGGACTGCTCGCCGCCGAGCATGGCGCCCTCGCGGCGCATGGCCTCGACCACGTAGCGATCGCCCACCGGGGTGCGCAGAAGGCGACCCCCATTGGCCTGCATGAAAATATCCAGCGCCATGTTGCTCATGACCGTGGCCACCAGGGTGCCGCCCGGCAGAGCGCCACGCTCCATCATGTCCTGGGCGCACAGGGCCATGATCTGGTCGCCGTCGAGCACCTTGCCCTGCTCATCGACAACGATGAGCCGGTCGGCGTCGCCGTCCAGCGCCAGGCCGATGTCCGCGCCGACCTCGCGCACCTTGGCCGCCACGACCTCCGGATAGAGCGAGCCGCAGCCCTCGTTGATGTTCACGCCGTTGGGCGCGACGCCAATGGTGATGACCTCGGCCCCCAGCTCTTCGAAGACCAGCGCGGCCCCGCCATAGGCAGCGCCGTGGGCGCAGTCGAGCACGATCTTCAATCCATTGAGGTTCATCTCGCGCGGGAAGGTGTTCTTCAGGTACACGATGTAGCGGCCCCAGCTGTCGACCATGCGCTTGGCGCGGCCCACGCGGTCGGGCGCCGGGAAGTCCCAGGCCGGGTTCTCAGCCAGGGTCAGCTCAGTGATCTCGTTCTCCAGTTCGTCGGCCAGCTTGAAGCCGTTTTGGTCGAAGAACTTGATGCCGTTGTCGTGGAATGGATTGTGCGAGGCCGAGATGACCACGCCCAGGTCCGCGCGCATGTTGCGCGTGAGAAAGCTGATGGCCGGGGTGGGCATGGGGCCGACCAGGTACACGTCGAGCCCGATGGCGCACAGGCCCGAGGTCAGCGCAGTTTCAAAGACATAGCCCGAGAGCCGCGTGTCCTTGCCGATGATGACCTTGTGCTTGCGTCCGCCGTTGCGGAACTTCTGGCCCACGGCCATGCCCAGCCTGAGGGCGATGTCCGGGGTCATGGGATATTCGTTCACCCGGCCCCGCAGACCGTCGGTGCCAAACAGCTTGTCGCGCATGCTCTCCACTCTCCTGATGCAGGCGGCCAGGGCCGCCATCATGGCTCATTATTGATGTTTACTCTGCGTCTCGGACGGCGACAGCCCTCGGTTCCGGACGGCGACAGCCCTCAGTTCCGGACGGTAACCGTCACACTCTCGCCTTTCGGGGACACGACGCGAACGCCCTCCGGGGCTTCCACTTCATACGGCAGGGCGTGGCGGCCGGGCTTGAGCCCGCCGGGGACCTTCACCGTGGCCACCAGGCCGGGGATGTCGCGCCCGGCCTCGGCCTCGCGCAGCATGGGCAGCGGGGCCTCCACCTGCAGGCGCACGTTCTTCACGGACGTCTGCGCCGTGGTCCCGATGGTGGTGCTCAGGTGCACCGGCACGCGCACCCACGCGGTCTTGACCTCCGGGCCGAAGCGCAGGGTCACCTTCACCTGGCCGGGATTGGCCTCAATGCCCTCAGCCAGCTTGATGGGCACATCGTCGGTCCAGGTGGCCGGAGGATCTTCAAAATCGTTCTGCATCAGCACGCGGACCTGGGTCATGGTGCGCACCTGGCGTTCGGCCCCGCGCACCTCAACAACCTCGGGCACGGTCTTGATCTCAAGCAGGCGGAAATCCTTGCGCAGCACGCCGCGCCACTCGGCCACCACGGGCAGCTCCTTCTTGGCCAGGCGGTCAACGGAGAGAATGAGCCGCGAGGGCTTCACCTCGACCACCTCGTAGGCCATGGACAAGGGGATGCGCTCGCGGTCGATGTCGACCAGGTTCTCGCCGACCTTGAGGCGGCTCACGTCCAGGGAATAGGTCCATTTGCGGCGGTCGAGCGAGCGCACCAGGCCCTTGGGGCCGCGCACGCGCACCTCGATCTTGCTGATGAGGCCCTTGCGGATGATGAGGCCCTCGGGCGCGTTGGTCATCTCCACGCCCATGTCCACCCAGACTTCAACCTTCTCCCGGCCGGTGATGAGGTACCAGGTGAGGATGGCCAGGGCCAGCGCGATGCCGATGTCTTTCCAGTTCTTGAGCATGGCTAGCGTTCCAGGGCGTTTTTGATGACCCGGCGCAGGCGCTGGTCGTTCAGTGAGGTTGTGAGCCGTCCGCTCATGGCGATGGACACTGTGCCGCGCTCCTCGGAGACCACAATGGACAAGGCGTCGGACTCTTCGCTGATGCCAAGCGCCGCGCGGTGGCGCGTGCCGAAGAGGCTTTGGGCCTTGAGCTTGGAGGACAGCGGCAGGATGCACCCGGCAGCGGCGAGGCGCCCCCGGCGGATGATCACGGCCCCGTCGTGCAGGGGTGTGTCGACCTGAAAGATGGTGGTCAAAAGCGAGCCGGTGACCACGGCGTCCAGCGGCACGCCGCGCTCGATGACGTCGCCGAGCGGCACGTGGCGCTCCAGGACGATGAGCGCGCCCACATGGCCCTTGGCCAGGGTCATCACGGCCTGGGCGATCTCATCGACCACGGCCTCGGCCAGCTGCGGCTTCTTGAAGAACCGCCCGGCCCCCATCTGGGCCAGGGCCCGGCGCAGGTCGCCCTGGAAGAGGATGATGATGATGAGCACGATGGAGCCCAGGAAATTCGTCAAAAGCCAGTTGAGGGAGTACAGTCCGAGTTCGCTGGAAAGGTAGTAGACCAGGAGCACCAGCACCAGGCCGTAGATGACGGCCACGGCGCGCGTGCCGCGCACCAGGTGGATGATGTAGGCGTAGATGACCGCCACGAGCAGGATGTCCAAGGCCTCCCGCCAGGCGACGTTCAGGCTGATGAAATAGTCCATCGTCCCCTTCTTTTCAGTCCGTCAGCTCATGGCCGTGGCGATCAGGGCTGCCTGCCGGGCCAGCGCCACATCATGCACCCGGTGCACGAACACCCCGCGCGCCACGAGCAGCCCCAAGGCCACAGCCGTGGCGGTCTGGCGCTCGCCGGGCTCAAGGCCCAGAAGCTGGCCCCAGAGGCTCTTGTTCGACAGTCCCACGTACAGCGGCCGCCCAAGGGCGCCGAAACGCTCCAGACCACGCAGGATGGCCAGATTGTGCTCCAACAGTTTGCCAAAACCGATGCCCGGGTCAAGCACGATGTTGGCCTCGGGCAGCCCCGCCTTGGTGAGCGCAGCCAGGCGCTCCTCGAAAAAATGCATGATCTCGCCCACAACGTCGTCGTAGCGGGGGCCCTGCTGCATGGTTCCCGGACGGCCCAGGCTGTGCATCAAGACGTAGCCGGGCTGGTGCTGGGCCAGCACGTCCGGCAGGCCCGGATCAAACCGGCAGGCCGAGATGTCGTTGACGATCGACGCCCCGGCAGCAAGGGCCGCGTCGGCCACTTTGGCCTTGTAGGTGTCCACGCTGAGGAGCGGGAAGCCCGGCATGCCGTCCTGGCTCATACGAGGCAGCTGCGCCAGCTCACGCACCACCGGGACGACCCGGGCCAGCTCGTCGGCCTCGGACACGGGCAGGGCGCCGGGGCGCGTGCTTTCGCCGCCCACGTCCAGGATGTGCGCTCCGGCCGAGGCCAGCTCGCGGCCCTGGGCAACGGCGGCCTGCGGGTCCAGAAAGCGTCCGCCGTCAAAGAACGAATCCGGCGTGACGTTGACGATGCCGGCAACAAGAAAAGGGGCAGGGCCAAGCACCCTGCCCCCGGACACATGCCATGTGTTCCCGCCGATCACTCCTCGTCCCGATCATCGCTCCGGCCCGGCTTCCTGGCCAGGGGCGGAGGCGTTGGCGGGGCCTCGTCCAGCTTGAACTCGCCGGGCTCGGGGGTGTCGACCGGGGCAGCCAAGGGCGGAGGCGTGTCGCCGAACTGGCGGCTCATGTCCTCATAGGCCTTGGCCGCGCGGCGCACGTTGTTCTCGTCGACCTGGGGCGGCAGGACCTCGCCCTTCATGAGCAGGTCGATCTCGTCGCCGCTCAGGCTCTCGCGTTCAAGCAGGGCCTCGGCGATCTTGTGCAGGGAGTCCATGTTCTCGCTCAAGAGCTTCTTGGCGCGCTGGTAGCCCTCGTCCACAAAATGGCGGATCTCGGCGTCGATGAGCCGGGCGGTCTCCTCGCTGTAGTCCTTGTGCTGCATGAAGTCGCGGCCCAGGAACACCTGCTGTCCGTCGTCGCCGTAGCTCATGGGGCCGAACTTTTCGCTCATGCCCCACTGGCAGACCATGCTGCGCGACATCTTGGTGGCGCGCATGATGTCGTTGCTGGCGCCCGTGGTCAGCTGGTTCAGCACCAGCTCCTCGGCCACGCGGCCGCCGAAGAGCATGGCCAGCGTGTTCTCCAGGAAGGTGCGCGAGTAGTTGTGGCGGTCGTCCACGGGCAGCTGCTGGGTCAGGCCGAGCGCCATGCCGCGCGGGATGATGGTCACCTTGTGCACCGGATCGGTGCCGGGGATGAGCTTGGCCACCAGGGCGTGCCCGGCCTCATGATAGGCCGTGGTGCGCTTCTCCTCGTCGGAGAGGATGATGCTGCGGCGTTCCTTGCCCATGAGCACCTTGTCCTTGGCCTCCTCGAAGTCGGTCATGTTCACGTGGTTCTTGCCCATCTTGGCGGCGTGGAGCGCGGCCTCATTGACCAGGTTCTCCAGGTCGGCGCCGGTGAAGCCCGGTGTGCCGCGGGCCAGCACGTCCAGGTCGACCTCCTCGGCCAGCGGGCTCTTGCGCGTATGCACGGCCAGGATGCGCTTGCGGCCGCGCACGTCCGGATTGGGCACCACCACCTGGCGGTCGAAGCGGCCGGGCCTGAGCAGCGCCGGGTCGAGCACATCCGGGCGGTTGGTGGCGGCGATCAGGATGACGCCTTCGTTGGACTCGAAGCCGTCCATCTCCACGAGCAGCTGGTTGAGCGTCTGCTCGCGCTCATCGTGACCGCCGCCCATGCCGGTGCCGCGCTGCCGACCCACGGCATCGATCTCGTCGATGAAAATGAGACAAGGCGCGTTCTTCTTGCCCTGCAGAAACAGGTCGCGCACGCGGGCAGCGCCTACGCCGACGAACATCTCCACAAAGTCCGAACCGGAGATGGAGAAGAACGGCACTCCGGCCTCTCCGGCCACGGCGCGGGCGAGCAGCGTCTTGCCGGTGCCCGGGGGACCCACGAGCAGCACTCCCTTGGGGATGCGCCCGCCCAGGCGGGTGAATTTCTTGGGCTCACGCAGGAAGTCCACGATCTCCGAGAGTTCCTCCTTGGCCTCGTCCACGCCAGCCACATCCTCGAAGGTCACCTTCTGGGTGTCCTCGTTGATGAGCCGGGCCTTGGACCGGCCGAAGCTCATGGCCCCCTTGCCCCCGGCCCCGCCGCCCTGCATCTGGCGCATGAAGAAGATCCACACGCCGATCAAAAGCAGCATGGGGAACCAGGACACCAGGAGCGTCATGTACCAGGGCGAGTCCTCTGGCGGCTCGGCCGTGACCTGGATCTTGCCGGAAACCAGCGAGGGCACCAGGTTCGGGTCGTCGGGCGCGTAGGTGATGAACTTCTTGTCCCCGGCCATGACACCGGTGATCCTCGGGCCCTGGATCTTGACCGAGACCACCTCGCCGGCCTTCACGTGCGTCACGAAGTCGCTGTAGGACAGCTTGAGTTGCGGCGCGGGCTGCTGGCTGAAGAGGTTGAAGAGGACGACCATGACGAGCGAGATTGTCGCCCAGATGAGCAAATTCTTGGTGAAGCTATTCAAGCGGAGATCCTCCGGTAGCGAACAGGCACGTTCTGGGCCGCTGGCCTATGGTTGTGCGGGGAAGACAGTTCCCGCGCGGCCCGATCAATGAAGCCCAAGATAAGGCATACTCATGAAAAAGCAAGTGCCGCCCAAGGCCCTTCGGCACTTGCGCCAAGAAGCCAAAACAGGTACTCCGCAAAACGCGCCGGGGAAGCGTATCGTCACCGGTGTGGCGCCTGGACTTCAAATCCAGTGGAACGTCGAGAGGCGTTCGGTAGGTTCGACCCCTATACGCTTCCGCCATCCCCCCTTCCAATAATTCCGGAGTCTCCCGTGCAGACACGGCCCATGCAGATATGGCCCATGCGAATTTGGGTGGACGCCGATGCCTGCCCCAGCGCCATCAAGGACATCCTGGTGCGCGCGGCCATGCGCCGGGGCGTCAAGACCACCCTTGTGGCCAACAAGAACCTGAGCGTCCCCGCCTCGCCGCACCTGGCCACCATGCGCGTGGGCCAAGGCTTTGACGTGGTCGATGAAGCCATCGCCGCCCTGGTTCAGCCGGGCGACTTGGTGGTCACCGCCGACATCCCGCTCGCGGCCAAGGTCATCGAACGCGGCGGCCTGGCCCTCAATCCGCGCGGCGAACTGTATACCACAGACAACATCGGCGCGCGCCTGACCATGCGCAACATGCTCGACGAACTGCGCAGCTCGGGCGTAGCCACCGGCGGCCCGGCCCCCTTGAGCCTCGCCGACCGCAACGCCTTCGCCAATCAACTGGACCGGTTCCTGACCAGCCACGCCCAGACCTCCACCTGAAGGCCCAAGGCCGGTCCTCCGGCCTACAGGCAGAAGCCTCTCCCCCCGAACCAGACCAGAAACCACGGCCCGTCCGCCCTGCTTCGTTGACCACGGCACACAAATCGCATAGATTTATCCTGCCTATAGCGCATGCATATAAACTGTAGCAAGGAACACTTGGCTCGTGGACGAGAAACTTGAGCCCACCCGGCGCACAGGCGCTCTCTTCATCTGGTCTGCGGCGCTGCTGCTGCACAGCGCCAGCCTTCTTGCGACCTGGCGGTTCCACACCGGCGGACAACCACTGGTTGCGGTCATCGCCCTGTGCCTGCTCGTGGCCTCGGCCCTGGTCTTTGTCCTGCCCGGACTTCTGTTCCGGCAATGGTCCGCCACACGCAGCACCATCTATGGCCTCACCGCCGCGCTCACCCTGTGCCTTCCGGGCGCAGGCATCATCGGCTGCCTGTCCGCGCTTCTCTGCGCGCAACTGCTCATGCGCCAGAAGAACAGGATCAAGGAATTCAAGGAAAGCCTGGAGACGTCACTGGGCGATGACTCCCGCTGGATAACCCGCAAGCGGGTAGGCCAGGTTCTGGCCGACGAGATCGCCATTGAGCCGGTCATCGACGTGCTCCAGGGCGACGACCCGGACCTCAAGCGCGGCGCGGTCAAGCTGCTCCAGCGCATCGGCACGCCAAACGCCGTCAGTCTGCTCCGCCAGAGCCTCTCCGACGAATTCCCGGAGGTGCGCTTCTACGCCCACTCGGCCCTGACCGAGCTTGAGGACGGCTTCACCAAACGAATCCAGACGCTCAACGCGACGCTTGAGCAGTCGCCCAGCGCCGCAGTCTATCGCCTCCTGGGCCAGCAGTACCGCGCCTACGCCGACTCCGGCCTGGCCGACGAGATTGCCCGCAGGCAGCACCTGGAGAGTTGCCGCGACGCGCTCATCCGTTCCCTTGAGCTGGAGCCCGGCCATGCCCAGACCATGCTGCTCCTGGGCCAGGCCATGCTCGACCTGGGCTTGCTGCGCGAGGCCTGGCAGATGTTCGAAAAATGCACGCGCCAGGAAGAAACGATCTCCGAGGCCCAGTTGGGCCTGGCCCAGATCGCCTACCAGAAACGCGACTTGGCCCAGTTGGCGGCCCAGGCCAGAAAGATGGCCGCCTCCGATGCTCCCCGGCCGCAGAAGCCGGACCCGCTGGCCCTGTTCGAGTTCTGGTCCAGCGTGGGCAAGGTTGAACATGGTTGAGAAGACCTACGATGTCTGCCTGATTCTGGAAGGCACCTACCCGTATGTTCCCGGCGGCGTGTCCACCTGGGTCCACCACCTGATCAAGTCCATGCCGGAGTTGACCTTCACCTCGGTCTGCATCCGGGCCACGGCCAAGGAAAAGGCCGAGTACCGCTTCCAGGTGCCCGACAACTTCGTGGACCCCAGGCTGGTCTACCTGCACGACCACGACACCCAGAAGACCGCCAAGATGAGCAAGAAGGACCGGGCGGCGCTCATGGAGACCATCCGGCAGTGGCACCTGGACCCCAACATGACCGGCTCCGGAGGCCTGCTCGCTCTGGTGAAGACCCTGGACGCCTCCGGCGGGCAGATTGACGTGAAGGACATGGTCTTCGGCCGCACGCCCTGGAACATCATGCTGGAGTTGTACAACAAAAGGCATCCGGAAGCCTCGTTCCTGGACTATTTCTGGACCTACCGCTTCACGCACCTGCCCATCTGCAACGTCATCAACGCGCCCCTGCCCAAGGCCAAGGTCTACCACACCATCTGCACCGGCTTCGCCGGGCTCATGGCCGTGCTGGCCAGCCTGCGCATGGACCGGCCCATGCTCCTGACCGAACACGGCATCTACACCAAGGAACGCAAGATCGAGGTGGCGCAGTCCAAGTGGATCCACACCGAGCAGGACGACCGGCTGCGCATCGAGCGCGACCTGGGCACCTTCCAGAACCTCTGGATCCACATCTTCGAGACCCTAAGCCGCCTGACGTACGCCCACGCGCACCGGGTCATCACCCTGTTCGAGGGCAACCGCAAAATGCAGATCCTGGGCGGCTCCGATCCCGAGCGGACCGAAGTCATCCCCAACGGCATCACCCTCTCGCGCTACGAGAACCTGAAGCCGCGCGCCGACACCTTCGAGGACGAGCGCGGGGCCGAGGGGCCGTTCAAGATCGGCTTCGTGGGGCGCGTGGTGCCCATCAAGGACGTCAAGACCTTCATCCGGGCCATCAAGATCGTCACCCAGGAGGTGCAGAATATTGAGGGCTACATCATCGGACCGGAGGACGAGTCGGCAGAGTATGCGCGCGAGTGCCACGAACTGGTGCACATGCTGGGCCTGGATCAGACCATCACCTTCACCGGCAAGGTCTTCGTCAACGACTATTACGCAATACTCGACGTGCTCGTGCTGACAAGCGTCAGCGAGGCCCAGCCGCTGGTGATCCTGGAGGCCAACTGCGCGGGCATCCCGGTGGTGGCCTCGGACGTGGGCGCCTGCAGCGAGCTTCTGCACGGGCGCACCCCGGAGGACGAGGAACTCGGCCCCTCCGGCTACATCACCCGCCCGGCCGAGCCCATGGACACGGCCCAGGGCATCCTGACCATTCTGCTCAACCCCAAGCTGCGCCGAGCCATGTCCTTAAGCGGCCGGGAGCGCGTGACGCGCTTCTACGCCGAGACCGACCTCATCAGCAAATACAAGGCCCTGTACCGCGAGTGCATGGCCATGCCCGGCAGGATGTAAGGCATGGCAGGCATCGGCTTCGAGCTGCGCAAGCTCCTGGACAAGGACAACTTCATGGGCGACATCCGCGCATACTTGTACGCCGCGCTGTTGTCCTCCGGCCCGTGGCTCTTGTCCATCACCTGTCTGGGCGTGCTCACGGCGCTCTCGGCCACCAGCGGCGCCGAGCAGGACGGCGAGATCTTCCGCACCACGGTGGTCTATGTCTTCGCCTACTCGCTCATCTTCGTGGGCATCTTCCAGCTGGTGCTGACGCGGTTTCTGGCCGACAGGCTGTACCTGAAGGACGACCAGGCGCTGCTCTCGGCTTTCGTGGCCTGCTCGATCCTGGTTCTGCTCGGCGGGCTGTTCGTGGGGCTGGCCGTGTTTCACTCCGGGCCGCTGCCCTGGTTGTACAAGGCCATGGCCATCGTGCTCTTCGACGTGGTCTGCCTGCTCTGGCTGACCATGATCATGCTCTCGGCGGTAAAGGACTACAACAACATCGTCGTCGGCTTCGCCGTGGGCGCCAT
The DNA here is from genome assembly GCA_001799475.1 of Desulfovibrionales bacterium GWA2_65_9. GTDB lineage: Bacteria > Desulfobacterota > Desulfovibrionia > Desulfovibrionales > Desulfovibrionaceae > Humidesulfovibrio. The sequence continues at coordinate 4,874 of MGTN01000014.1, read as the reverse complement.
CCTCTCCGTGGCCGGGGTCTGGGCGCTGGAGCCGCTGTTCGGCCTGTATGGCCGGATTGCTGGCTACACCCTGGGGCTTGTGGTCAGCGTGTTCTGGTTTCTGGCCATCATCCTCTCGGAGTTCGACCAGCACACGCAGCTCAAATTCGACGTGCTGTCCTACTTCAAGAAATACTGGGATCTGGCCCTGATCGGCTTCGTGTACAACCTGGCCATCTGGGCGGACAAGTTCGTCTTCTGGCTGGCCCCCTCCGCCCGCACCATCGTGGTGCCGCTCACCGTGCACGACTTCTACGAAGGCCCGGTGTTTCTCTCCTACTTAAGCATCGTCCCGGCCCTGGCCGTGTTCATGGTCAAGATCGAGACCGGCTTCTACGAGCACTACCGGCGCTATTACCAGTGCATCATCGAAAAACGCCCTCTCGCCACCCTGCTGGAAGAGAAGGAGGGCATGGCGGGCATGCTCAAGGCCAGCATCCGCGAGATGTTCATCATCCAGGGCGGCATCACGGCCCTGTGCGTGGTCTTCGCCCCGGAGATCCTCACCGTGTGCGGACTCTCCCCCACCCAGGTGCCGCTCCTGCGCATCAGCTGCATCGGCTCCTTCCTGCAGGCCCTCATGTCGCTGACGGTGACCATCCTGTTCTATTTCGACCTGCGCCAGCGCGTGTTGTCCGTCGCCTTCTGCTACCTCATCCTCAATGCCGGGCTCACCCAGTTGAGCCTCTGGCTGGGCTTCCCGTTCTACGGCTTCGGCTACGCCTACGCCTGCTTCTTCTCGCTCATGCTCGGCTTCTACCTTCTGGTGCAGACGGTGCAGGACCTGGAGTTCATCACCTTTGCCCGGCAACCCATTTAGACAGGTCCCCCCATGATGCAGAACACCATTGAAATCAAGGACAGCGCAGAGCCCCTCGTGGGCAAGGTCTGCCTGGTGACCGGCTGCGCAGGGTTCGTGGGCAGCCACCTGGCCCAAAGCCTGCTGGACATGGGCCACAGCGTCCTCGGCGTGGACAACTTCTTTTCCGGCAAGCCGGAGAACATGCAGGGCTTCAGCAGCCATGAGCGGTTCACGTTCTTTGAGCGCTCCATCGCCGAACCGGCGCTCTTCGAGGAGCTCTTCCAGCAGTTTGGCCCCATCCGCGCGGTGTTCCACCTGGCGGCCATCGTCAGCGTGCCCTACTCCATGACCCACTCCGACGAGACCTACGACATCAACTTCCTGGCCACCGAGCGCCTGCTCCAAGCGGCAGAGAAGCATGGCGCCTCGCGCCTGGTCTTTGCCGGGTCCGCAGCGGAATACGGGGCCGAGGAGCGCATGCCCATCCAGGAGGCGTACGCCGACGACAACACCCTTCAGCTGAGCCCGTACGGCAACGCCAAATACCTGTCCTCCCGCGCGGTGAGCAGGAGCCCCATCGGCGTGTCCTTGCGCTTCTTCAACATCTTCGGCCCCCGGCAGGATCCCGCAAGCCCCTATAGCGGCGTCATCTCGAAGTTCATGTCCCAGGCCCTGACCAACCAGTCCCTGACCATCTTTGGCGACGGCGAGCAGACGCGTGATTTCGTCTACGTGCACGACGTTGTGCAGGCCTACCTGACGGCTGCGGGGATGGTCGGGGAGAAGCTGCTGCCCACGGGCGTGTACAACATCGGCACGGGCAAGGCCGTGAAGATCGTGGCCCTGGCGCGCATCGTGCTCATCCTGGCGGACAAGCCCAACGCCATCGTCGTGAACATCGGCCCGGCCAAGGAGGCGGAACTGGACGGCGAGCCGGTGTGCCTGTTCTACCCGTCGCGCAATGGCGACATCGTGGATTCCGTGGCCGACGTGACGGAGATGACCGGCAAGTCCGACTGGAAGGCCGAGACCGTGCTGAGCGTGGGGCTGGCCAGAACCATCGCCTGGTACCGGCTGGTGCTGGCCAGGGAGCAGGCGGCCAGTCCAGAGCGGCCAGTCCGCAGCGTTAGTTCAGGAAGCTGAAGATGGCGTGCGCCCACTGCATGGATTCGGTGTAGCAGGCCGCCACCACAACGGGATCGACCCCAAGGGCCTCAAAGCGCGACTCGAGCTGCTGCCAGTCCGCGCGCTCGAAGCTGTGCACCAGCCCCAGCCAGGGCGAAAGCGCCGTGGGCCGCAGGCACAACGTGTCCTTGAGCTCCTGGTCGAGCGGCAGGGACCCCACGACATCATCCATCTGCATGTCGAAGATGCTGTCCAGGAGGGAGAACAGCCCGAGCAGGAGCAGGCGCTCGGAGTTCATCCGCCGCCCGCCCGTGCGCTGGGCCGCCAGCTCCAGAAAGCGCCCGCGCTGGGCCGAGAGGAAGATAAGTTCGCTTGGCTTGTTCTTGGGCTTCATCTCCGTGATGAGCACCAGCCTGAGCCAGGTGCGCATCTGCTGCCAGCCGGCCAGAATCAGCGCCACCTTGATGGAGGAAACCTCGCGGGCGAAGCCGAAATAGGGCGAGTTCAGGAACTTGAGCAGGCGGTAGCTCAGGGACACATCCTTCTGGATGGCCTGGGCCAGGGCGCTGATGTCCGGGTCCTCCTGCTCAAGCATCTTGAGGATGCCCAGGCTGCCGGCGAGGCTTGAGGAGATGACCTTGCTTGAGATGCGCTCCGGCTTCTGGAAAAAGAACCCCTGAAACAGGCTGCACCCCGCGTCCCTGGCCACGGCAAAGGTCTGCACGTCTTCCACCTTCCTGGCCAGAATCTGCACTGGCCGCTGCACGTTCTGCTGCAGGGCCTCGGCGATGAGCGCATCGCGGTTGTCGCGCTGCATGTCCACGGCGAGAATGTCCACCATGTCCAGCATGGGGGTGCCCAAACTCGCGCCGGTGAAATCCCCCAGGGCGATCAGGTAGTTCTCCTGGCGCAGCCGCACGAGGGTTTCCTGCATGCCCGGCGCGGCGAGGGTGTCTTCGCTGATCTTGAGCACGGACCGGCCCTTGGGCAGGACTCCGGTGACGTCGGCTGGGTCGGACTTCGGGTCCAGGGTCACCAGGAGATAGGAGTTGGGGCTCTGCTGCCACTGGGGGCTCAAAAAGGCCCGGGTGGCCACTTCCAGCATGGCCTTGTGGTCCGTTGCGGCCCCGGCGGCTTCCAGCCGTTGGCGATAGAAGATTTCATAACCCCAGATGCTACGCTTGGCGTCGAAGACCGCCTGCCGCGCAATGAAGCCCTGGTAGAATGCCGGATCCTCTGGAGTGTTCGTCTGCATGCCTGCCGCCGCTGTCCTTATTCGTATCCGAAGATCTGTCCCTGTTCTCAGGCCTTCTTCGCCTCCAGATCAGCAAGGGCCGTCTCCAGGATGAGTTCCGGAGTGTTGCTGGCCTCAGCAAAGGCGCTGACACCCATACCCACAGGCAAGGTGCCTTGGACCGAGGCCACCACACTGCCCATGTCGCCCACGAGCTGCACGATCTTGCCGCCCACCACCTTCGCGCCGACGAGAGGCGTGTTCGGCATCAGGATGATGTAGCGCCCGGGCTCGTCGCCGGAGAAGAGCAGGTCGATGTTCCGAAGCAGCGTCTTCAGGGCCTTGCTCAAGGACATGAGAATCTCGCGCTGCTCTGATTCGGAGTACTCAACGTACCCCAGGATGTCCAGAACGATCATGGCCAGATCCGTCTTGTAGCGTCTGGCCCGGGCGCATTCCTCGACAAGCCGGGCGTTCATGTAGGAGATCGTGTAGGCACCGGTGATGTCGTCGGTGATGGTCTTGGACTTGGTGTCCGTGTACAAAAGCGCGTTTTCCAGGGCGTCTGCGCACCAGCCGGAGAAGACCTCGGCCATGCGGATGGTCTGGGAGTTGAACTTGAGGAAGGGCAGCTGCTCGATGTTCAGCACGCCCAGAACCTTGTTGCCGCTGGTCACCAGCGGCGCGGCGATGAGGGTGTCGATATCCGGCAGCACGCCCTTTTCGTACATCTCCAGGAGCACGTTGGCCGAGGCCACATGCCCGCTGGTGAAGGCCCGGCCCATGAGACCCTCGTCCGGGAGCAGGTCGTCGGGGCGCTTGCGGTTCTCCAGCTCGCCCAGGGCGGCCTTGAACTTCAGGCGTCCCGCATCGAAGGCATA
>MGTN01000014.1:636-786 GCA_001799475.1 Desulfovibrionales bacterium GWA2_65_9 | reverse complement strand
CTGGCCTCTGCGCCAAGGAACTTGGCCACCATGTCCAGGGCCGCCGGGTAGAGCTCGCCCTCGCTGAGCGAGCGCAGGGCCTGGGCCGTCTCGTGCATGGTGGTCAGGGTCTGCTCCTGGGAGAGGATGCGCGTGTCCACCTCCTGCTTG
>MGTN01000014.1:0-608 GCA_001799475.1 Desulfovibrionales bacterium GWA2_65_9 | reverse complement strand
GCTTCCACAGCTCATAGATGGTGGTGCCCTGCCGCCCGATGATGGACAGACCGATGGCCAGCGCTGCGGAGACGACGCCGCTGAACAGCCCGGCCAGGAAGCCGTAGCGCGAGCTGAGCAGCAGCACGACGACCCAGTACGGGTGCGGGCTTATGCCCACAAAGCCCAGGTTGGCGCGGAACCACATGACGTTCACGGCCGTGATCAGGGCGAAGCCAAGCAACGCCTCGACCAGATAGCTCATGGAGGAGGTCTTGCCGGGACGTGCGGCCAGGCGGTTGGCGTCCATACCCCCTACCAGACCCAGTAGAATTTTGCGGTGTAGGTGCTTGATTCGCCGCCAGCCACGGTGCTGCCTTCGCTGGCGTAGTCCCAGCCAAGCTCGAAGCGCATGCGCTCCAGGGGCCGGAAGGTGAGCTTGGGCGAGAGCATGAGCGCCTCGATCTTGCGCTCGTAATCGTGCTTGATGCCGCCGCTCACGGAGCCCTCAAGCCAGACGAAGAACGGATAGGTGATGGACAGGGTTCCGGTGTGGCTCTGCTCGCGGCGGATCAGGTCAAAGGGGATGTCCACGTTGGGCTCGGTCTCGGCCCGCTGGAAGGTGTAGG
>MGTN01000013.1:36314-41853 GCA_001799475.1 Desulfovibrionales bacterium GWA2_65_9 | reverse complement strand
CCTGCCTGGCGGCCATGCCCACGGCCCGCACCGGGGGCACGCAGCTGGCCACGGACACCGTGCCGCAAATGAGCGCAAAGGGCAGCATGCCTAGCACGATGGGCGCGGCAGCCCTGGTTCCGGCGAAAATAGACGTCCGGCGCGTTGCCATGTTCCCTCCAGCATCTCAGCTTATGGTCTTTGATCGATACAATGTGGCATTGTATGTGTTGATGGTGTCTCGCAATATGCTCCCGCGCAACGTGTTGGAGCGATTGGGCTGTGAGTCAGGAGATATGTTGACAGAAACTTGCGGTCAATGTATTTATTGTCACTATGACAATATGGATACCACAACTGGCAGGGGACAGGCCCATGTATCTCGGGCTGGCGGACGCCATCATGGCCGACGTGGAGCGCGGCGCGCTCAAGTCCGGCGATCGCCTGCCCACGCACCGCGCCCTGGCCGACGCCCTGGGTGTCACCGTGGGCACCGTGACGCGCGGCTATGCCGAGGCCGCCCGGCGCGGGCTGGTGCGCGGCGAGGTCGGGCGCGGCACCGTGGTCTCCCTGGGCCGCGACGACGCCACGCCCTGGTGGGGCAGCGATGTCTCGCAGCCGGAACGCATCGACCTGGGGCTGGTGATGGGCATGTATGGCCTGGACCCGGACCTGGGCGCGGGTCTGCGGGAGCTGGCCGGGCGCGGGGACGTGCAGGAATTGCTGCGCTACCAGTCTTCGCGCGGCATGGCCCGGCACCGCGAGGTCGGGGCGGCCTGGCTGGCGCGCTTCGGCCTGTCCGTGGACTCGGAGCGTGTGCTGATCACCAGCGGCGGCCAGCACGCTCTGGTGGTGCTCTTTTCCGTGCTCTTCCGGCCTGGGGACCGCATCGCTGCGGCCAGTCTGAACTATCCCGGGCTCATGACTGCTGCGGCCCTGGCCGGACTCAAGCTCGTGCCGTTGGACTGCGACGGGGAGGGCGTGCTGCCGGAGGCCCTGGCCGAGGCCTGCGCCCGCGAGGCCGTGCGCGGCCTGTACTTCATGCCCGGCGTGCACAACCCGACCACCGCCGGCGCCGGCCCGGAGCGTCTGGCGCGCCTGGCGGACATCGCCCGGCAGCGCGGGCTGCTCGTGCTGGAGGATGCGGCCTACGCCCTCACCGCCGAGGACCCCAGCCTGACCCTGGCCAGCCTGACCCCGGAGCGCACGTTCTTCGTGGCCAGCGTGTCCAAGAGCATCGCCGGGGGGCTGCGCGTGGCCTTTGTGGCCAGTCCGCAGGAGCATGTGGAGCGCCTGGCGCTGGGCATCACCGGCACCACCTGGCTGGCCGCGCCGCTGTGCGTGGAGCTGGCCTGCATGTGGATCAATGACGGCACGGCGGGCAAGGTGCTGGCGCGCAAGCGCGCCGAGGGCGCCAAACGCAGCGATCTGGCGCGGGAGGTCCTGGCCGGTCAGCGTTTCCGTTCCCGGCGCGACGGCTATTTTCTCTGGCTGGAGCTGCCGGAGCCCTGGCGCGGGTCGGACTTCGAGCGCGCGGCCCTGGAGCGCGGGGTGGTCGTGGTGGCCGGGGAGTCCTTTGCCCTGGGGCAGACCTCAGCGCCCATGGCCGTGCGCGTGTCCTTGAGCGCCGCGCGCAGCCGCGAGGAGCTCCGGCGCGGCCTCACGATTTTGGTGGAGCTGCTCGGCCAGCAGCCCCGGCCGGGCCGGGCCATTGTCTGAGCCGGCGGTCCACGGCGAGTTTTGGGCCGAGTCTTAGGCCGGGCGTTCTCCGGCCAGGCGCACCGAGGGCAGCTGGGCAAAGCGCGTGCCCTGGCAGCGTTCGGCCAGGGCCGGGCACTGGTCCAGGGCGGTGATCGGCGCGTATCCCGGCAGCAGGCGGACCTTGCGCTCGTAGAAGAGGATCAGCGTCTCCAGCCTGCGGAACAGGCCTGGGCGGTCGCGGCCCACCTGGTCAAAGGCCTCGGTCATCCAGCCCTCGGTGTGGAAGCCCAGGGCGTAGATCTGCTCCGGTTCCGAGTCCGGGTCCTGCGTGGAGGAGGGCACCGGGCCGATGCATGCGCCCTTCCAGCCCAAGCCGTCCAGGGCCGATTGCACGGCATGAGCGGGCAGGTCCGGGGTGGCGTTGTCGAGCAGGATGGCGCGCTCGTACTGGAGCGAAAACACGAGGCGGAAGGCGTTGCGCTGCTGCACCGTGCGGTTGCGCCCCAGGGCGTTGGCGATCTTGAATTTTCCCTTGCCGAGCAGGGCCTTGGCCTGGTCCTTCAGGTGGTCCTTGTCCTGGCCGGGGTCCTGGCCGGGTTTCTGGCCGGGTTCAAGGAACAGGTACACGTCGGCGTCCACATCGGCCAGGTTGCGCAGGGTGTCTTTCAAAAGGGCCAGGGCCAGGGCGTCGGGCTTTCCGGAGGCCAGGGCTTCCGGCGTCAGCACCGGCAGGGGATGGTTGGCGAAGAGCAGTACGGCGGATTTCATTGAGGGCTCCTGTGGCGCGGGAAATATGCTCGTCCCGGCGGCCCGCAGACAGTAAACATCCGCTTCCGCCCTGGCAACCCCGCCAGGGTGTGTTTCCTGCGGACTTGTGGCCCTGCGGCATTTGGCATAAAATGGATATTGTGAGCAACACCAACAGGCTTTCGGAGGATTGATGCGCAAGGACGTGACGAGTGATCAGGCAGTGGTGGCGGATATCCTGGAGCGCGCGGAGTATGTGACCCTGGCCCTGGTGGACGGCGACGGACCGTACTCCGTGCCTGTGAACGCCGCCTTTGAGGACGGGGTGCTCTACCTGCACTCCTCCAAGAAGGGCCGCAAGGCCGAGGCCCTGCGCCAGGCCGTGGCCAGCCGCACGCGCGTGGCCTTCTCCGCTGCCGTCGACCTGGAGCCCAAGACCGGTGAGCTGGCCTGCCAGTGGGGCTACACGTTCCGCAGCGTGCTGGGTTCGGGCCTGGTGCGCGTGGTTGAAAAGAGCGGCGACAAGGTGGCGGCCCTGAACACCCTCATGCGCAAGCACGCCGGGCGCGACGATTTCCCCTACGACGAGGGCATCCTGGACAAGACCCTGGTGCTGGCCATCGACGTGGACCGGGCCACGGCCCGGCTCAAGCTGACCTAAGGAGGCTTGGCGTGGTCGTCTGCTTCCTTGGCGATTCCACGGTGCAGGGCATCGGCGACGTCCAGGCTTTGGGTTGGGTCGGGCGTCTGGCCCGGGCCAGCTTCGCCCTGGACCCGGCGCGCGCCACTGCGCTGACCCTGTGCAACCTGGGCCTGCGCGGGGACTGCTCCGTGCGCGTGGCCGCGCGCTGGCAGGAGGAGACCGCGCGGCGCCAGCGTCCCGGCGAGGACATGGCCTTGGTCTTCAGCTTCGGCGCGGCCGACCGGCCCCAGCAGGTGCCGCTGCCCGAGGCCGTGGCCGCCACCAGGGACATGCTGTGCGCGGCCGCAGTGGTCTCCGGCCGGGGCCGCACCCTCTTCGTGACCCCGCCGCCGTCCAGCGATCCCGCCTGGGCCGCCAGGAACCGCGAGCTGGGCCTGGCGTTGCTCGTTGTTTGCGACGAGTTGGGCGTGCCCGGCTTTGATCTTTTCCCCCCGCTGTCATCCTCGCCGCGCTACATGGCCGCCCTGGCCGCAGGCGACATGATCCACCCGGATGCCGAGGGCTACGCCGAGATGGCCGGGTTGCTTGCGGCGTGGCCGCCCCTGGCGGCGCTGCTTGGGCTCTGAGGCCATATCGAGTGGCTTTGGCGCAGGGGCGTTGTCTCCGGCGCGCAAGTAGGGTAGGGAAAAGATAGGGCGGGTTCCGCGCCGCCCGGTCCTGAAGGTCGCAGCCCAACCCGGAGCCAACAGCATGAGCCAAATCGTCACCCAGCCGGTTTTCATCGAGCCCTTTGACCTGTATCTCTTTGGCAAGGGCGAGCATTGGGATTTGTACCGCATCCTGGGCGCGCACCCACACGAGCAGGAGGGTTTGCCGGGCTTCCGCTTCGCCGTCTGGGCGCCCAACGCGCGCAAGATCAGCCTCGTTGGGCCGTTCAACGAGTGGTGGGGCAAGAACTATCCGCTCTATCCCGTGGGCTCCTCGGGCATCTGGGCCGGGTTCGTGCCCGGCCTGCCACGGGGCGAGCTCTACAAGTTCGCCGTCAAGGACCGCCACGGCCAGACCACCTTCAAGACCGACCCCTTTGCTCTGTTCGCCGAGATGCGCCCGGGCAACGCCGCCCGCACCTGGAACCTGGATGGTTTTGCGTGGACCGACGCCGAGTGGCTGGACGACCGCAAGCGCCACAATCCGCCGCTGAACCGGCCCCAGTCGGTGTACGAGGTCCATGCTGGCTCCTGGCGCATGCGCGACGGCAATTTCCTGACTTATCAACAGTTGGCCGACGAACTCATTGGTTACGTGAAGTCGCTCGGCTTCACGCACATCGAGTTCATGCCCCTGGCCGAGCACCCGCTGGACGAGTCCTGGGGCTATCAGACCAGCCACTATTTCGCGCCCACTTCGCGCTTTGGCGAGCCCGACGGCCTGCGCTATTTCGTGAACCGCTGCCACCAGGAGGGCATCGGCATCATCCTGGACTGGGTGCCGGGCCATTTCCCCAAAGACGACTGGTGCCTGGGGCGCTTCGATGGCACGGCGCTGTTCGAGCACGAGGACCCGCGCAAGGGCGAGCACCCGGACTGGGGCACCTACATCTTCAACTACAGCCGCCACGAGGTGAAGAACTTCCTCCTGGCCAACGCGCTCTACTGGTTCAAGGAGTTCCACATCGACGGCATCCGCATCGACGCCGTGGCCTCCATGCTCTACCTGGACTACTCGCGCGAGGCCGGGGAGTGGATACCCAATGAGTTCGGCGGGCGCGAGAACCTGGCCGCCATCGAACTGCTGAAAGAACTCAATACCGTGGTCCACGCCCACTATCCCGGCGCGCTGATGATCGCCGAGGAGTCCACGGCTTGGCCCGGCGTGTCCAGGCCCACCTACACCGGCGGCCTGGGCTTCACCTTCAAGTGGAACATGGGCTGGATGAACGACACCCTGGAATATTTCTCCAAGGAGCCCATCCACCGCGCCTTTCACCACAACGACCTGACCTTCTCCATGCTCTACGCCTTCACCGAGAACTTCGTGCTGCCCATCTCCCACGACGAGGTCGTGCACGGCAAGGGCGCGCTCTTGTCCAAGATGCCCGGCGACATGTGGCAGCAGTTCGCCAACCTGCGCCTGCTGCTCTCCTACCAGTGGGCGCACCCCGGCAAGAAGCTGCTGTTCATGGGCTGCGAGTTCGGCCAGTGGAACGAGTGGAACTGCAAGCAGGAGCTCGACTGGATCCTGCACAGCTTCGACTCGCACACGGGCGTGGCGCGCCTGGTGGGCGACCTGAACCGCGTCCTGCGCGAGACCCCGGCCATGTACGAGGCCGACACCAGCTGGAAGGGCTTCGAGTGGATGAGCGTCAACGACTGGAGCAACTCCGTGCTGGCCTTTGCGCGCCTGGCGCGGGGCCGCGCCCCGGTGCTCTGGGTGTTCAACTTCACGCCCGTGGTGCGCCACGGCTACAGC
>MGTN01000013.1:26434-36291 GCA_001799475.1 Desulfovibrionales bacterium GWA2_65_9 | reverse complement strand
GACCAGGGCGGGGCCACGCACCTGACCCTGACCCTGCCGCCGTTGTCGGCCATGGCCTTCATGCCGGGCTAGGGCCTGTCCCGAAAAGCGTCTTTTGCCCCCTGGACGGCGCCTGGAAGTCGGCGCGAGCCGATTTGGGTCCAGGGCTGTACTGCATGAGTACACTCCCTGGCCTCAAAATAGGCCCGCTCCTCGCCAGGGAACAAAATCCATCTTTTGGAAACAGGCCCTAGGGGGACATTTGAAGCTGCATGCACAAACTCCGGCCATCACCCTGGCCGTCACCCTGGGCGACCCCTGCGGGCTGGGGCCGGAGCTGGTGGTGCGCACCCTGGCCGACACCCCGCAGCACTACCAGCAGCGCGGCGAACGCCTGCTGATCATCGGGCCGCTGTCGGCGCTGGTGCGCGCCTGTGAGGGCCGCCCGCGCTTCTTCGAGGTCCTGGACGACTCGGCCCCGGTGTCCGAACAGTTGGCTGAACGGCCCCCAGGGGCCTATTTCATCGAGCCCAAGGGCTTGTCCGAGCTGGACTACCCGCCCGGCGCACCGGCCACGGCCGGAGGCATCGCCGCCGGGCGCAGCCTGGAGCTGGCCGTGCGCCTGGCCAAGGCCGGGGTAATCCAGGGGGTCGTCACCTGTCCGCTGAACAAGGCCTGTTTGCAGCAGGCCGGGTTCGCCTTCCCCGGCCACACGGAGTTCCTGGCCGAGGGCTTGGGGGTCGGGCGTGATGGCGTAACCATGCACCTTTGCGGGCCGATGCCGACAGAGCCATTGCCCGGTGAGAAGTCCCAGCAGGTGCTGCGCGTGAGCCTGGTGACCACGCACCCGCCGCTGGCGGACGTGCCCCGGCTGGTGACGCGTGAGCGCATCCTGCGGGCGCTCAGGCACACGGCGGAGTTCGTGGCGCGCCTGGGCCTCGCCGGTCCAGGGCATGGCCCCATCGGGGTCTGCGGGCTGAACCCGCATGCGGGCGAGTCCGGGCGCATCGGCCGCGAGGACGAGGAGGTGGTCGGCCCGGCAGTGCGCGAGGCCAAGGCCGCGGGCCTGAACGTTGAAGGCCCGATCCCGGCGGACACGCTGTTTCATTTTGCCGCGCGCGGGCGCTACGCCGCTGTGCTGGCCATGTACCACGACCAGGGGCTTGCGCCCTTGAAGCTTCTGCACTTCGGCGAGGCCGTCAACGTGACCCTCGGCCTGCCCATCATCCGCACCTCGCCGGACCACGGCACGGGCTATGACCTGGTGGGCACGGGCAAAGCAAAATTGACGAGCTTTAACGCGGCGCTGGATCTGGCGCGGCGGCTTGTCGGGCAGAAGGACGGGCAGGAGGGCGGGTAGGGTTGCAACCTGTCACAGGAGGGGGACGCCATGCGCCTGCTGCTGTGGTTTACTTTGGCATTGCTGCTGGTCTGCTGCAACCCTGACCCGGCGTACGCCGAGGGCGTGCTCATCCTGCGCAAGTCCTCGCCCTCGCTCAAGAACTACCGTAGCGACTGCCGCCCTGGCCGCGACCCGTCCGACCCGCATTGCTGCGCCGACAAGCTGGCCATCTGCCGCATCCAGTGCAAGGACGACTACGCCGCGAACGGCGACATGCTGAACCTCAAGCATTGCGAGCGTGGGTGTGTGGACGAGTTGCGGGCGTGCAAGGAGGGGCGGCGGTAGAGGGGGGGGCGGCTTGGGCAAGGCCGCGAAGGTTGGCGGTGGTAAGGATGGCATGAAGCAACAGCTTTGTGAAATTGAGCCAGAAGTTCTCCATTGAGAATTTCAGTAATTATTGGAAGTGAGAATAATATGGACCAGATTGCACGCCAATCACTCTTCAATACCCAGCGGTTAGCCTTTGCTGCGGGTTCAGTGGTGATCTTTGCGGTGCTCTTCTTTCTCTCCACGAATAACTTTTTGCTCTTCCATACCCTGGCTGAGTTTTTTACCGTTATAATCTCGTGCTGTGTATTCTTGCTGGTCTGGAATACCGCACACCACATGACCAATCGCTACCTGCTGATCGTTGGCATTGCATGCCTTAACTATGGCTTTATAGACTTGCTGCATGCATTGTCGTATAAAGGCATGATGTTGTTTGGAGATAATGATCCTAACCTGCCAACACAGCTTTGGATTGCAGCCCGTATTTTACAATCCATCTCTATGCTTGTGGCCGGACTATTTCTTAAACTGCGATTCCACCGCACCCTGCCTTTGATAACCTTTGTCACTATTGCCGGAATATTTGTCTTCATAATCTTTCAGGGGTACTTTCCAGATTGTTTCATAGAAGGCAGTGGATTGACCCCGTTCAAGAAATACGCAGAGTATATTATCTGTATCATACTTGCTACATCCATCTACCTTCTTTATGAAAACAGAGAGGCATTTGACCGAGACGTATATATTACGATTATCTGGTCATTAGTTTTTACTGCCCTTTCCGAACTTGCCTTCACGTTTTATGTGAGTGTTTACGGATTTTCCAACTTCGTCGGGCATTGTATACGCATTGCTGCTTCCTACTTGTTGTACAAGGCTGTATTCCAGACCGGACTCGTCAAGCCGTATGCCTTCTTGTTCCAGGAGTTGGGGCGTCGAGAGCGGGCTTTGCTCAATAGTCAGGAGCACTACCGCCTGCTTTTCGACCAATCTCCCGTTGGGATTATGCATTTCGACGAACGTGGCACCATCGTGGACCTTAACTTGAAATTTGCCGAGATCATTGGTGCACCCAAAGAAAGGATTCTGGGTTTCAATATGCTCAGACAATTGACAGACTTGGGTATGATCAAGGCCGTCCAGGATTCCATTAATGGTGCCTTGGGGAGTTACGAGGGCGACTACACCTCAGTCACGGGGAACAATACAACCTCGGTTAAAGCGTTGTTCAAACTTCTCCAGACCATTGATGGCGTGTCCCTAGGTGGCGTGGCCATTTTCGAGGACATCACCGAACGCAAGCGCGCCGAGAAGGTGTTGGAGGAGTATAGCCACAAGCTTGAAGCCTTGAGCGCTTCTGACGGGTTGACGGGAATAGCCAACCGACGGCGTTTTGATGAGGTGCTGGCCTTGGAGTATGCCCGGCATACCCGCTCAGGGGCCGATCTGTCACTGATCCTTTTGGACATTGATTACTTCAAGGCCTTTAATGACATATACGGACACGTTGCAGGCGACGAGTGCCTGCGGCAGCTTGCCCATGTTTTAGAGGAAAGTGTTTCCCGTCCCGCTGATCTGGCAGCCAGATATGGTGGTGAAGAATTCGCCTGCATTCTGCCGGAGACAAACCTTGATGGTGCGGTCGCCATTGCTGAGAAGATTCGTCTTGGCATTCTGGCTCTTGCCCTTCCACACAAAGGGTCGAACGTAGCTGATTACGTTAGTGCCAGTTTTGGTGTTGTAGCTGTTCGGTGTACTGTAGATGGAACGCTCATGAACATCGTTCGCCAAGTGGATGAGCTGCTCTACCAAGCCAAAGCTTGTGGCCGCAACCAAATTAAGGCGTCACGCGTACGCAATGCTTGACGGACATCTTCGGAGACGGTCCGCGCAAAAACATCCAAGGCCGACAAGTTGTAAGATGTCAGTACGGCCTCACCCCCGCAACACTTCCATCAAATACTGCCCATAATCGTTCTTAAGCATGCAGCAGGCCAGCTTCTCCAGCTGCCCGGCGTCGATGTACCCCATGCGGAAGGCGATCTCCTCCACGCAGGCGATGCGCAGGCTCTGGCTCTCCTGCACCATCTGCACGAAGTTGGCCGCGCGCAGGAGCGACTCGTGCGTGCCCATGTCCAGCCAGGCCCAGCCGCGCCCGCACAGCTCCACCTTGAGGTCGCCGCGCTTCAGGTAGGCGTTGTTCACGTCCGTGATCTCCAGTTCGCCGCGCGGGGAGGGCTTGAGATTGCGCGCGATCGCAACAACGTCGTTGTCGTAGAAGTACAGGCCCGTCACCGCATAGCGCGACTTGGGAATGCGCGGCTTCTCCTCGATGCTCAGCACGTTCTGGTCCTCGTCGAACTCGACCACGCCGAAGCGCTCCGGGTCCCGCACCGGGTAGGCGAAGATGGTGCCGCCCCTGGTCAGCGCGGCCGCGCGCTGCAATACCCCGGACAACCCCTGGGCGTGGAAGATGTTGTCGCCCAGCACCAGGCACACGCTGTCGTCCCCGATGAAGTCGGCGCCCAAGACAAACGCCTGGGCCAAGCCGTCCGGGCTTGGCTGGGCCACATAGGAGAAGTTGAGCCCCAGGTTCGAGCCGTCGCCGAGCATCTCCTGGAAGCGCGGCAGGTCGGAAGGAGTGGAGATGACCAGGATGTCGCGGATGCCCGCCAGCATGAGCGTGGACAGCGGGTAGTAGATCATGGGCTTGTCGAACACGGGCAGAAGCTGCTTGCTGATGACCTTTGTCAGCGGGTGCAGCCGTGTGCCTGATCCGCCCGCCAGAATGATGCCCTTCATGTGGCCTCTCCCTCGTGTTTTAAACGGCTGGCGCGGTTTACATCGCGCGTCCGGGTTGCTACTCTCCCGGCTCGATATCCTGATTCCTGCGGCCCTGGCAACCGCCCAGACCGCCCAGACCGCGCTTGGCCAGCGATATTTCGCGCTCCTTCGTCCGCGATCTCGCCGCCAGCCAGCGCAGGGAGCTGCCATGTTGTTCTTCCGGTCCGGCCCGCCGCTGTTCCTCCTCTTTCTTGTGGTGGTGGCGCTTTTCGGGCTGTTCGTGTTCCTGCCCATGAGCCTTGTGGCCACGGCCTTCGGCAAACTGGGGCTCACGGGCCTGCAGGGCATGGTGGTGTTTCTGGCGACCATCCTGGGCAGCAGCGTGAACATCCCGTTGCACAAAGGCACGCGCCTTGTGCGAGGAATTGCAGCTCCGGCCAGCCAGCTGTTCAGGATGCACCGCGTGCGCCCCGGGCAGGATTCTTTTGGTCAGATGCATTCAGGCCGGATAAGTATGGGCGAGGCCCAGGGCGACGACCTGGTGCTCAGCGAGCAGGTCGTGGCCGTGAATGTGGGCGGCTGCCTGGTGCCCTGCCTGCTCTCGGCCTGGTTCCTCTGGCAGATGCACGCCAGCGGGATGCTGGGCGGCTGGCTGGCCCTGTGCGTGGTGATCTCGGCCCTGGCCTGCTACCTGCTGGCGCGCCCGACTCCGGGCATCGGCATAGCCGTGCCGGTGCTCTTGCCGCCCGCCGTGGCCGCGCTCACAGCCATCCTGCTGACCCCGGATCTGCCTGGGCACGAATCCCTGGCCCCGCGCGCGGCCTACATGGCCGGGACGCTCGGCACCCTCATCGGCGCGGACATCCTGCACCTGCTGAACCGCCGCACCTGGGCCATGCTCGATGCGCCGCTGTTGTCCATCGGCGGGGCGGGCACGTTCGACGGCATCTTTCTTGCTGGAATCATAGCAGTTCTACTGGCCTAGGAAAATGGTGCACACATGAGCGAGATCACCCTGCGGTTTTCTAAAAATACCGGGCAGACCCCTGGCCAGCGCTTCCTGCTCTTTGCCGGACACGCGCCCCAGCCCGGCGTGCCCTGCGCCCATATGGACGGGCCCCTGGCTCCTCTCAGGCCGGGGCATGTGCTGCGCGGCGAGCAGGAGGAGCACCGGGTGCTGGGGCGGCTGTGGTGGCCGGGCCAGGCCCAGATGCCCGACGCCGCCTGCTGGCTCCTGGAGACGTTGGTCCCGGCGCCCGTTGGCCTGGACGATACGCGCAGGCTTTCGGCCGCGCGCGAGGGCTTTGCCCTGGCCTGGATCACCTTGTCCGACAAAGGCGCGGCCGGGCAGCGCGTGGACGCCTCCGGGCCGCTGGTGGAGGAGCTTGTGCGCGCGGCCATGCCGCTCTCCCTGGCGCGCGGGTTCGTGCTGCCGGACGAGGAGCGCGGCATCCGTGCGCTGCTGACGCAACTGGCCCTGCAGGACGGCTATGACCTCATCTGCACCACGGGCGGCACGGGCGTGGCCCCGCGCGATGTCACCCCGGAGGCCACCTTGGCCGTCATCGAGAAGCGCCTGCCCGGCTTCGAGCGGGCCATGACCATGACCAGCCTGGCCAAGACGCCGCATGGGGCGGTGTCGCGCGCGGTGTGCGGCACCCTGGGGGGCGCGGTCATCGTGAATCTGCCGGGCAGTCCCAAGGCCGTGCGCGAATGCCTGGGCGCGCTTGTTCCGGCCCTGGCGCACAGCATCGAGAAGCTCCAGGGCGACCCCTCGGATTGTGCGGCTGTGTAGGTGCCCGCTGCTTGCGGTTTATGCGGACGTGGGGTATAAACAGTTGTTTGAAAGTTGCCGATACAGCATCAGGCGCATATTCGCCTGTCACTATTATTCGTTCATGAGGATACCGACCATGCGTACCAAAGCCCTTCGACATGCCGTGGCCCTTGGCCTGGCGGTTTGTCTTGCTGGTCCGGCCCTGGCCCAGGACCAGTCCCAGGCGTCGGCCCAGGCGTCGGCCCAGGCCCCGGTCAAAGCCGAAACCCCGATCCTGGGTCAGTCCCAGTCCCAGGCCCAGTCCCAGGCTGCGGCCCTGCCCGTGCCCACGACCCTGGACCTCAGGCAGAGCGTTGAGCGCGGCCTGGTGGCCAACCCGACCATCGTCGGAGCCCGTGCCCAGCTTCAGGGCTCGGACTACATGGTCAACTCGTCCCTGGCCGACTTTTTCCCCACGGCCACGGCTTCCTACGGCTTTTCGCGCTATGGCGAGCAGCCCAAGACCACTGCCGGCGCCAATTCCGGCGACCAGACCACCTGGACCGGGCGCCTGAACATCCACCAGCCCATTTTCATGGGCTTCAAGCTCCTGAACACGCACCAGAAGGCGCGCTTGACCAAGGAGCAGAACGACGCCAACCTGACCCAGGCCGAGCTGTCCCTCATCAGCGCCATCCAGACCAATTTCCTGGGCCACCTCAAGGCCAAGATGGACGTGAAGAGCGCCCAGGACTCGGTGGAGCGCCTCCAGTCGCAGCTCAAGGTCACCCAGGCCTTTTTCGATGTGGGCCTCAAGCCCAAGCTCGACGTGCTCCAGGCCGAGGTGGATCTGGCCACGGCCGAGCAGAATCTGCTCAAGGCCAAGAACTCCCACGACACCACCCGGGCCAAGCTTAACTCGCTGCTGAACCTGCCCCTGGAAGCTCCGGTGGAATATGTCGGCGATCTGGTCTACGCCCCCTTCGGCCTGGACCTGAACGAGTGCCTGAACCGGGCCTACAAGAGCCGCCCGGACATCCTGATGGGCATCAAAAGCGTGCAGATGGCTGAGAAGGACGCGGGCATCACGGCCAGCGACTTCTACCCGCAGGTGACTGCGGACATGGACTTCTACAGGAAGGGCGACCAGCCGGGGCTCTCCGGCAGCCCGAACCTGTCCGAGACCGGCAAGTCCTACATGACTGTCGGGGCCAGCGCCTCCTGGACCTTCTTCCAGTGGGGCAGCACCTTCTACAAGTACAAGAGCGCGGACGAGACCGTGAACAAGGTGCGCGCGGCGCTGGACAACACCCGCCTCGGCGCGGGCTATGAGGTCAAACAGGGCATGCTGAGCCAGCGCGAGGCCGCCGACCGCATCGGCGTGGCCAAGAAGAGCGTGGACGCCGCCCGCGAGTCCTACCGCATGGCCCTGGCGCGCTACCAGGCCCAGGTCGGCACCAACACGGATGTGCTGGACGCCCAGGCCAAGGTCAGCAACAGCGAGGCCCAGCTCTCCCAGGCCCTCACCGATTACCAGACGGCCATCTCCAGCCTGTACGTGGCCATGGGCGAGAAGAATCCCGAACTCTCCACCCTCAAGTAGGGGCAAACCATGGGTTTTCTGTCTTCCTACCGCCGGCGGCCGGAGCCGCAGTCCCTGGAGGGGCTGCGCTGTCCGGCTTGCGGGGGGGCCTTGTTCGTCAACCGGGCCTGACGCGAGGTCTCTTTGCGCTGCAAGGTTTGCGGCGCCACACATCCCATCCGCGATTTCTCCCGGCAGCTTGACGAGGACTTTGAGGAGGAGGTGGCCTTTGTGCCGCTGGACCGCCTGTGAGTCCCGCCGCAGCCTGTTTCTGAACACTGCGGTTGCCCCTGCCAGGCCGGGGCTCGGAAGATCTTTTGTGGCGCGGTCCTTGGGGGCCGCGCTTTTCATTCTGCTGACGATGACCCCAGTGCTGGCCCAGGCCCAGAACGAGTGGGCCCCCCTGGTGCGGCGTCTGGAGACTGACGGCTTTGACCGCAGCCGCATGGAGGCCCTCTTCGCCCGGCCCGAGGTGCGCTTCGACCCCCAGGTCATGGCGCGCAAGATGAACGCCCTGCTCGACGTGAAGCTCTCCCAGGAACAGCCCAAGGCCGAGGCCCCGGAGATCTACCTGAGCTACCTGAACCCCTTGCTCCTCATGCAGGCCAAAAGCTTTCTGGAAGACCAGCAAAGCGCACTGCGCGAGGCGCGCTCGCGCTACGACGTGCCCGAGGAGATCCTCGTGGCCTTGCTCTTGGTGGAGACCAAGCTCGGCCGCACCATCGGCACCAAGGGCGCGCTGACGACCCTGGCCAGCATGGCCCTGGCTGGTGATTTCGCCCTGGTGGCCCCGCTCATCGAACGCCGCGACATAGCGCCCCAGCTGGCCCTGTGGCTGCGCTGGCGCACGGCCCAGAAGTCTTCCTGGGCCTACAAGGAGCTCAAGGCCCTGCTGGTCTATGCCAAGGCCGCAGGCTTCGATCCGGCGAGCATCCCCGGCTCGGTCTACGGGGCCATCGGCATCTGCCAGTTCATGCCCACAAACGCCGTGCGCTACGGCGCAGACCTGGACGGCGATGGCCGGGTGGACCTGTTCAGCGTTGCCGACGCGCTCCTCAGCACCGCCCGCTACCTCAAGGCCAACGGCTGGAAGGCGGATCTCCCCCGCGAGCGCCAGATGGCCGTGCTCTACCGCTACAACCATTCCCATACCTACACGCGCACCATCATGGCCGTGGCCGACCGCCTGCGCGGCTCGGACAGCGGCTATTAGCCTGGGGCCGGGGAGGCCTGGCCCGCAATGGCCGTCCCGGGCCTGTTTCTAACGCCGCGCAGCCAGATCAGACTTGATGTGCCGATGTCGCGTCCTCGAAGACGATCTCTCCTCCTGGCTGGGGAGAAACCGCGAAAAAGCTGCGCGTCCGGGCAATAACCATCTCGACGAACAACGCGGACGCGGCGCGGGAGGCCATGCTCAAGAAGGCTGCCGCCCGTTTCTCGTAGCGTATGGGGCTCCGACGGAACGCCTGACAGAGAGCGAGGCCTCGCGGGGATCTTAGAAACAGGCCTAGTCCAGGAGGCCTTCGTAGAGGGTCAGGGTGCGCTGCAGGAAGTCGCGCCCCGAGAGCTGCGAGAGGGTGAGATCCTGCGCGCGCAGGAGCTGTTTGCGGTAGTCCGGCTCGTCCAGGGCCTTGGCGATGAGCCGAGTCATGGCGTCCACGTCGCCGGGTTCGAACAGGGCCTCCGGGGGCAGCAGGTCGGGCATGACGCCCACGTTGGTGGACAGGAGCGGGCGCTCGGCGGCCATGATCTCCAGGGCTGCGCGGGCGATGGTCTCGGACCAGAGGGAGGCCACGATGCCAAGGTCTGCGGCAGAGAGGCAGGCGGCCACATCGTCGCGTTTGCCGGTGATGCGCACGAAGCGCTCCAGCTTGAACTCGCGGACCCAGGCTTCAACCTCGTCCTGGCCCAATGCGCTGCCGAAGCCCAGAAGCATGAGCCTAAGCTTGCGGTAGCCCTGTTTGTGGATCAGCCGGGCCACGGCCTCTAACGTCTCGCGCTGGCCCTTGACCTGGTCGAAGCGGCCCACCAGGGCCAGCACGGTCTCGCGCTCGCCAAAGCCGAACTCGGCGCGCACCCGCGCC
>MGTN01000013.1:22909-26360 GCA_001799475.1 Desulfovibrionales bacterium GWA2_65_9 | reverse complement strand
AAAGTCCGCCCGGGGCGGGCGCTGGTCGCCGCGCGTGCGCACCAGGTTGAAGGAGAAGCCGAGCGCCTTGAGCAGTCCCCAGAGAAAGAAGCCCTCGCCCCGGTGGCAGTTGACCACCTGCGGCCGCTCTGCCCGCAGCAGCCGCATGAGTTGGAACAGGGCCATGGCCAGGCGCAGGGGATTGGCGCTGTTCAGGTCCACGGGCCGGGCGTCCAGGCCCCATTCCAGGGCCTTGGCGTGGCAATCGGTGCCTGCCTGCGTCAGAACCACCACCGTGTGCCCGGCCTCCATGAGCAGGCGGCTTAAATACAGCCCGTACCAGGCTGTGGCGTTGAACCAGCGGACGTTGACAACCTGGAAAATGACCATGCTGGACCTTATGCTTCGCGCCGGGGCTGCCGATCAATGTGTTATGGCAAGGGGTTCGCGCGGGTGCGCCGACCCGGTGCTAGGCAAAGACTTCCCGCTTGCTCACGGCCTCGCTCTTGATGCGGTCGAGCAGGTCGGAGAGCGCGGATTTGACGTTCTCCCTGATGTCCCCGGCCACGATGATGAACAGCACGTCGTCGCCTGGGCGCTTGACGCCGCCCTCGGCGTGGGCGATGGCACGGAAAATGCCAGGACGTTTCTGGAATTCCTCGCAGAGGGCTTGGATCTTTGCGTGGTCCGGGGTGATTTCCACGGCGCTGACGTCCTTGTGGTCCTT
Organism: Desulfovibrionales bacterium GWA2_65_9; assembly: GCA_001799475.1. Taxonomy (GTDB): domain Bacteria; phylum Desulfobacterota; class Desulfovibrionia; order Desulfovibrionales; family Desulfovibrionaceae; genus Humidesulfovibrio. Next base: position 25,654 of record MGTN01000013.1, on the reverse strand, counting down.
GCGCGACCAGCCGCGCACCACGCCGTTGTGCACAAGGATCATGCCGACATTCTCGGAAAACCCCGGTGTTTTCTTGAGTTCTGCGATGGCCTGGCTTATGTCCATGAATGACCTCCGGTAGATATTGCACCTGGAGAGGAAATGTATACTCTTTCGACGCTGTTGGAAAGACTGCCGACCGTCTCCCAGGCGCGGCTCATCAGCTCCGGTTACGGGCTGTGGATGGTCTGGTCCGGATCATTCAACAATGCTGTTGGCCACACCCTGCGCGACCACGGCATGGTGCAGGTGGTGGAAGACCCCTGCCAGAGCTTCTGGATATCCTTCTCGCCTGAGGTCTTCCGCGCCCTGGCCAAGCTGCAGATCTGGGCCAAGCTGAACCCCTTGCCGCTGTTCTGCCAGGTGGTGCCCATTACCGCCATGGTGGGCTACGACTTGGGCCTCACCGTGTCTGTGTCGCGCGACATAACCCGCCAGCAGGCCGGTGTCGCCGAAGACTTGGAGACGCTGGTGCATCCCAAGTTCATCGAGTCCGTGAAGAACGTGAACGGCCTGTCGCTGGGCCCCCTGATCACCATGCAGGGCCTGTCCAGCAGCGGCTGGATGCCGCTCTTGTCCGACCAGGGCCTGGATTACGAGTCGCCCATGACCTGGTACAGCGTCATCCGGCCCCTGGGGCGCTTGGGCGAGCGTGAGGCCATCGCCGGCTGGCGCGCCTTTTTTTCCGAGGTCCAGGGCATGTTCCAGCGTCTGGGCATCAAGTACCTGGCGGACGACGCCCTGGGCTTCGTCATCTTCCCACTGGAGAGCTACCGCCAGTTGCGCATGTACTGCGTGGAGATGTCAACCCTCCTGAATGAGCTGAAGGCCACCCAGCGCGCGTACTGGCCGTGCGTCTTCGCCATCATGGAGCAGAAGGGCATGAGCTTCTCCATGGACCTGCCCAACCGCTTCAGCCTGGACTGGAACCGGCTGACCCCGGATTTCCTGCACATGCACTACCGCGACGCCTTCCCGCTGCTCGACTCCTTCAAGATCAACGAGATCAGCTTCGGTGGCGACCAGGAGAACATCGACTCCTGGTGCAACGTGAGCTTCCGGGGCGAGGAGGGGCAAAGCGGGCATGCCTCCATCGAGATCCCTCTGCCACGCCGCTGGCTGGCTGGCACGGGCAAGGAGTGCTTCTACTGCGGACTGAAGAACCATGCCCCGGCTCAGTGCCCGGGCCGGGCCCTGCCGGCCTTCCGGGCCGATGTCTGGTACGAGATGGGCCGCGTGAATCTGGACGACATGGGCACGGCCTTCAAGGGCCTGGACGAGCCCACGGACACCGCACGCTTCGTGCAGCAGGTGAGCACGCTGCTCAAAGGGAGCGGCAACATCGAGTCTGTCCTCCTGCGGGGCATGTTCTCCACCGTCACCCCGGCCCAACTCGGCATGCTGCCCGTCTTGCCGCGCATCAAGAACCGGGAGTGGCCGGTGGAGCCGGACCAACTCCTCCCCGAGGAACCCTGGCCCATCCGCGAGGCGTACAACACGCTGCTGTCCGGGGACCTGGAGAAGGCCAAGGATGCTGGGCGTGCCATAAGCGCGAAGCAAGGCCGCAGTTTTGAGGCCGCCTGCCTTGAGGGCTTCATCTCCCTTGAGTCCGACGATCCGCACATGGCGCAGTTCTACTGGCAGGAGGCCGGACGCATCGGACCCTCCAACGTTCAGCAGGGCTACGTCCTGTTTCTGCAAGCGCGCCTGCACGAGGTGGCCGGAGAGTACAAGGACGCACTCGGCCTGTACCGGCAGGTGCGGGTCGGTTCGCCGCGCTGGCTCGAACCGGCCTACCGCGAGGGCGTGTGCATGGTGAAGATGGGCTTCACCGGGCAGTCCCTGGAGATCTTCGGGGATCTGGTCATGCGCGAACCGCCGCTTTTCAACCGCATCCTGCTGGACACCGAGATCGACCGTGGCCGTGTGCATGTGCTCTCCGGCCTGCGCGATTCCTGGCGCGACGCCCAGGCCAAGGCCGAGGAGGTGGGCAAGCGCGTGGAGGTCCTGCTGAAGGAGCTGCCCCAGTGGTTCGACGAGGACCACGAGTTCCGCAAGCCCGGCCTGGACCACCTGGAGCGCATGAACGCCCTGGCGGGCATCGAGAACTTCGTGGCCTTCCGCGAGGTGGTGCGCGGCATGGACGGTTTCTTCCAGGAGATGCAGAAGCAGATTGACGAGGAGATCAAGCGCATCAAGGATCGTGTGATGCTCTACGCCGACCGTCTGCGCGACGTGCAGTACGAGGCGGGCTGGTTCCCCTTCCCCAAGCTCCTGCACGATTTCAACCGCGATTTCAACTACTGCGTCAAGCGCATCAACTGGGCCATGACCCAGCCCTTGCGCATGGCCGGGAATTTCCGCACCGCAAGGCGAAACCTGCCGGAGTTGGAGGAGCGCCTGCAAGGCCTGTCCAAGCGCCTGGTGTCGTTGCGCATCGTGCGCGACAGCACGCTCTTCGCCATGCTCCTGGGCAAGAACTTCATCTGGATGGAGGTGGTGGGCCTGGCCCTGGCCCTCTTGACCATCCCGGTGCTGCTCTTCTATTCTGCCAAGATCGCCAATAACTGGCTCGTGGACGGCATCCTGGCCCAGAAGTGGGCCTTCCAGAAGGGGCTCATATTCCTGGTGACGGTATTCTCCCTTGGGTTGGCCTCGCTACGCAGCGTCATGACCTTTGAGAAAAAAAAGAAGGAACTCTTTGAG
>MGTN01000013.1:19474-22898 GCA_001799475.1 Desulfovibrionales bacterium GWA2_65_9 | reverse complement strand
CCCGGCGCAAAGCCTGCGGCCAAGCCTGCGGCCAAGCCCGCAGCCAAGCCCGCCGCCAAGCCGGGGGCCAAGGCTCCGGCCAAGGTTGGCGGGAGAAAATAGCGCCTTTGCCGAGAATACAACCGCCCGGCCCGGGCAGGAGTCAGTCATGCATACCCTGGTGCTCATCCGGCATGGACAGAGCGTGTGGAATCTGGAGAACCGCTTCACTGGCTGGACCGACGTGGACCTCTCGGACCAGGGCATCCGCGAGGCCGAGGAGGGCGGCCGGCAGCTCAAGGACGCCGGGTTCGTCTTCGACGTCTGCCATACCTCCTATCTGCGCCGGGCCATCCGCACCCTGTGGATCGTGCTGGACCGCATGGACCTCATGTGGCTGCCCGTGGAGACCACCTGGCGGCTCAACGAACGCCATTACGGCGCGCTGCAGGGCCTGAACAAGGCCGAGACCGCGCGCAAGTACAGCGACGAGCAGGTTTTCCAGTGGCGGCGCAGCTTTGACGTGCCGCCCCCGGCCCTGGACCCGTCCGACGAGCGCTTCCCTGGCCATGACCCGCGCTACGCCGCCCTCTCCGAGGCCGAGTTGCCGCGCTGCGAGAGCCTCAAGCTGACCATCGACCGTGTCATGCCTTACTGGCACAACGTGCTGGACCCGCAGATCCGCGCGGGCAAGCGCCTGCTGGTCGCGGCGCATGGCAATTCCCTGCGCGGGTTGGTGAAATATCTCGACGGAATGAGCGACGAAGAGGTCACGGGCCTGAACATCCCCACCGGCGTGCCCCTGGTCTACCGCCTGGACCGTGACTTGAAGTCCCTGGGGCGTGAATATCTGGGCGATGCCGAAGCCATTGCCAAGGCCGCCCAGGCCGTGGCCGATCAGGCCAAAGGCCCTTCGGCCCCTTCGGGGACCAAGGGCTAGCGGCTAATGCCCAGAATTCCTTGTGAGGCTCCGGCGCCCCTGGCCGGGGTCTTCGACATTGCGGGCTTCCGCGAGAGGCTGCTGGGCTGGTTCGCGCAGAGCGCCCGCGACCTGCCCTGGCGCCGCACCCTCGACCCCTATCAGGTCTGGCTCTCGGAGATCATGCTCCAGCAGACCCAGATGGACCGCGCGGTCATCTATTTCGAGCGCTTCCTGGAGCGCTTTCCGGACGTCAGCCGTCTGGCCGCGGCCCACGAGGACGAGGTGCTCAAGCTCTGGGAGGGCCTGGGCTACTATTCCCGGGCCAAGAACCTCCTGCGCGCGGCCCGCGTCATCCTGAGCGAACACGGCGGGGTATTCCCCACGAGCTTCGAGGCCGTGCGCGCGCTGCCGGGGGTCGGGCCGTACACTGCCGGGGCCGTCATGAGCGTGGCCTTTAATGACCCGCGCCCGGCCGTGGACGCCAACGTGGAGCGCGTGCTCTCCCGCCTGCTGGACATCGACCGCCCGGTTTCCGGGGCCGAGGTCAAGCGCCGCATCCTGGCCGCGGCCTGGGAGCTTGTGCCAGAGCACGAGTCCAGGGCCTTCAACCAGGGGCTCATGGAGTTTGGCGCCCTCATCTGCGCCCCGCGCAGACCCGACTGCCCGGGCTGCCCGGTGTCCGGCCATTGCCTGGCGCTGGAGCGCGGCACTGTCTTAAGCCGCCCCGTGCCCACAGCCAGGCCGGAAATCATCCGCCTGGACATGGCCTGCGGGGTGCTGGTCACTGGCGGCCGGGTGTTCATCCAGAAGCGCAGGCCGGATGACGTCTGGCCCGGCCTGTGGGAGTTTCCCGGCGGGGTGCTGGAGTCCGGCGAAAGCCCGGAGCAGGCCATGGTCCGCGAGTTCCGCGAGGAGACCGAGCTCCGCGTGCGCCCCGTGGGCAAGATCGCCGTGGTCCGCTCCAGCTACACCCGCTACCGCATCACCCTGCACGGGTACTTCTGCCTGGCCGCACCCGGCCAGGACCCGCAGCACGGGCACCGCCTGCACGCGGCCGTGGAGGCCCGCCTGGTGCGGCCCCAGGAACTCAGCGTCTTTGCCTTTCCCTCGGGCCATGCCCGGCTCAAGGCCCGGATGCTGACGGATGTCCGCCTTGCGGAGTTCCTGGCTGCGCCCGGATAACGCTGTATCTCACTGACATCAAACAATTACCTGTGACAGGCATGGATTGTGCTTTATCGGTCTCGAAGACCGTGCCGTGGTCAATATTTCGACGGCGGAGGGAAGTACGATGTCCAATGATCCGAACAGCATTGCGGAAGCCATCCGCGTCCTGAAAGAGGTCCAGTCCGGCCAGGGCGCCGGCCTGCGCGGCCTTTCTCCGCGTGGGGCCAAGACCCTGGACCCCAAGGCCCTCAATGCCAAGGCAATTGACCCCAAGACCCTGGCCTTCCAGGCCCAGATGAAGATGGCCCAGCAGGCCATTGGCATGGACACCCTGCGCAGCGACGGCCAGGAGAGCGATCCCTCGTCCATGTCCTATGACATGAGCATCATCAACGACAGCATGATGATGGACGCGCTGAGCACCATCGCCCGGCTCACCGGGCAGCAGCTGCCCGGCCTGCAGCCCGCGCAAGCGGCCAATCCGGCCATGCCGCTGGACAAGGTCCTGACGCGCAATTCCGATGTCCAGGGCCTGGGCTCCCTGGCCGCGAAGTTCGAGTCCGGCGACAAGGGCGCGGCGGCCATCGGCTTTGACCGCACTGGCGGCACCAGCTACGGCAAGTTCCAGATTTCCTCGCGCGCGGGCACCATGAACCGCTTCCTGAATTATCTCTCCGAGCAGGAGCCTGCCTGGGCTGCGCGCCTGAGCAGGTCCGGCCCGGCCAACACCGGCTCGACCAGGGGCCAGATGCCCGCCGAGTGGGCCAGGATCGCTGGCGAGAACCCGGAGCGCTTCGAGCGCCTGCAGACCGAGTTCATCAAGAAGGATCACTACCAGCCCGCGCGGGAGAAAATCCGCGAGATGACCGGGGTGGACATCGAGGCCAGCAAGCCCGCCCTGCGCGAGGCCCTGTTCAGCACTGCGGTGCAGCACGGGGCCAGCGGCGCGGCGCGCATCTTCAACGCGGCCATCGACAAGTTTTTGAACAAGCCCGAGGCGGGGCAGGCGGCCCAGGTCGGCAGCAAAAGCTTTGACCAGGCGCTGGTGAGCGAGGTCTACAACAAGCGCCAGCACCAGTTCGGCGGCTCCACCGAGGCTGTGCGCCAGAGCGTGCGCGGGCGGCTCAGCCAGGAGAAGAACATGGTCCTGGCCATGCTGGAGAAGAAGGGTATGAACAGGACCGTGTGATCTGGGGAGACTGCACGTCCTGAGTTGACGGAAGGCGCGCCTCGGCGCGCCTTTTCATTTGCCCGGGGCCGGAGCGGAGTTTGGCGCGCTCAGCGCCAGGCGTTTTTCCAGGGTCGGGTCCAGGGCGACGAGCAGGGTGCACTGGACGTGGTCCACGGCCACGCTGC
>MGTN01000013.1:9549-19459 GCA_001799475.1 Desulfovibrionales bacterium GWA2_65_9 | reverse complement strand
CTTGAGGATCACATGCGCGCTTGGGCCGCCCGCCACATGGAACCAGAGATCGAACGGCCCTGCGGCTTTTGAGAGCATGTCGTGGTTGGCCTGGCTGCTCTTGCCGCGCAGCACCAGGAAGCCGTCCGAGGTGCGGAAGAGCGCCACGGCCAAGCCCTGGTAGCGCTTGGGCAGGACCACCGGGGCCGGGCGGCTGCTTGGCGTTTTGTCGTGGCTGCTGAACGCCTTGTCGCGGCCGGCCTGGGCCGGGAACAGCTCCGGGCCGGCACCGGCGTCGAGCAGGCCGCGCCTGCGCTGCACGTGCGCGAGCCCCCGGCGGCCCTTGGCCGCCTGCTGGAACAGCTGGGCCATGTTCTCGGCCGGGCTCAGGCGCGGGTCCAGGGGCACTTCCACCGGGCCATGCTCCGGGTGTTCCAGCACCATGCTCGGCTGCTGCGGGGTGGCTTTCAGTCCCGAAAGGGCGATCTGCAGGGCCTCCGCCGCCATGGACAGGCTGACGAGCTTGTTGTGCCGGGCCTCGTCCTGGTCGAGCAGGGCCTGCTGGCGCTGCACGCGTTTGCGCGTCTTGGCGGCCTGGTCCAGGCTTTCGGCGTCCTCGGCCCGGCTGAGCTGCGGGAACAGGGTGCGCTGGCCAAAGGTCGTGGCCGCTTGGCTGGCGCTGGTGAAGCGCTCGGCGCCGGGAATGCCCGCGTCCCAGGCCAGGGGCGGGGCGGGCGGGCTTTCGGGCCGCAGCGGCGCGGGCGACAGGAAGAAGGTGTCTGCCGCGCCGTTTTGCAGGCGCGTGAGCAGGCGCGCGGCCTGGGTGGGATTCTCGGCGGCCAGGGCGGCCAGGCGTTTGCGCAGGGGCGGGGTGATTTGCGGGTGCTCGCGCCAGACCTCGGCGTTGTCACTGATCGCATCCAGGATGCGTTCCAGGGTCGGCCAGGACGGCTCCTGCGGCTCCGGGAAGTCCTCGGCCAGGGTGAGCCCGCCAGATAGGTCTGCGCGCAGGTCGAACACGATCCACTGCCCGGCTGCGGGCACGTCACGCGGGGACAGGGCAAAGGCCAGCCTGAGGTTCGGCCAGTCCACGCGGGCGTGGAGCAGCCGCCGCCCGGTGAGGCGTTTGCGCAGCCACATGACGTGCATGGGTGGTTCGGGAGGGTTGGCTGGCCGGTCAGGGCTCAAAAAAAGCAGGCCCGCCGTTTTGGCGGGCCTGAAGATCAGGTGTGCTGTGCGGCCCTGGCCGTGCAACGTAAAGACAAGGACCCCGTCTGCCGGGCCATGAATTTTTTCGAAGCGCTGTCCGGTGAGGGCGGTGGACAGCTCGCCTGCCAGGAAGCGGAAGAAGTTGGCTTCCACCTGGGCCTCCCTGGGCTGGACGGTTGGCGGAACACGTCTTTGGGGCTAGTCGCCCCGGACCATCTCGTCTTCTTCCTGCTTGCTCTTGCAGTTGATGCACAGGGTGGTCATGGGCCGGGCCTTGAGCCGGGCGATGCCGATATCGTCCCCGCATTCGACGCACACGCCGAATTCGCCGTCGTCGATGCGCTGGAGGGCCTGCGTGATCTTCTTGATGAGCTTGCGCTCACGGTCGCGCAGGCGCAGTGTGAAGGCGCGGTCGGACTCGGCCGTGGCCCTGTCCGCAGGGTCGGCGTAAACTTCAACGGTTTCGGTCATGTCATCAATGGTCGCCTGACCCTTCTGGAGAATCTCCTCGAGCATGGCGTTGAGCATGTCCCGGAAAAACTGGATATCTTTGGCTTCCATGCGAAATCTCCTCAATGGGAGGAGCGGGAGGACCGTCCGATGGGTCCGCGCCGCTCCGAGTTCAATGCGAATGCGCCTGATAAACCAAAAGCAAAGGACTTGTAAAGGGCCTAGAAATCGGCGCTCTCGTTGAGTTTCCGGTTCTGCTTCTCCGACTGGGCTGGCCTTGCTGGCAGGGGCCTGGTGCGTATTCGCTTTTGAGCGGGCGGTATTTGGCGGGCTTTTTGAAAACATGCCTCGAGAGGCTTGACACATTTTGAGAGCAAATGTAGAAGGAGCCCCCTGTTGGGCGGGAATAACTCAGCGGTAGAGTGCAACCTTGCCAAGGTTGAAGTCGCGAGTTCAAATCTCGTTTCCCGCTCCAATAGAAAAGGCGGCATAGCCAAGTGGTAAGGCAGAGGTCTGCAAAACCTCCATCCTCCGGTTCAAATCCGGATGCCGCCTCCAAACGAGCGGGAATAACTCAGCGGTAGAGTGCAACCTTGCCAAGGTTGAAGTCGCGAGTTCAAATCTCGTTTCCCGCTCCAGGCTCTTTTCGGGGGCCGGCCTCAAGGCCGGTCCCCTTTTCATCCCCCCGGGGAGCGTGTCCAGGCGGACATCTCCGGGCGCTCACAGACGAGCGGGAATAACTCAGCGGTAGAGTGCAACCTTGCCAAGGTTGAAGTCGCGAGTTCAAATCTCGTTTCCCGCTCCAGAACGATCAAAGGCCGACCCTCGCGGGTCGGCCTTTTTTGTTGGCGTCTGCGGTGCTTTCAGAAGCCGGCTAGAAGCTGCGCTCGTCAACCAGCCTCTTGGCGTCCTGGGCGATGGCGTCGGCCGTCAGGCCCTCCACCTCGGGTTTGAGCTTCAAAGTGGCCTGGAAGGCCGCCTGGAAGGCTTGCACGTCGATCTCGCCCGCCAGTGCCAGGCGCACTTTGATGCGGTCCTTGCCGCCGGGGTTGGAGAGCACGATCTGCCAGGCCGTAATTTGCGGGAACAGCAAGGCCACCTGCGCGGCCTGGGCCGGATAGATGAACTGGCCCTTGACCTTGGCCGTGTCGTCGGCGCGGCCCTTGATGCCGTCGAGCCGTAGCGTGGTTCGGCCACAGGGGCAGGGGGCCTCGATGAGGCTCGACAGGTCGCCCGTGGCCAGGCGCAGCAGCGGGTAGTCGCGGGTGAAGGGCGTCACCACCACCTCGCCGGTCTCGCCCACGGGCAGCGGCCGGCCGGTTTCCGGGTCGCAGATCTCGACATAGGCGCGCGAGGACAGGTGCATGCCCTGGGGCAGCTCACACTCGTAGGCGATGCAGCCGACGTCGGCGGTGCCGTAGCCCTGGCGCACGGTGGCCCCGAACATCTCCTCCACCTCCAGGCGCAGGGATTCCGGCAGGCGCTCCGCAGCCACAAAGGCCTTGCGGACGGACAGATCGTTGTGCAGGTCCAGGCCGAGGCTGCGGGCCTTGTCGCCGATGACCTTGAGGTAGCTGGCCATGCCCACGAAGCCGCTGACGGGCAGCCGCCGCATGAGGTCCACCTGCACGTCGGTATTGCCGGGGCCAGCCGGGATCACGGCGCAACCGATCTCGCGCAGGGGTTCCTCGAGCATGAGCCCGGCCGGGGTCAGGTGGTAGCTGAAGGTCATCTGCACCAGGTCCCCGGGGCGGAAACCGGCGGCAAAGAAGCCCTCGGCCCAACCCCAGTAGTCCTGTTCTGTGCCCTCGGGGTCGAAGATGGGGCCGGGGGACTGGTAGATGCGCCGAAGCTCGCCGGGCTTGCAGGTCAGCAGCCAGGCGAGGCCGCGTTCGGCCTGCAGGCTGATGAGTTCCTTCTTGTGCAGGGGCGGCAGCGCGGAAAAGGCCGTGAGCGAGTCCAGGTCGCGCAGGGCGAGTCCGGCGCGGCCCAGGCGTGCCCGGAACTCGCCGGAGTCCTGGGCGGCCCGCTCCAGGAGCTTGCGGATGGCCTTCCACTGCCGGGCTTCGCGTTTTTCTGGGCTCTGGGTCTCCAGATCGTGGTACAACATCGGTGGCACCTCCTGAGCGATTCTGGGGCCTGGCCGGGGGCGCGGCGTGCGCCTGTCCGTTTTGCCGATCAGCCCAGCCAGCGCTTGCGGCGGCGGTAGTGCTTGACGTCGCGGTAGCTCTTCTTGTTTCCGGCGTGGCCCATGCCGAGGTAGAACTCCTGCACGTCGGGGTTGTCCAGCAGGCTCTTGGCCTCGCCTTCCATGACGATGCGGCCGTTCTCCATGATGTAGCCGCGTCCGCTCACCGACAGGGCCGCGCGCGCGTTCTGCTCCACCAGGAGCACGGTGACGCCCTCGTTCTTGTTGATGCGCGTGACGATCTCGAAGATCTCCTCGACCAGCAGCGGGGCCAGGCCCAGGCTCGGCTCGTCGAGCAGCAGCAGGCGCGGCCTGGCCATGACGGCCCGGCCAATGGCCAGCATCTGCTGTTCGCCGCCGGACATGTATCCGGCCAGCTGCTTCTTGCGTTCGGCCAGGCGCGGGAAATAGCTGTAGACCTTCTCGATGCTCTCGGCGAACTCGCTGCGGGGCCTGGTGTGCGCCCCGCAGCGCAGGTTCTCCTCAACGGTGATGTCAACGAAGATGCGTCGGCCTTCCATGACCTGGAAGATGCCCCGGCGCACGATCTGCTCCGGCGCGATGCCTTGTATGGGCTTGCCGTCGTAGACCACACTCCCTGCCGTGACCTCTCCGTCCTCGCTGAGCAGCAGTCCGGAGATGGCCTTCAGGGTGGTGGACTTGCCCGCGCCATTGGCGCCGAGCAAGGCCGTGATCTCGCCCTCGCGCACGGCCAGGGAGAGCCCTTTGAGCACCAGCACGACGTCGTTGTACACGACCTCCAGGTTCTCCACCTGGAGCACATCTCTTGCGATCACCGCGTTGTTCATAACCCTACTTGCCGAGCCACTCGGCCTTGCGGTCCAGGGTCTCCTGGGTCACGAAGGTCAGCTTGCCGCCGACGATCTTGTACAGAAACACGGCCATGCTCGGGCGGTGGTCCGTGGGCAGGAAGCTGATCTTGGGCGCCAGGCCCATGGGGTCGAAGTCCTTCATGGTCTCAACGGCGGCCTTGATGGAGGCTCCGGTGACCGGACCCTTGGCCGCGGCCAGGCGGATGCCCTCGCCCATGGCCAGCATGGACACGAAGCCGCGGATGTAGTGGGTCATCTGCGGCTGGTTCTTGCTGACCTCGAGGATGGTCTTCATGCCCGGCACGTCCTGGCCGTAGACTGCGGCGGCCTGGAGGCTGAACGCGCCCTCGCAGGCGTCGCCAGCCATCTTGATGAGGTTCTCGTCCGAGCCCCAGATGTTGGTGAAGAAGGTGGCCTTGAGCCCGATCTTCTTGGCGTCCTTCAGGATGACCGCCGTGGACGGGGTGGTGCCGCCGCACCAGATGAAGTCGGGCTTCTTGTTCTTGAGGGGCAGAAGCTGGGTGGTGGCGTCTATGGCCTTCAGGTCCACGTTGGCCTCGCCCACGAGCTCAAAGCCGAGTTCGCTCGCGTAGTCCTTGGTCGCCTGGATGGGCGAAATGCCATAGGGGTGGTCGGGATAGAGCAGGGCCAGCTTGGGCTTGCGGGCCTCCTTCCAATTCTCTTTGAAGTACTTGAGCGCCGCGCGCACCTGGGTGGAGTAGTCGGCAGAGGTGAAGAAGTTGAAGGGCGCGGTCTTGGGGTCGGTCAGGTGCGCCGAGTAGGAGGCCGAGAAGTAGGTGATCTCGTCCTTGACCGCAGAGCGCATCAAGGCCTCGGTGACGTTGGTGCCGTAGCCCTGGATGGCCACGACCTTGTCCTGGGCGAACTTCTTGTAGATGGTCAGGCCCTGCTGGACGTTGTAGGCGTCGTCCTGCAGGTCGAAGATGATCTTCATGCCCGCGATGCCGCCCTGGGCGTTCAAGTAGGCCACGCCGGCCTTGACGCCCTCGGAGTAGGGCACGCCCACCGAGGAGGTGGGGCCGGAGAGGTCGATGATGCCGCCGATCTTGATTTCCTTGGCCCCCGCCGCCTTGTCGTCCTTCTTCTCGCCGCCGCAGGCGCCGAGCGCCAGCGTGGACACGATGGCCACGGCCAGGGCCGCGAATCTGAACATCCTTTTCATAAGCTCCCCCCTAAATATTTCTCTGACGGTTGAACCAACGCCCACACGGTGTGCCCAGGCCCGCCCGGACCCGGACAAAAGCGCCGCCTAGTGGGCGAAAGGATACAGTTTCCAGTAGGCCTTGATGAGCCTCCAGCGGTTGGCCAGGCCCTCGGGCTCGAAGATTAGGAACAGCATGAGCACCAGGCCGAACACGCCCTCGCGCAGGGCGTTGATGTGCTGGCTGATGTCCGGCAGCACGCTTGAGATCGAGCCGGACAGGCCGTTTAAGACCTCCGGCAGCAGCGTCATGAACACCGCGCCCATGACCGAACCGGTGATGCTGCCCAGGCCCCCGATGATGATCATGGCCAGATAGGAGATGGACAGCGAGATGCCAAACTGCTCGGCGGACAGGAACAGGGTGTAGTGCGCCCACAGGCCCCCGGCCACGCCGGCCAGGAACGACGACAGGCCAAAGGCGGCCAGCTTGTAGGCGAAGAGGTTCACCCCGGCGATCTCGGCCGAGAGGTAGAAGTCGCGGATGGAGACAAAGGCCCGGCCGTGCCGGGTGCGCAGGACGTTGGTGACCATGAGCAGGGACAAGGCTGCGGCGACGAGGAGCAGGTAGAACATCCGGCGTTCATTGTTGAAGGAGAAGCCCAGGATCTGCGGGGCGTCGACAATGAGCCCGCGCGAGCCGCCTGTGGCCGACTCCCAGTGCAGGAACACGTATTCCAGGATGAGCTGGGCGGCCAGGGTGGCGATGGCCAGGTAGATGCCCTTGAGCCGGAGCGAGGGCACGCCGAAGACCATGCCCGCCAGCGCCGCAGAAAATCCGCCCAGCAAAAGCGCCGCCAGGAAGGGCACCCCGTGCATGGTGGCCTGGGCCGCGGCGTAGGCGCCCACGCCAAGGAACGCGCCGTGGCCAAGGGATATCTGCCCGCAGACGCCGGTGAGCAGGCTGAGCGACACCGCGCCGATGACCGCGATGCAGATCAGGTTCAGCATGGACACGGCGTAGCTGTCCAGCACCCACGGCGAGAGCAAAAGCGCGGCCACGAACAGGCCCAGGCAGGTCTTCTGGAACCCGCTCTGGAACACTGCGGCCTCGGCCCGGTAGCTCTCGAAAAACAGTCCGCACTTGCCGCGCATGGACTACACCCGCTCGATCTCTTCGGTGCCGAAGAGTCCGTAAGGTTTGATCATCAGGATGGCCACCAGGACCACGAAGGCCGCCACCTCGCGGAAGCCGCCCAGGTCGAAGAGGTCCTTGGCCAGGCCGTCGCAGACATTTTCCAGCACGCCGATGATCAGCCCGCCGAGGGCCGCGCCGAGCAAGGAGTCCAGCCCGCCCAGGATCACCGCCGGGAAGACCTTCAGGCCCAGCACGCCCAGGTGCGAGTTGATGCCGTTGATGTTGCCCAGGATCACGCCGCCCACGGTCGAGACCACGGAAGCGATGCACCAGGACAGGGCGAAGATGCCCCGGATGCCGATGCCCATGCTCTGGGCGGCCTGCTGGTCGTGGGCCGTGGCGCGCATGGCGATGCCCATGCGCGAGTACTTGAAGAACACCGTGAACACGGCGAAGAGCACGCCGGAGAGCGCGAAGGCCGCGATGTACACCGGGGCCACGGGCATTCCGGCGATGATGATCGGCGTGGTTGGCAGGACCTCCGGGTAGACCTTGATCTGCGTGCCCCAGATGAGCTGCACGACGCTTTTCAGCACCGAGGACAGGCCGATGGTGACCATGATCACGCAGATGTGCGCCTCGCCGATGAGCGGCCGCAGCGCCAGGCGCTCTACGGCCAGGCCCAGCAGCACCGAGAAGCCGAGGGTCATGAGGAAGGCCCAGATGAAGGGAACGTGCAGCTGCACCGTGAGCCCGAAGCAGACGTACGCGCCGACCATGACCATCTCGCCCTGGGCGAAGTTGACGACCTTGGTGGCCTTGTAGATGACCACGAAGCCCAGGGCCACGAGGCTGTAAATGCTGCCCACCACGAGCCCGTTGATGAAAAGTTGCAGATAATATTCCACGGGCTACTTGTCCTCCACGGTCTCGATGCGGATGTCGCCGCACATTTCCTGCACGCGCCCGTCCTGGTACTGGATGGCCATGTCCAGGCGTAAGGAGCAGGCATCGGTGTAGAGCGCGTCGATGAGCGCGCCGTAGCGTTCATTGATGGTGCCCCGGCGCACCTTGCGCGTGCGGGTCAGCTCGCCGTCGTCGGCGTCCAGCTCCTTGTAGAGCAGGGCGAAGCGCCGGATGCGCGTGGCCTCGGGCAGGCTCTTGTTGATCTTGCGTATCTCATCCTTGACCAGGGCGTAAACCTGGTCCTTGGCCGCCAGGTCCTGGTAGGTGGTGTAGGTGATCATGCGTCCCTCGGCCCAGTGCCCGACGATGTTCATGTCGATGCAGGCGACAGCCGTGACGGTGTCGCGCTTCTCGCCCAGCACCACGGCCTCGCGCAAGAACGGCGAAAACTTGAGCTTGTTCTCCAGGAACTGCGGCGAGAATTGCGTGCCGTCGTTCAGGTGCATGACGTCCTTCAGGCGGTCGATGACCACGAGGCGTCCGGCGTCGTCGAAGTACCCGGCGTCGCCGGACAGGAGCCAGCCGTCCTGGAGGGTCTCGGCCGTGGCCTTCTCGTTCTTGTAGTAGCCCAGGAATACCGCCGGGCTCTTGGACAAAATCTCGCCCGCCTCGGACAGCCTCAGTTCGGTCTCCGGGATGGGCAAGCCCACGGAGTTGAAGTCCACCGCTCCATCACGATGGATGCAGGAGATGCCCGCGATTTCGGTCTGGCCGTAGATCTGCTTCAGGTTGACGCCGAGGGCGTGGAAGAAGCGGATGGTGTCCGGCCCGAGCGCCGCGCCGCCGGTGGAGGCCGAGCGGATGCGCGAGAAGCCCAGGCGGTCGCGCAGGGAGCGCAGCAGGCACTGGTCGGCCAGGAAGTTGCCCAGGGCCAGGAGCGGCCCGGGCTTGCGGCCGGCAAAGGTCTCGTCCACAAACTTGAGCCCGATGGGCAGGAAGAAGTTGTACAGGAAGCGCTTGAAGGGCGTGGTCTCCAGGATGTCGCCCCGGACCTTGGCCGAGAGACCCTCCCAGACGCGCGGCGGCGAGAAGATGAGGTGCGGGCCGATCTCGCGGATGTTGGCCTGGGCCGTGTCCGGCTCCTCCGGGAAGTTCACGCAGAAGCCGAAGAGCAGGCTCGAGGCCACGGCCATCATCTGCTCGCCCATCCAGGCCAGGGGCAGGAAGGACACGAACTCGTCGGTCTCGCGCTTGGGGTCCACCTGGCCCAGGTTGGCGGCCATGGAGAGCATGTTGCGGTGCGAGAGCACGGCCAGCTTGGGCCGGCCCGTGGTGCCCGATGTCGTTGCCACCAGGCAGGGGTCCTCCGGCCTGAGCTTGGCGCTCATGGCCGTGAACTCGGCCACGGAGTCGGTGACGGCCTTGCGGCCCTTCTCGCACACAGCCTCGAAGGAGAGCAGGTCCTCGTCCTCGTAGCCGGTCAGGCCCTTGGGGTCGTGAAAGATGATGTGCTTGAGCTTCTTGAGGTCCGGGCGCAGGCTCAGGATCTTGTCCACCTGCTCCTGGTCCTCGGCGACCACGAGCTTGGCCTCGGAGAGCTCGAAGATGTAGCGCACCTCATCGGCCGAGGAATCCTGGTAGAGTCCGAGCGCCATGCCGCCCAGGGCCTGGATGGCCAGCTCGGCAAAGAGCCATTCGGGCCGGTTGTCGCCGATGAGGATGACCATGTCGCCCTTGCCCAGGCCCAGGTGGCGCAGGCCGCAGGCGAACTCTGCCGTGAGGCCCAGGTAGTCGCGCCAGGAATAGGGCTGCCAGACGCCCCACTGCTTTTCGCGCAGGGCGGTCTTGCGTGGGCGCTTACTTGCCTGCGCGAGCAGCAGGGCGGGCAGGGTGGTGTCGTAGGTTCTGGGCATGGGGGAGGTTCCTGTTCGCCTAGCGTCCGAAGAAGGTGGCGTCCTCGGTGCCGAGGTAGGCAGCCACGACGTCCTGATTGGCGCTGATCTCGTCCGGGCGGCCTTGGGCCAGCACGGAGCCGAAGTCGAGCA
>MGTN01000013.1:2664-9516 GCA_001799475.1 Desulfovibrionales bacterium GWA2_65_9 | reverse complement strand
ATGAGCTTGGGCTCTGCGGCCAGCGCCCGGCCCAGCTCGACGCGCTTCTGCACGCCGTAGGGCAGGTGCCCGGCGGCCTGGTGCCGGTAGGGCGAGAGGCCGAGAAAGTCGATGACGTCCTCCACCCGGCGGCGGTGCTCGGCCTCGTCGGCCATGGCCCGGCCATAGTAGGCGATGGAGGCCAGGATGCCGTAGCGGATGAGGTGGTGGCGGCCGACCATGAGGTTGTCCAGCACGGACAGGCCCTTGAACAGGGCGATGTTCTGGAAAGTGCGCGAGAGCCCCATGCCGGTGCGCTTGTGCGCGGGCACGGTGAGCAGATTCTTGCCGTCGAGGTAGATCTCGCCGCAGTCCGGGGTGTAGCGCCCGCTGATGCAGTTCAGGATGCTCGTCTTGCCCGCGCCGTTCGGCCCGATGAGCGAGACGATGCGGCCCTTCTCAACGGAAAAGGCGACATCGGTGAGGGCCGCGATGCCCTTGAAGGTCAGGGTGACGCCCTTGACTTCGAGCAGTGGTGTCATCATTGCCACTCGTGCATGAAGTCGGCCGGGCCCATGACCTTGTAGCCGCGGCCCTCCAGGGCGCTGGCGATGGGCGCGGCGTTGTCCGTGGCCACGCGGATGACCACGATGCGTTTGCCGTCATGATAGAAGGTGGCCGTGGAGATGATGGAGATGCCCAGGCCGGCGATGATCCCGGCGGCCTCGTGCAGCACGCCGGTGCGGTCCTGGGCCTCGAAGGTGATGCGCACTCCGCCCTGGCGGTGGCCCATCTCCTCGACCAGGACGTCGAGCATGACGCTCCTGTTGATGTAGCCGATGAGCTCCCCGGCCTGGTCAACCACGGCCAGGCCAGCGAGGTTGCCCGTGAACATCATGTCCGCAGCGGCCTCGATCTCGGTCTCCGGGGGAATGGTCTTGATGTCCTTGCGGATGATCTTGTCCACGGTGAGCCGGGTCATGAGGTACTTGACCTCGTGCTTCTCAAGCGAGGTCATGATGCTCGGCAGCGAGGCCGAGAGATCCTCCGGGCGCACGTAACCCAGGAGCTTGGCGTTCTCGACCACGAGCAGCATGCCGAGCCTGCTCTCCTCAAGGAGTTTCTGGGCTTCCAGCACGGAAGTTTTTGGCGTCACGGTGACGAAGTTGCGCAGCATTTTCAGGCCGACGTACATGGCCCCTCCTTGACTTTACCAGTGGCATCGCATCAAACAATTATCCCGTGAGTAAAAAACCAGAATGCCCTGTCGAGTCAAGCAGAAAATGGAGTGAGCGCCCGCCTTGACTAGAATGGCGCAGGGTGAAAATGAGAATTTCAGTCCTTGCCTGGCGCTGCATGTTGCCCTATTTTCCCGTCCTCCAGACGGCACGGCATTTGCTTAATGGTCCAGGAACTGGGGACATAATGACAGACAACGACCTTTCGAAGTTGAAAATCGACAAGTCCGCCTGGCGCGGGGCCGTGAAACGCCCCACGGGCCGGGCCGTGCGCGTCGTGTTGATCCTGGCAGCAGTGGCGCTCGGCGTCTTTGGGGTGCGGCATTTCTTTCCGTCCGCAGCCGAGGTGGAGACCACCGCCGTGAGCCAGGTGTACCCGTCCCAGGGCGTGACCCTGCTCAACTCCAGCGGCTATGTAACGGCCCAACGCAAGGCCTCGGTGGCCTCCAAGACCACGGCCCGGCTCATCTGGCTGGGCGTGGAGGAAGGCAGTCGCGTGCGCCAGGGCGAGATCATCGCCAAGCTTGAGCAGGACGACGTGCTGGCCGCGCGCGACCGCGCCGGGGCCAACTTCAAGGCCAGCCAGGCCGAGATCGACCGCGCCCAGTCCGAGCTCACCGACGCCAGCCAGAACCTGGAGCGCATGAAGACGCTCCTGGCCGGGAAGATCATCGCCCAGGCCGACTTCGACACCGCCCTGGCCCGCTTCCAGAAGGCCCAGGCCGGCATCGAAGCCGCGCGTTGGACCTCCGGGTCATCAAGCGCGGCCCTGCGCGAGTCTGCGGCCAACCTGAGCTACACGCAGCTCCAGGCGCCCTTTGACGGCGTGGTGCTGACCAAGAACGCCGACATCGGCGACATCGTCACCCCGCTAGGTGCCGCAGCCAACGCCAAGGCCAGCGTGGTCACCATCGCCGACATGCTCTCGCTCCTGGTGGAAACCGACGTGTCCGAGTCCAACGTCACCAAGGTCAAGGCTGGCGCGCCCTGCGAGATCATGCTCGACGCCCTGCCCGGCGAACGTTTTCCGGCCCTGGTGCACATGATCGTGCCCACGGCCGACCGCACCAAGGCCTCGGTGCTGGTGAAGGTCAAATTCCAGACGCTGGACCCGCGCGTCCTGCCGGAGATGAGCGCCAAGGTGGCGTTCCTCTCCCGTGCGCTCACCGAGGCCGAGCGCGCCCCGCGCCTGGCCGTGCCAGCTGCGGCCGTGGTGGAGCAGGGCGGGCGCAAGGTGGTCTTTCAGGTCACGGACGGCGTGGCCCGGGTGGTGCCTGTGGAGACCGGCGGCGCAATCGGCGATTTTCTGGAGCTTGCCTCCGGCCCCAAGGCCGGGGACCGCGTGGTCCTGCATCCCCCGGCGGGCTTGAGGTTCGGGGCCAGGGTCACGGCCAAGAAATGACCGGGCAGACCGGAATGACCGCAATGGCCGCAACGACCGGAGACGGGAGCGCCAGCCCGGCCATCGACATCCGCTCGGTGTCCAAGTCCTACGTGCGCGGCCAGCAGACCGTGTCCGTGCTCCAGGGGGTGAGCTTCCACATCGCGCGTGGCGAGTTCGTGGCGCTCATGGGGCCGTCGGGCTCGGGCAAGAGCACGCTCTTGAACCTCATCGCGGGCATCGACCGCGTGGACTCCGGCTCCATCATCATCGGCGGCGTGGACATCACCACTTTGAGCGAGAGCGAGCTGGCCCGCTGGCGCAGCCGCAGCATCGGCTTCATCTTCCAGTTCTACAACCTGATCCCGGTGCTGAGCGCCCTGGAGAACGTGGAGCTGCCGCTGCTGCTCACGCCGCTTTCGGCCCGCGAGCGCCGGGAGCACGCCAAGGCCGCCCTGGCCCTTGTCGGCCTGTCCGACCGCCTGGACCACAAGCCCTCGGAGCTTTCCGGCGGCCAGCAGCAGCGCACGGCCATTGCCCGGGCCATTGTCACGGACCCGGACATCCTGGTGGCCGACGAGCCCACCGGCGACCTGGACCGCGTCTCGGCCGGGGAGATTCTGGACCTCATGGCGGGCTTGAACGAGAGCCTGGGCAAGACCATCGTCATGGTCACCCACGACCCCAGGGCGGCGCAGCGCGCGCACCTCGTGCGCAGCCTGGAGAAGGGGCTGCTTATAGACACCGACGACAAGGGCACAGGCGACAATGCTGACCCTGCGCTTCATCCTTAAGAATCTTTCGCGGCACAAGCTGCGCAACACGCTGACCATCGTGGGCATCGCGGTCTCGGTCTTGTCCTTTGGCCTGCTGCGCACCACGGTGGACGCCTGGTACGCCGGGGTGGAGGCAAGCTCGTCCACCCGGCTGGTCACGCGCAACTCCATCTCGCTCATCTTCAGCCTGCCCGTGTCCTACGAGGAGCGCATCCGCGCCGTGGACGGCGTGGCCGTCGTCTCGCGCGGGAACTGGTTCGGCGGGGTGTACATCGACGAGAAGGACTTTTTCCCCAACTTCGCCGTGGATGCGCGCACCTACCTGGCGCTGTACCCGGAGATTCAGCTTCCGGACGACCAGAAGGCGTCGTTCCTGCGCGACCGCAAGGGCTGCATCGTCGGGGCCAAGCTGGCCAAGCGCTTCGGCTGGAAGCTCGGCGACCCGGTGACCCTCAAGGGCACCATCTTTCCCGGCAACTGGGGCCTGACCGTGCGCGGCATCTACACCGGCCGCGACAAGGGTACGGACGAGACGCAGCTCTTGTTCCATTGGGACTACCTGAACGAGACCCTGAAGAAGACCACGCCGCGCCGGGCCGATCAGGTCGGGTTCTTCATGATCGGCATCGAGAGCGCCGACGTGGCCGCGTCCACGGCCCTGGCCATTGACGCGCGCTTCAAGAACTCCCTGGCCGAGACCCTGACCGAGACCGAGAAGGCCTTCCAGATGAGCTTCGTGGCCATGAGCGGGGCCATTGTCGCGGCCATCCGCATCGTGTCCCTGCTGGTCATCGTGATCATCATGGCCGTGGCCGCCAACACCATGGCCATGAGCGCGCGCGAGCGCATGGGCGAGTTCGCCGCCCTGAAGACCCTGGGCTTCGGCGGCGGCTACCTGGCCCTGCTCATCCTGGGCGAGTCCATGGCCATCGCGGTCATCGGCTGCGCCCTGGGCTGCGCGCTCACCTTTCCCGCTGCCGCCGCCTTTGGCCAGGCCGTGAGCCAGTTCTTCCCGGTGTTCCAGGTCTCAATGTTGACGGTGGGCCTGCAGGGCGCCTCGGCCCTGGTGGTGGGGCTGGTGGCGGGCATCATCCCGGCCGTGCGCGCCCAAGGCATCGGCATTGCCGAGGCCCTGCGGAGGATCGCCTGATGATTCTGCGGAGGCAAGCATGAAGACTCTGCGGAGGCTCGCCTGATGGCCTTGCTCGTGTCCTACAGCCTGCGCAACCTGCTGGCCCGGCGCATGACCACGGCCCTCACCGCCGGGGGCATGGCCCTGGTGGTCTTCGTGTTCGCGGCGGCGCTGATGCTGGCCGAGGGCCTGCGCGCCACGCTCGTGCAGACGGGCACGGCGGGCAACGCGCTGGTGCTGCGCAAGGGCTCCAAGTCCGAGATCGAGAGCGTGGTGGACCGGGGCGTGGCCGCGCTGGTGGAGACCAGGCCGGAGATCGCCCGGGACGCCGACGGCTCGCCGCTCATCGCGCGCGAGGTGGTGGTGCTCATCAACCTGGCCAAGCGCGGCACGGGCGAGGCCTCCAACGTGATGCTGCGCGGCATCGGGGAGAAGTCCCTGGCGCTGCGGCCCCAGGTGCGCCTGAAGTCCGGGCGCATGCCGCGCTTCGGGTCTGCGGAGATCGTGGCCGGGGAGGGCGTGGCCAAGCGCTTCAAGGGCGCGGGCCTGGGCGAGACGCTCAAGTTCGGCATGCGCGAGTGGACGGTGGTGGGCATCTTCGACGCCGGGGCCACGGGCTTCAACTCCGAGATCTGGGGCGACGTGGACCAGTTCATGAACGCCTTCCGGCGCAGCGCCTACACCCTGCTGCTGGCCCGGCTGGGGAGCGAGGAAGATCTCCCTGCGTTCCGGCAGGGGCTGGAGGGCGACCCGCGCCTGAAGCTCGAGGTCAAGGCCGAGTCGGTGTTCTACGCCGAGCAGTCGGAGATGATGGCCAAGTTTTTGAGCATCCTGGGGGTGTCGCTGACGGCGATCTTCTCCATCGGGGCCATGATCGGGGCCATGATCACCATGCACGCGGCCGTGGCCGGGCGCACCGGCGAGATAGGCACCCTGCGCGCCCTGGGCTTTCCCCGGCGGTCCATCCTCTGGGCCTTTGTGCTGGAGGCGCTGTTTCTGGGGCTGCTGGGCGGGTCGGTGGGGCTTGTTGCGGCCTCGGGCCTGCAACTGTTCACCATCTCGACCATGAACTTTCAGACCTTCTCGGAGCTGGCTTTCGGCTTTGCGCTCACGCCGGGCATCGTGTTCGCGTCCCTGGCCTTTGGCACGGGCATGGGGCTGCTGGGCGGGCTCATCCCGGCCCTGCGCGCGGCGCGGATCAAAATCGTGGATGCGCTGCGGGCCGCATAGGCTGGCAGCGAATTTCTGTTCCCGCCGCGTACAGGCGGACCACCCTGAATAAATGGAATATCGGTCCTTGCCTCAAGGTCCGTGTTGGCCTATTTTCTGTGATCTTTTACAAGGACGAAAAGCCCATGGCCAGCGTGTGCTGGGCGTTTGTGAATGACGAGGTGCTGGCGCGGCTGAAGAGGCTGGGCACGCGCATCCGGCCACGGGAGTGGAACTGCGGGGAGCATGTGGTGGTCATGGGGGTTGTGGCGCCCTTTGGCGGTGGGGAGCAGGGGCTGGAGGAAGTGAAGCGGACGCTGTTTGCGGGGAAGGTGGTGCATATGTTGCGGGATGTGGCGGGTGGGGGAGTGGGGAAGTGAGGATGGGGACAGTGTCAGGTGAATACCATCTCTGTACACCTTACAGATAATTAGGAGTGCAACGCATGAAGAAGGCTCAAATTGTTGCGATGTTGCTAATATGCATGTTGGCTATATGTGATGCTGAAGCTCAGGCTGGTCAGCTATGCGACAAGAGGCACACAGACAACCTAGATGCATATTTTGAAGTTTCAGTCGATGAAATATTGAAATGTGTGGACTACAAAATGGTATCAAATATAAATTTTATGTCGACAGTTCTGGATGAGTCAAGTCCAGTCGCAGTGCTATTTTACAACAATGACGAGAGGAGTTCAAAGGGATTTGCGGCGGCATTTCATTTATTAAGCAAAACAGTAAATACAATCAGATATGCTGCATATAAGGTCAGTGAGGGCGCAGAGACGCCAGCAGAGGCAAGTCGTTTAAAAGGTTTATATCAGTTTTCTGGAATCCCTGCAATCGTGTTCTATTCGCATGCGAGTGACGGGGTCGAGATCGCAGAAATTTTTGGGCAGGTCGCGCATTCTGACAAGGCCAAAGAAACATATCTAAAGTCGTTAGATATAGTAGCAAGTGACGTGCTTCACATTCACCGCATGAAAAGTAAATAATAATGTTGGTTAAGGGGACGCAACTATGGGCTCTGTAAAGTCAAAATCGAGTCAGTGGTGCTTTGACTTTAGCAAATTTTCTACGTGCGTAGATGTTGACAACAAGTCTGCACAACTTGGTCTAGGTGTACAGAGCTAGTATT
>MGTN01000013.1:2485-2564 GCA_001799475.1 Desulfovibrionales bacterium GWA2_65_9 | reverse complement strand
TCCAGGCTGCAGCCTCTTCTGCAAGGTATTGTTCAGGGTGTAGCTGAATTTCAGGCACTTCCCCTCCATGATATATATG
>MGTN01000013.1:222-2463 GCA_001799475.1 Desulfovibrionales bacterium GWA2_65_9 | reverse complement strand
ATTGGCCCATGCAATGCGGTCCTTGGGGTAAAGTTTTTTGTGTTCCGGTTCGATGGGAACGAGGCATGGATAGCTGTTTCCGGGCCGTCCGTCAAACAGGTGATTTTTGGGGCCCGGTTGTGCCTGAGTTGAGCGAATGGCATTGACAAATCGCCCGGATGCTGCAAATTATACTTGACACTAAAGTCCTGTAGAGAGCTTTGGTCATCGCCCGCCCGTTAGCTTGGCGGACAACAAGGAGCCGGATATGGAAGAAAGCACAAGACGCCAGGATGACGCCCTGATTCAGCTCGTCACCTTCAGCATCGGCGATGAAGAGTTCGGCGTGGACATCCTCAAGGTGCAGGAGATCATCCGCACCATGGAGATCACCCGCGTGCCGCGCGCCCCGGAATTCGTCGAGGGCGTGATCAACCTGCGCGGCAAGGTCATCCCCATCATCGACCTGCGCCGCAGGTTCAAGCTGGCGGACCGCGCCCACGACAAGCACACGCGCATCATCGTTATTGAGATCAGCAGCATGGTCGTCGGCTTTGTGGTCGATTCCGTGTCCGAGGTGCTGCGCATTCCCGCCAACACGGTCGAGCCGCCGCCGCCTGTTGTGTCCGGCCTGGATTCCGAGTATATCAGCGGCGTCGGGAAGCTCGAGGACCGTCTGCTCATCCTGCTGGACCTGAACAAGCTCCTGAGCAACGAGGAGCATGCGGTCCTGGGTACGGCGATCTAGACGATCGGCCTAGCGGAGATTTTTGGCCGCCTTTTCGCTCACCCGGCGAAGAGGCGGCTTCTTTATTCAACCACATGACGCGACGCCATGATTTGTGGCGCCGCGCGCTGGAGTTTTTGCCGTGCAGTTTCCGCAGGAGTTGAGCGAGTTCTTCCAGGGCCGTGGCGGCGCGCTGCGTGTCTTCAAGAGCGGTCCAGGCACCCAGGCCCTGCTGGCCCATTCGCTGCGTGCGGCCGGGCAGGAGGTGGTCCTGGTGGCCGCTGGCGCGCGGGAGTTCCGCGAGCTGGAGGGGCTGCTTGCGCTGCTCACCGGGCCGCAGGACGAGTTCCTCCCGGCCTGGGAGCGCGCGGTCCTGACCCTGCCGCAGCACCTGCCGCGCAAGCCCACGGCTGAGGACTGGGCCGGGCGCTGGGCCGCCCTGCATGGCCTGTGCTTTGGCCGGGGTCCGCGCATCGTGCTCTTGACCGTGGACAACCTGCTGCCCCGCTGGCCCGCGCTGGAGGTGGTGGAAAAGAGCAGCCTGACCCTGACCAAGGGCGAGGAGCTCTCGCCGGAGATGCTGCTGGAGCAGGCCGTGTCCTGGGGTTACGTGCGTCGTCCCGTGGTCACCACAGCGGGCGAGATCGCCGTGCGCGGCGACATCGTGGACATTTTCGCCGCAGGCTACCACCTGCCCCTGCGCCTGGAGTTTTTCGGCGACACCCTGGACGAGATCCGCCTGTTCGACCCGGCCACCCAGCGCTCACGCACCGATCTGACGGAGCTGACGCTTTTGCCGGTGTCGCCCGGCGTTCTGGACGCGCACTCCCTGGGCCAGGCCATGGAGCATTGGCGCCGCCTGCGCGTGAGCGGGGAGATGGCCCTGGCCCTGGAACAGGAGCTGGGCGACCGCCTGGAGCGCAACGACACCTTCCTTTGGCCGGGCCTGTTCTACCCGGACGCGGCCAGCCTGGACGTCTTTTTGCCGCAGGAGGCGGTGTTCCTGCTGGGCTCGGCCCCGGAACTGCGCAACCGATTGTCCGACCAGCACGCGGGCTGGCGTTCGTTCCTGGAGCGCGAGGCTTCCGAGAGCGGCTGGCGCTGGCCGCTGCACGCCCTGTGCTGGCCCGAGGAATCGGCCCGCAAGACCTGGCAGGGCAAGCGCCAGGTGGTCTTTGAGGACCTGGTTATGGGCCAGGAGAAGTTTGGCGTGGACCTGCCGGAAAAGAGCTACCAGAGCTTCCGCGATCTCTTCTGGCGGCCCGACAGCGCGCGTCGGCCCTGGACCGCCCTGACCACGGCTCTGAAGGAGTGGAGCGCCTCGGGCGCGCAGGTGCTCTTAAGCTTCCACACCGAGCGCTCGCGCCGCAAGTTCCTGGGCCTGGCCGAGCAGGAGGGCCTGAGCGTCGGCACGGAGTACGCCCCGGGCAGGCGCGGCGTGGTGGCCCTCATCTCGCCGCTCAAGGTCGGCCTGGAGCTGTCCTTCTGCAATCTCTCCATCCTGCCCGAGGACATCCTCCAGCCCGAGGCCGCGC
>MGTN01000013.1:0-167 GCA_001799475.1 Desulfovibrionales bacterium GWA2_65_9 | reverse complement strand
CCTGGGGGTGGACGATCTGCTGGTGCACCGCCAGTACGGGGTGTCGCGCTTCGGCGGCCTGCACCACCTGAAGGTTGGCGAGGTCGCCAATGACTACCTGCTGCTGTTTTTCGACGGCGAGGACAAGCTGTACCTGCCCGTGGACCGCCTGAACCTCGTGCAGCGCT
>MGTN01000012.1:16683-22015 GCA_001799475.1 Desulfovibrionales bacterium GWA2_65_9 | reverse complement strand
CTCCACGGCGTCCGCCGGGGCGACCACGATGAGATTGGGCAACACGCGCAGGATGGCCAGGTCCTCCAGGGAATGGTGGGTGGAGCCCAGCGCCGCGTAGGACAGGCCCGCGCCCACCCCCACCAGCACCACGGGCAGGTTGTGCGCGCAGATGTCCAGCTTGATCTGCTCCAGGCAGCGCGTGGTGATGAACGGGGTGATGGTGTAGGCCACGGGCCTGAGCCCACTCATGGCCAGGCCGGCGGCCACGCCGATCATGTTGGCCTCGGCCACGCCGCAATTGTGGAAGCGCTCCGGGCAGAGGCCCTTGACCTGGTCGAAGAGCCGGTTGCCGATGTCTCCGGAAAGCATGACCACGCGCTCGTCGCAGGCCGCGCGCGAGGTGACCTCCAGGGCGAATGCGTTTCTCATATGAGCCCCAGCTCCCGGTGGGCGCGCTCCACCTCGTCGGCCTTGGGCACCCGGTAGTGCCAGTTGTTGTCGTCCTCCATGAAGGAGACGCCCTTGCCCTTCACCGTGTGCGCCACGATGGCCACAGGCATGCCCGAGCCGTCCGGGAAGCGCCCCAGGACTTCGACCAGGGCCTGCATGTCGTGGCCGTCCACCTCCACGGCGCTCCAGCCAAAGGCCGCCCACTTCTCGCGCAGGGGTTCGAGCCCCAGCACCTCGCAGCTGCGGCCCGTGGCCTGCCAGCGGTTGAAGTCGACCACGCAGAGCAGGTTGTCCAGCCTCTTGCCCGAGGCGAACATGGCCGCCTCCCACACCGAGCCCTCGTTGCACTCGCCATCGCTTAAGACCACGAAGCTGCGCGCGGGCCGCCCGGTGATCTTGGCACCCAAGGCCAGCCCGGCCCCGATGGGCAGGCCATGGCCCAGGGAACCTGTGGCGGCCTCCACGCCCGGAGCCGAGCCTGGAGCCGGGTGTTCCTCCAGGGGGCTGCCCGCCTGGGCGTAGTGCGCCAACTCAGCCACGGGGAAGAAGCCGCGCAGGGCCAGCACCGCATAGAGCGCCGGAGCCGCGTGGCCCTTGCTCAGGATGAAACGGTCGCGGGCCGGGTCGCCGGGGTGTGCCGGGTCCAGGCGCAAGGCCGAGAAGTAGGCCGCCACCAGGATGTCCAGGCAGGACAAGGCCGAGCCCAGGTGGGCGGCCTTGGCCTTGTGGCACATGCTGATCACGAGCCCCCTGGCTTGACGCGCCAGGGCCTCCATTTCGCTGATGGTGGCGGTCATTATCCCTACACCAGGTTCACGGCCTGCATAAGTTTGATGTTGAAATAGCGGATGTCGGTCATGGATTCGGGCACCAGGCCCTTGTCGAAGGCCCCGCGTAGGTCCAGGATGGCCTCTTGGATGGTGTGCTTGGGCACGAAGCCCAGCTCATTTTTGATCTTGTCCGAGTTGACGTGGTAGGAACGCAGATCGTTCGACGGCGTCACCACGATCTCCACGTCGTTGCCCAGGGTGTCGCGCACCATCTCGGCGATCTGCATCACCGTGTAGTTCTGGTAGCCCACGTTGTAGATCTTTTTCTGGATCTTGTCCTCGGGCTGCTTCAGCATGAACAGGTAGACCTCGCTCATGTCCTCGATGTGCAGGTTGGGCCGCTTCTGCGTGCCGCCGAAGACCGTGATCTTGCCGTTGTTCAGGGCGTGGTTGGTCAAAATGTTCACGGTCAGGTCCAGGCGCAGCCGCGGCGCGTAGCCGCAGACCGTGGAGGGCCGGATGGTGGTGACGATGAAGGTGTCGTCGGCCTGGGCGTTCAGGAACTCCTCGCACAGGGCCTTGAACTTGGAATAGTCGGTCAAAGGGTCGAGCGGCAGGTCCTCAGTGACCTCACCCTCCTTGATGCCGTACACACTGGAGCTGGAGGCATAGAGGAAACGGCGCACGCCCTTCCGCTTGGCGATGGTCACTAGGGACAGGAAGGCGTCGTAGTTGATGGACTTGCCCAGGTCCGGGTTGAGCTCGTAGCTGGGGTCGTTGGAGATGCAGGCCAGGTGGATGACGGCGTCCATGCCGGTGAGCTCGCGCTCCAGCATGGCGGCGTCGCGGATGTCGGCCTTGACCTCGGTCAGGCCGGGGTTGCCCTTGACCGCTGCAAGCACATCGTCGCCGTAGAGGTACAGGTCCACCACCGTGACCTCGTATCCGGCTTTCAGCAGCTTGGGCACCAAGTTCGAGCCCACGTAGCCCGCGCCGCCGGTCACCAGAATTTTTTTGATCTCTCGCATGATGCTCGCTCCTTGGGGGTTGTCGGCGCGGCCTGCGCCCCTATGGTTTCTGTCTACCCGCGTCCTGGGCCAGGCATGCGGCCCAGAGCTGGGGGATCGTTTCCGCATGCGGCCCGGCCACGTAGTGGCTCTGGCCGCCATCGGCCACGGTGCGCACGAGCATGGTCTTCCAGGGCCGGAAATAGTAGCGCGGGTCACCCTTGGACAATTCCTGGTCGAGGCTTTCGCGGGGCAGGTCGGCCAGATCGCAGACCAGGGCGAAGAAATCGGTGATGCTGCGCCCCTCCTGTCCATTTTGACCCTTTTGGGCGGCCACGTTGCGGGCCATGGCCAGGGCCTTGAGAAAGACCTCCGGGCCCATGACCGCACTGCCGAAATTCAGCACCGCGCCGCCTTCAAGCCCCTCCAGGGCGTGGGCATAGCGCAGGAAATCCATGTACGAGGTCTGGCCCCAGGCCGCGCCGTCGCAGTTGGGGTGCTCGTGCACGATGTCATAACCGATGCCCACATGCACCGTCACGGGTACGCCCAGGCGCCGGGCCTGGGCCAAGAGGCTCACGTCCTTGTGCGGGAAGTCGCCCTCCAGAATGGCCCGGCCCAGGGCCTCGCCCGCGCCCAGGTTGTCCCTGGCCGCATGGCTGATGATGTCGTTGATGCGCCCGGTCTCTGTCCACAGGCCGAACTCGCCGGTGCGGATGTACCGGGCCACGCTCTCGGTGGTGGCCCCGATGAGGGCGAACTCGAAGTCGTGGATCAAGCAGGCCCCGTTCACTGCGATGTGCGAGATCAAGCCCGCCTGCATCAGCTCAAAAAGATAGCGCTGCACGCCGCTGCGCAGCACATGCGCGCCCATCATCAGGATGCGCGCGGCTCCGCGCGCCTTGGCCGAGGCCAGACGTCCGGCCACGGCGTCAAAGGCCGGATCAATGCGTTCGGGCCGCTCCGGCTGGCGGATCACCGAGAGGTCCAGATCGTGCTGGCGCTCGCAAAGCGGCCGGAGTTTCAGCCTGGAGCGATCGAAGAGGTCCTGCGTCATGGGGCTAGCGCTCACTTGAGCAGGGACGTGAGGAGCTTGTCCACGGCCTGCTTCTCCACGGACTTCTGGTTGCCCACGATCTCCACGGCCAGGGAGCCCACGATGTTGCCGAGAAAGCCCAGAATCTCGCCGGGCACGCCCAGGCGCGCGGCCAGGGCGGTGATGGACAAAAACGCGTCGCCCGCGCCGATGCGGTCGACAACCCGCTGGGCAAAGGCCGGCACCTCCACGAAGCGCTCGTCCTGGCTCCAGATGGAGCAGCCCTTGCGGCCCCGGGTGACGACCATGTACGCACAGCCCATGCGCCTGCCGTACTCCTTGATGTACGGTTCCAGCATGCCGTTTGCGGCCTTCACCTCCAGGCGCATCTCGTGATCAGCCAGGGAGACGAAGTCCGCCCTGGGGTAGCGGGAGATGGTGTTGAAGCCCCGGTTGCCCGCGTTGGCCTGGGTGTTCACGGCCAGAAACGGCGCCGTGCGGCACAGAGTCTCCACCATGCGCGGGCTCACTGCGTCGTGCCCGTAATCGGCCACCAGCACCAGGTCATAGTCGGCGGCGTGCTCCTCCACCCAGGTGGCGAAGGCGCGGTCGCGCTCCTGGTCCAGGCCGCCCTGGCCCATGATGTAGACCTCAAGCAGCTTGCTCATGGAATAGCCTTCCAGATAGCGGCGCTTGACGATGGTCGGGGCGTTCTTCTGGTAGAAGAACACCGGCTCCACGCCAGGGGCGAGCTTGGAGCGGATGAAGGCCTCCTGGGAGTCGGTCTCGCCCAGCACCGTGGCCATGGTGACCTGTCCGGCGAACTGGGCCACGTGGTTGGCCACGGCCAGGATGCCCCCGGCGAAGAGTTCGCCCTTCTGGTGACGCACGGCCAGCACCGGGTCCTTGGAGGATTTCCCCAGGGCCTCGCAGTAGTGGTACTCGTCCAGGATTGTCTCGCCCAGAACCAGCACCTTGAGCCCGGCCATGTCGGCCAGGATGTCCTGGAAGGTCTCAACGCTATAACGTTGCCTGAGCAGGCCCAGGTATTCCTGAACCTCGCCGGGGAAATTCGAGAGGTAGCGGTTGATGAGGTTGCTGGAGCTAAAGACGATGTCCTCGGCAAAGGCCATGCGCGCGCCAATGCGCTCCACCACCTCGATCTCTTTCTGCAGCTTGCCGGTGCGGTCCGAGCCGTCCTTCTTGAACTCCGCACCCTTGACGTACACGTTGGGGCGCAGCAGCTCCAGGGTCTCCTCGGCCGTGGGCCAGTCGTTCACGGCCACATAGTCGGCCACGCTCAAGGAGGCGATAGCCTCGGCGCGCAGGAGTTCGGAAAAGGCGGGCCGGTGCGCGCCCTTGTCCACATAGCGGTCCGGGGTCAGCGTGACCACCAGGACATCACCCATCTCACGGGCCTGGTTGAAATAGCGGATGTGCCCAATGTGCAGCAGATCGAACACCCCGTGGCAGTGGACGATGGTCTTCCCGGCGGCGCGCAGAGGCTCCAGGCGGCTTTTGATCTCTTCGAGGCTCAGTATTTTTTTACCCGCTGTCATGCATCTGTCCTTGGCAAGTATTTCTGAATTTTTGTGCAATTCCCGCGCCATCAGGCAGCAATTTTGGGCAGCTCTGCGCCCCGTCTGCCTGCTAGAAAAGCACTTGCCATTCCTGGACTTTTCTTGCTGCCCGGGCCACGGCCCCGGCGCAGAACCGCCCCCAAGCCCGTGTACGTGGGCTGATGATGACTCCGGCGCCGCCGGTAACCAGGACGTTTTCGGACATGACGTCCCGCAGGGGTTACGGTTTGGGCCGTGCGCACCAACACGCCAAATAGTCGGCATAGGCCGCAGCCAACCCCGCGTGCAGGGCCACCCGGGGCCGCCAGCCCAGGGCCGTCATGCGGGAGACGTCGAGCAGCTTCTGCGGGGTGCCGTCCGGACGCGAGGCGTCAAAGGTGAACCGGCCGGTGAAGCCCACCACGTCGGCCACGATGCGGGCCATCTCGGCAATGGTCATGTCCGCCCCGCAGCTCACGTTGATGAGCGGGAACTCGCCCTGCTCAAGCTGGGCCGTGAACTCGGCCT
>MGTN01000012.1:12989-16661 GCA_001799475.1 Desulfovibrionales bacterium GWA2_65_9 | reverse complement strand
CAGGTCATAGCTGGCGCCTGGGCCGTAGAGGTTGGTGGGCATGGCGGCCATGAAGCGCGTGCCGTATTGGCGGTTGTACCCGGAGCACATCTCGATCCCGGCGATCTTGGCCACCGCATAGGCCCGGTTGGTGGGCTCCAAGGGGCCGGAGAGCAGATGCTCCTCGCGCATGGGCTGGGGACACAGGCGCGGGTAAATGCAGCTGGAGCCCAGAAACAGCAGCCGGTCCACCCCGGCGGCCCAGGCCTCGTGGATGACATTGGTCTGGATGGCCAGGTTGTCGCGGATGAACTGCGCCGGAAAGGTGCTATTGGCCAGGATGCCGCCCACCTTGGCCGCAGCCAGGAACACGTGCTCCGGGCGCTCGGCCTGAAAGAAGCCGCGCACCGCAGCCTGGTCCGTGAGGTCGAGCTCAGCGTGGGTGCGGGTGACAAGGTTGGCATAGCCGCTGGCGGCCAGGGCCCGCACCAGGGCCGAACCGGCCAGTCCCCGATGTCCGGCGACGAAGATCCTGCTGTCCTTAAGCATGCGTTAACCTTACTCGTTGTAGTTGCAGGCGGCAAAGCCATGCTGCTTCACCAGGGTGTCGCGCCGGGCGTCCTTCAGGTCCTCGCGGGCCATCTCGGCCACCAGATCCTCAAAGCTGGTGCGCGCGGACCAGCCCAGGCGTTCACGCGCCTTGGCCCCATCGCCCAACAGCGATTCCACCTCAGTGGGGCGAAAGTAGCGCGGGTCCACGGACACGCGGCACACGCCCTCGGCGTCAAAGGCCTTCTCCTCCACCCCAGAGCCCTGCCATGAGAAATCCAGCTCCAGCTCCCGGGCCGCGGCATTGACGAAGTCGCGCACGCTTTTCTGCTGGCCCGAGGCGATGACGTAGTCGTCCGGCGTATCCTGCTGGAGCATGAGCCACATGGCCTCCACGTAGTCCCTGGCGTGGCCCCAGTCGCGCTTGGCCGACAGGTTGCCCAGGAACAGGCAGTCCTGCAGGCCCAGCTTGATGCGCGCCAGGGCGCGGGTGATCTTGCGGGTGACAAAGGTCTCGCCACGCACCGGGGACTCGTGGTTGAACAGAATGCCGTTGCTGGCGTGGATGCCGTAGGCCTCGCGGTAGTTCACGGTGATCCAGTAGGCGTAGAGCTTGGCTGCGGCGTATGGGCTGCGGGGATAGAACGGGGTTGTCTCGCTCTGCGGGGTCTCGCGCACCAGGCCGTACAGCTCACTGGTGGAGGCCTGGTAGTAGCGGGTCTTCTGTTCCAGACCCAGGATGCGCACGGCCTCCAGCACGCGCAAAGCGCCCAGGGCGTCGGAATTGGCGGTATACTCCGGCTCCTCAAAGGACACGGCCACGTGGCTCTGGGCAGCCAGATTGTATATCTCGTCGGGCTGGACGCGCTGGATGATGCGCAACAAGCTCAAGGAATCGGTCATGTCGCCGTGGTGCAGGATGAAGCGGGGCTTCGGCTGGTGCGGGTCCTGGTAGAGGTGGTCGATGCGCCCGGTGTTGAACAGGGAGCTGCGGCGCTTGAGGCCGTGCACGGTGTAGCCCTTGCACAACAGAAACTCCGCCAGATAGGCCCCGTCCTGGCCGGTAATGCCGGTGACAAATGCAATCTTGCCCGTCATGCTTTCTCCTTGCGCCCCTGCGGCAAGATATTTGGCCCGTCTGAACCGTCAAACGCCTGCGCGCGGCAGGCCACCGTATTCCTGTCGCTGCATGCCGCAAGGCCCGGCGAAAGGCAAGCCTGCGCGCCCGAGGACGCACTGTTCGCAGCCTGGGGCG
This sequence comes from Desulfovibrionales bacterium GWA2_65_9, assembly GCA_001799475.1. GTDB lineage: Bacteria > Desulfobacterota > Desulfovibrionia > Desulfovibrionales > Desulfovibrionaceae > Humidesulfovibrio. Next base: position 14,878 of record MGTN01000012.1, on the reverse strand, counting down.
CAAGCCCGGCCGCAGCCAAGTGCCCCCGCGCCCGCCGGACCAGCACCTTGGACTCCTCCAGCAGGCGATTCCAGCTTGAGGGCGCGTGGATGTCCACTTCGCGCCTGGCGTGGTCGCGCACGTTCATGAGCACGCGCGGAATGTGCGTGAAGCGCGCCCCGCCCTCGGCAAAGCGCTGGAACAGCTCGTGGTCATGGGCCAAGAGCGCCTCGTCGTAGAAGCCGAAGCGCTCGTGCAGTCCGGTGCGGTAGAGCTTGGCCACGCCGCACAGGTACCAGTCGCCGAAGCAGCGCCCGAAGGAATAGTCCGGCAGGGCGAAGCGGCGCACCACGCGGCCGGCGTCGTCCACGATGGCCATGTCGGCGTAGACGAAATCCGCCCCGGCCTGGAGCGCGTCGACCATCTCCGTGATCATGGACGGCAGGAGCGCGTCGTCGGCGGGCACATAGGTGCAGAAATCGCCCGTGGCCGCGGCAAAGCCGGTGTTCAACGCCGGGGCCAGGCCCCTGTTCTGCTCGTGCTCGATGACGCGCAGGCTGCGCCCGGCCTGCGGAAAGCGCGGATGCTCCACGCGCTCGATGACGTTCTGCTCCATATCGAAGCATGAGGCGTAGGACACCACGTCGTCCTTCAGGGCGCGCTCGAAGTCTGCGATGGCCTGGGCCGTGGCATCCGTGGAGCCGTCGTTGACCAGGATGACCTCAAGGTCGGGATAGTCCTGGAACCAGATGGAGTCCAGGCAGATGGGCAGGTACTGGGCCTGGTTGTAGACCGGGACCACCAGGGAGACCTTGGGGCGGGACACTTTGGGGCGGGACACTGGCGCTCTCCTTGGCTGCGGCTGGCCGGGCTGTGCGTGGTTCTGGCTCGTGTTCCTCATCGGACGCCCAGGGCTTTTGATTTAGGGTGCCTTGGCGCGTTGCGCCGGGCCTGCGCCCCCAAGCAGCAGCCTGCGCCGCTCTGCGCCGCTCTGAAGCAGCACCTGTCCTGGGTCCACGGAAACAAGCGTCCAGCCGCGCGCCTCCTCGCCCAGGCGCAGGGACACGGACGCCCCGTCGACCTGGAGCATGGCCAGGGGCCGCTCGCCGCCGGCGATGACGCCCACCAGCCGGAAGCCCTGAAGGCCCAGGCGCGGTGCGGCCTGGACCGCAGGGGCGTCGGCCTTGTCCGCTGCCCTGGGCTTCGGGGGGCTCGCCTGGGAGGCCAAGGCCTTGGCTGCGGGCGATGCTGTCTGGATTGGCGCGGTCTGGGACTGCGCGGCGGGCAGGGCCGCGCCGGAGGCCGTTTGCGCCAGAGGCTCTACGGAGCCGCTTGCGCCGGGAGCTGCGGGCGGAAACACCGCCGCCGGGCGCACGGCCTGGCCCTGCACGCTGTGACCTCCGGAAATGGGGGCCGTAGCGCTGATCGGGCGGCCGCCAGCGGCTTGCGCGGCAGGCCCCTTGGGCGTCACGCTGGTATCCGCCTGGGCAAAGGCGGCCTGGGTGGGCGCAGGCGCGTTTTCAGTCGGCTGGGCAGCGGGCGCTGGGGCAGCGGATTCCGGGACAACAATGGGCGCTGGCGGCTGCCCCAGGGGAAAGAACGGCGAGCTCTCCAGGTTCAGGACGTTGCGCTCCAGGATGACCCCCACGGGCGACTCCTCGCCGTAGGCCTGGCCCTGGGCGCGCAGTTCCTCAGGCGGACGCAGGGACGGCGCAGGCCGGGGCACGAAGCTCGTGGCCAAGTAGGCCAGCCCCAGGCCGATGGCCGCAGGCAGGGCCAGCTTGGGCAGCGTGCGCCAGACGATCTGCATACGTTCCCCCCTTCCGCGCGCTCTACCCGGCCAGGGCCTGGGCGATCTCTTGCTGGGCCTCTGCCGTGAGGTAGGGGTGCATGGGGATGCTGAAGATGCG
>MGTN01000012.1:3037-12964 GCA_001799475.1 Desulfovibrionales bacterium GWA2_65_9 | reverse complement strand
CAGGATGCTGTACTGGGCGTAAACCGAGACGTTCCCGCCAGGCACCACGGGCAGGGTCAGGCCGGGCAGCGGGCCGAGCAGTTCGGCGTAGCGCCGGGCCACGTCCTGGCGCAGGCGCACCTCGTCCTCGAAGATTTCGAACTTGGCCAAAAGCACCGCCGCCTGCATGGTGTCCAGCCGCCCGGTGATGCCCAGGCGCACGTTCTGGTACTTGTCTGCGCCCTGGCCGTGCACGCGGATGGACCGCAGCAGTTCCAGCAACTCCGGGTCGTCGGTGAAGCACATGCCGCCGTCGCCGTAGCAGCCCAGCGGCTTGGCCGGGAAGAACGAGGTGCAGGCGATCTGCCCGAAGGAGCAGGCCCGGCGCGTGGCGCCGGAGAGCTCGCTCGTGGCCCCGAAGGCCTGGGCCGCGTCCTCAATGACGAAGAGCCCGTGCGCCGCCGCCACGGCCAGCAGCGCCGGGTAGTCGGCTAAAAGGCCGAAGAGGTCCACCGGGATCACGGCCTTGGGGCTGAGCGGACCTTCGTGCTGCGGCAGCGGGTACAGGGCGGCGTCCCCGCTGCGCACGGCGCGCACGGCCAGGTCGAGCTGCGCGGGGTCCATGTTGTAGGTCACCGGGTCCACGTCCACGAACACCGGGGTCGCCCCCAGAAGCGCCACCACCTCGGCCGTGGCCATGAAGGTGAAGGGCGGGCAGAACACCGCGTCGCCCGGGCCGACGCCCAGGGCCATAAGCGCCATCATCAGCGCGTCCGTGCCCGAAGCGCAGCCCACGGCGTAGCGCGTGCCGCAGTATCCGGCCAGGCGCTCCTCCAGGCGGGCCACCTCCGGCCCGTTGATGTACGCGCCGGACGCCAGCACGGCCTGGATGCCGCGTTCCACCTCGGCCGCCACGCGGCGGTACTGGGTCTTCAGGTCGATGAAGGGAATGCTCATTGGGTAAAGGCCTCCGCCTGTCCCCGCGGCTCCTGGGCCGGGGGCAGGACCTCGTAAATGCGCACCAGGGGAAAGCCCTCGTGCACGAGTTTGAAGTAGCTGGACACCTCGGCCCGGGCCGGGTCGCCGATGAGCAGCTGCACGGCCATGCTGTTGTAGGCCGTGTCATCCATGAGCCGGACCTGCTTGGCCACGTCGTTGATGACGAGATGCGGCGCGGCCGGGTTCACGGCGAAACTGACCCGGCGCGTGCCCCGCTCCGCGAGCATGTCCACGCTCTTGATCGCAATCGGCGCGGTGCCAGCCCGGAAGACCATAACGCCACGGCCCTGGTCAATATTGAAGGCCTCGTCGATCGCCTGGGTTCTGGCTGGCGTGCCCTTCCCGGCCAGCACGTCCCAGCCGCCGTAAAAACCCATCCAGTGCAGCAGGTTCATGTTCTCCCAGCAGACCACCACATACTGCGTGGGCGGGCGCTTCATGGGCTGGTCCGAGGCGGCCAGCATGGCGAGCTCCTGCTGCACCTCGGCGGCCGACTGCCTGTCCCAGCGGCGCGCCGGGTCATGGTTCAAGCCCGCGCTCATGTTGATGACCTGGGCCGCTTGGCGGGCGGAGGGCGACATCAGGGCCAGGGCCGTTGGATAGATGTCGCGGCCAGCGTGCCTGCCGCCGTCGGTCGGGGTCATGCGCTCGGCATAGTATTGCGTGGCGTAGCCATAGTCCCACCAGGTCCAGACCGAGGCGTCCTTGGGCGCAATGGTCTTGAGCTTCATCAAGGCCTCGGCGTGGGCCGGAGCCAGCACCGGGGTGGGCGCCAGGTTGCGGTAGATCCCCGCGTAGCCCAAAAGACAGCCTCCGGCCAAAAGGATCTGCACCAGGGTCAGGACATTCTCGCGCGCGCCGGTGCGGTCCAGGATGGCCTTGGCCAGCCAATGCACGCCCAGGCCCAGGCCCAGGGCAAAGGACGGACCGCCGAACATGGCGAAGCGCACGCCCATGAACAGGCTGCCCACGCCCAGGACCGTGAGCGGCAACGTCAGCAAAAACGCCGGGCGCAGCACCAGGATGAACACCAGCCCGAGCCCGCCCAGAACCCCGGTCCAGGGTGTCACCGAGACCCCGGCGAAGAACGTCGTCCAGTCCACCACGTTCTTGGCCTCGCGAATGCTCTGGGTGATGCCGGGATAGACGGGGCCTGGCACGGCCCCCACCCCTGCGGCTGCGCCGCCGGACGGGGCCGCGTCGGTCACAGGCTTCAGGTAGCTCGTCACTTTCGCGGCAAACGGTCCAAACGGTTCGAACATGTCGCAGAGCACAGCCAGGATCAGCAGCGCGATCAACCAGACCCAGGGGTGGTCCAGCAGGGGCCGCAAGCGCTCGGGCCTGCGCCAGAGAAGCACGACGAGACCGATGGTCGCGCCAGCAATGGCCAACCCGAACTGCGTCGGGACCAACACGTCAATGCCGTGTTGCCGGAATCCGGCATACGCCGCCAGCGCATACACCATCAGGAGCTTGAGGGCCTCCAGCCGACGGCCGGGACGGCCCGTGGCCGCCGCCAGGAAAATGGCTATCCAGAACAGGGCAACGCCGATCATCCGAATGTCGTCGTGGGCAAAGTGCGCCACGCGCGCCACCAGGCCGTAGCCCAGAGCCAGCCAAGGCAGGGCCGCCGGAATGGGCTCGCCTTCCTGGCGCTCCTGGGGCGTGGCAAACCAGCCGCGCGTACAGCAAAACGAGAGCAGATGCGCCAGCATGAAGCCCAGCAGCAGGGGCATGAGCAGGGTGAAGGGGTCGGAGTCGAAGTACCCAAGCCGGGAACGGTAGTAGAAGCCCGGCGCAAGCGCGCCGATCAGGCCCGCGGCGATGGCCGCCCGGCGGCCGCCCAGGAGCCAGCCCCAGAAAGCCGTGCCCACAGCAATAAAACTGCCCAGATAGGCCGGTGCCCAGAAGGCGACCTTCCACAGGGGCGCCTCAAAGAAACCGCTCAAGACACGCGCCAGCAAGGACATGCCGTACCGCGTGAAATTGCCCACCCCCTTGGCTCCGGCCAGCCAGCCGTAAGAGTCATGGGTGGCCAGGAGCTTCTCCCCGCCCGCCATGAGGCCTGGCCCGGCCCAGTTGCCTGCGTCCATGAGGCGGATCGCCAGCGTCCCCCCGTAGCCCATGAGCGCGATGACCAAAAGCCATTTCCAGTCCTTCCGCCAAACCGGGCGTTCGTCCAGGAACTCGCTTAGTTGCGCATACTTCTGAGAAAAGGCCTTCATGCCGTTTCCGCCTGCCTTATGGTTTTGCCTCGCCTAAGCCCCGGCTTGCGCCCGGCGCTGGCTCCTTGCCCCGAATCACTCGCGCCATGAGCACGATGCCCATCCGCCGAGACCCGGCCTGGGCCTGCTGGCGGGAAGAAAACAAGGTCCAGCCTGCGCCAGTATCCGCTCCACCCTGGACCACGCCACCTGCGTCCTTGGCCCCCGGCTCCTTGGCGTCCGGGTACTCGGCCACCAACAGCAACAGCGCGCCCTCGGGCAACAGCGCCTCGGCCACCTGGAGCCGGCCCGGAGCCTCGGCATGCTCCAGGCTCACGCGCACAGACACCGGTCCGCCCTCCGCGTCCTGGTGCGGCGTGAACGCCAGCCGCTGGCTCTCCACGCCCGGTCCTGTCCCAACCGGAGCTGGCCGGGTGATGCTCAGGCGCATGTCGCCGCCATCCGGAACTGCAGCCCTGGGCCGGGCCAGCACCCGCACCTCGGAGTCTGCGGCCAGTTGCGCGGCCAAAACGTCCAGCTCCGCCGGTCCGGTCTGCGCGGTTGAGGCTCCGTCCGCCGGTCCGACCGCCGATCCGCTTGCCGATCCGGCCGCGGACCCGCCCGGCATCCGCCCGCGCAGGCTCACGCCCAGGCCCACGGCCACCTGGTCAAAGCCGCGCGAGTCGGCAGGCGAACCCGGCGGCGGGTCCGCGAGCACCGGCGCCCCGCCCCCCGGACCAGGAGTTACCGCCAGAACCGGGGCCTGGCCGGAAATCCGCGTCGGCAGCTCCAGCACCAGGGCCTCCACCAGCACCCGGGGCCGGGGCTGGTCCATATCCTCCACCAGGCGCTCCACCCGGACCATGAGCTCCGGCTCGGCCAGCACCACCACCGCGCCCGCCTCGGCGTCCACGCGCACGCGCAGGCCTGCTAGGCGCTTGTCCGACCCGGCCAGCCCCCGCAGCACCCCGGCCACCTTCTCGGCCCTGGCGTAGCGCAGCCGGAAGGCCCTGAGCGCCGGGGCCTCGCGGCCGCCCTCGTCCATCTGCGCGAGCAGGCGCTGGGCCTGGGCGAGCTGATCGACGTTCCCGGCCAGGAGCACGGAGTTGCTCCACTCCAGGGCCAGAACCACCGGGGCCTGCCCCGGCAAGCCCCGAAAATGCATGTCCAGCTTGCGCGCCGCCAGCCGCGCCTCGGCCCGCCCCAGGGGCGCAAGCTCAAGCACAGCCCCGGTCGGCGCGGACTCCAGGGCCGTGAGCACCGTGCGTGCGCGGGCCACCCGTTCGGCCCGGTCGCGCAGGACCACCCAGCGGCCCTGGTCGGCGGCGGCCACCTGGCCGACGTCTGAGCGCAGACGCTCCAGCACGCAGGCCACCTGCCCCGGAGCGAGCCCCTGGCTGAGCCGCAGGGCCAGGATCTGCGTCGGCCCGGCTGGCTGGACCGGGCGCCTGGAATCGGGCAGCAGATACACGACCTCGCCGCGCGGGATGGCGCTCAAGCCCGCAACGCTGAGCACCAGGGCCTGCATCTGCGCCAGTTCAGCCTCGGCCACGCTCTGGCGCGAGACCAGGGTCACCGTGGCATCGGGCAGCTGGTCCACGCGGAACACCGGGTTCTTGCCCGAGAACTGGCCCATGAACAGAATGAAATCCTTGAACGCCGCATCTTCCAGGCCTATGCGCAGCCCCCCGGCACGGTCCTCGGCCCCGGCGCGGGCCTCGGGCGCGGGCCACAGGCCCAGGCTGCCCAACAGGCAGAGCACGAGGGCGGCAATGAGGCCGCAGGTTCCCGGAACTCCAGGGCGTCCCATGCGATGGCTCCCCACGGCCACAGGGCTTTCTCCCCGCGCAGCCAAGGCTTCAGGTGCGTGTCAAACGCTTGATTGTATCCGTTTTTGCGGCGGAGGGCAATTCACTCCGGCAGGGCGGCCTGGCCCAGGAAATCGCCCAGGATGCCCTCGGAGGTGAAGGGGGCGGGCTCACGGCCGCGGATGACCTCGCCGCTCACGCTGAAGGGCGAACGCAGGATGTCGTCCAGGCGCAGCGTTGCGGTGCCCTCGGCGCGCACCTGCACGGGCGCGCGCAGGGTGAAGGAGCGGATGCGCAGGCCGCCCTCCTGGTAGGCCAGGGCCAAGGCCACGTCGCCCAGCCACAGGCTGCCGGGCAGGGTCAGGGAGACCCCGCGCAGATCCAGAAAGCCCTTCTCCAGGACCCCCCGGTCGCGCAGGAACACCCCGTCGCTGCGCAGGTCCAGGCTGCCCTGGATGTCGCGGCGGCCCAGGCAGGACAGATTGACCTGGCCCTGGATGTCAAAGGCGCCGGAATCGAAATACACCAGCCGGGCCTCGCGGCCGCCGCTGTCCACGCGCAGGGTCACCAGCGGGGTGATCCCCAGGCGCACGTCCACCCACTGCATCCGGGGCGAGACGTTCCAGCCCGGCGAGTCCACCGCGAACCCGTTGATGCGGAAGCCGAGCATTCCGGCGCGGTCCACGTTCTGCCAGCTCATGCGCAGCTCTGGATGGCGCGCGGCATACTGCTTGAGCCCCAGGTGCCAGATGGTGTCCCAGGGCAGGTAGAGCACCAGCCCGGCCAGAAGCCCCAGGCAGAGCGCCGCTGCCCCGGCACCGCCCCAAAGGCGCCGCGCGCACGGGCTGCCCTGTCCGGCCTGCCCGCCCTGTCGATTCTGCCCGTTCCGTTCCGGGCTCCGGGCCGCGCCGTCGCCTGCGGGCTGTGTCTGCTGCGTGCTCATGTGCGCCTTTGGTCCTAATGCGTCAGGACCAGTTCCAGGTCCACGCGCTTGTCCTTGTCCGACCGGAGAAAGATGTGCCCCGACTCGGTGGACAGCCCGGCCTGCAGGCGCAGGTCGCGCAGGATGTCCACCAGCTCGCGCAGGCTCAAGCCCCGCGCCGTCATGGTCAGCCGCTCCGGTCCCTGGAGGCTCTGCACGGGCAGGATGCGCAGGCGCTCCGGCCCGATGCCCACGGCCTGGGCCACCTGCTCCGCAGCCTGGAGCGGGGGCACCGCCCCCAGGACCATGTGCCGGCCGCGCAGATCCATGACCTCTGCGGCCAGGGGGGCCACCATGACATAGGTCTGCCCGGCGTCCTCATAAGCCTTCTCAGCCACCCGGGTAAAGGCCGAAAGCACCGCCCAGGCCGCGATCAGGCCAACGCTCCAGGCCAGCAGCAACAGCCGCCACAGACGGCGCTGGGCCGAGGCCGTGAGGTGCGTCAGGCGCGCCATCCGCTGCCAGGTCATCGGTCCACCTTGGGCGGCGCGGACCGGTCGCGGGCCTTCACCGAAAGCTCGAAGCGCACCGGGGTCTTAAAGGCCTCGACCGCGCGCACGGAGAACGTGAACAGACCCTCGGTGGCCAGGGCCGACTGATAGCGCTCCAGATCCTGGGCGCTTAGCACCGTGCCGCTGACCACGCCGCTCTGCGCGGCCATGGACACTTCCGTGATGCGCAGCCCTTCCGGCGCACGCCGCGAGAGCGCCGCCAAGAGCTCCACCAGGTCGAGGCGCTGCGAGGCCTCGGCCCGGAGCTTGCCCAGCTCGAACTGCAGCCGCCCATAGGGCGACTTGCCCGGATCGCCGCCCAGAGCGCGCTGGTAAACCTCGTGCACGGCCCGCTCCAGGCGCTGGGCCCGGGCGTGCTCCTGCCACCAGCGCACCGCCTGGCCGGCGCAGAACAGCGTCCCGGCCACGGTGATGGCCATGAGGATGCGGCCGTAGCGGCGGTGCTCGGTCTCGGGGAGGCACTGATGCCCGTTGTTGGTGTCGCCCTGGCCGCTCATTTCATCTCGCCATGTCTGCCCATTTCAGCTGCGTCTTTCTTCATCAACAGGATTCGCCCACCGTACCCTGCGCGCCCCCGCAGGGTAGTTGATTCCCGCAGGGCGGTCCAGGGGGGTGCTCCGTCCCCTGCCGGGCCAGGCCGGTCTGCTCGCGCAGCACCGGGATGAGCCCGCGCCCAAAGGGCTCGGCCCAGGCCTCGCCGCGCAGCAGGCCCCGCGCCCAGGCCCTGGTCCAGGGCGGAAAAAAGGCCGGGTTGTCCACAACGATGCGCGCCTTGGACTCGCCGTCCTGCTTCTGCGCATCCTGGAAATAGCCCCCCGCGTGCAGACGGTAGACCAACTGTGGCCCCTGGACGCGCACGAATGTGGCGCCCTGGGCCGCCGCCTGGACCCAGAAGTCCCAGTCCTCGTAGGCCGTGGCGCTGCGGTAGCGCGCGCCGCGCTCGTAAACCGCCCGGCGCATGAGCGAGGCCGTGTGCAGGATGTTCTGGTTGGCCAGCAGCAGGGGGCTGTAGTCCGGCGGTGTGACCTCCCGGCGCTCTGTGCCGGAGTCCTCGAAATATCCGGTGTAGGCCACGTCCGCGCCCGTGCGCGCCAAGGCCTCCAGGCAGCACGGCAGAAAGCCCGGCAGGAGCTGATCGTCCGGGTCCAGGCAGAGCAGGTGCTTGCCCCTGGCCAGGGCCAGTCCGGCGTTGCGCACCGGGCCAGGCCGGCCCACGCGCCCGAGGCCCAGGCTCTGCCAGGAGCCGAAGGGCATGGCGCCCAACAGAGCGCGCGCCACGTCCAGGGAGCCGTCGCTGCTCTCATCATCCACAAAGACCACCTCCAGCTTCGCCGGGTCGAGGTCCTGGGCCAGCAGGGACTCCAGGCACTGCGGCAGGAACCGGGCGTAGTCGTGGCAGGGGATGACCACGCTCACCAGCGGGGGTCGGAGCGGTGCAGAAATCTCAGCTGCGAGCATGGGCAAACTCCTGGCGTGGCGAGGCATTGTGCCGACGCGGCAACAATGCTACGCTTGTCAAACGGGGCGTCAGCGTGCGCTCCGCCTGGGGTGCTGGGTCATGCGATCGTCCTTCTTTCACAGCCTCACCTTCCGCCTGGGCCTGTTGGTCCTGATCTCCCTCGCGCCCGCCATCCTGGTCGCCGTGTCCCTGAACCAGGACTTCCGCCGACACCTGCAGGGCGAGTCCCTGCAGCAGGTGCAGGCCCAGTCCGACCGGGTGGCAGCCCAGGGCCGGGAAGTCCTCGCCGGGAGCAGGCAGATGCTCTTCGCGCTGACCCGCCTGCCCGAGATGCAACTGCGCGGCAACAGGGCCGTGGGTCCGCTCCTGCGCGACATCGTCAGCCAGTCGCCGCATTACGTGGTCTGCAATCTCTTCAGCGTCCGGGGCGACCTCGTGGCCAATTCCCTGCCGGACCCCAAGCCCTTCAACGCAGCCGACCGGGCCTGGTTCCAGAGCGTCGCGGAAACCCTCGCCTGCACCCAGGGCGAATTCGTCGTGAGCCGCGCCTCCGCACTCCCGGTCATCGTGCAGGGCTGCCCGGTGTTGGATTCCGCAGGCCGCCTGGTCGGCGCCATGAGCATCGGCATAGGTTTCGACTGGTTTGAGCAACTTGCCGCCTCCCTGAATCTTCCGCCGGGCTCCACCGTGTGCGTGGTCGACGCCCAGGGGGACATCCGTGCCCATTTCCCCGCGCGCACCGCAGAACATGCAAAATATATTCCCGATTCGCGAGGGGTTATGAACCGGGTGCGCCGGGGCGAAACAATCATCCAGGAGCTGGACCAGGACGGAGTGCAGCGGGCCTACGCCTACAGCCCCCTCTCTGCCCAGCCGGGACGCGAGCTCTACGTGCGCGTGGGCATTCCAGTGGCGCTGCCCCTCGCCCCGGCCGAGGCCAGCGGCCGCCAGAACGCCCTGGGGCTCCTTGCCGCAGCAGCCCTGAGCCTCCTGGCGGCCGGGCTGGTGGCCAGAACCATCCTGAAGCCCACAGGCGCTGTGCTGGGGGCCGTCAGGAGCCTGGGGGCCGGGAACCTCTCCGTGCGCATCCGCAGCCAGGCCAAAGGCGAGCTGGCCGAGGTGGCCAATGCCGTGGACAGCATGGCCGAGGCCCTGGAGACATCCCACGCCAACCTGCGCAGCTCGGAGCAGCGGTTGCGCCAGTTCCTGGAGAACTCGCAGGAGGGCTACTTCGTCGCCACCACCGAGGGCCGCTACCTGGAGGCCAACCCGGCCCACATCGAAATGTACGGCTTCGACTCTTTCGAGCAGCTCCAGGCAGAGGTCACCGACATCTCCCGGCAACTCTACGTGGACCCCAAGCGGCGCGAGACCCTGCTGCACCTGCTGCGCACCGAAGGCCGGGCCGCCCGGTTCGAGCATGAGGCCTACCGCCGCAACGGCAGCACCTTCTGGACCGCGCTCACCGCGCGCGCCCTCACTGACGACGCAGGCAACCTGATCGGCGTGCAGGGCTTCTCCACGGACATCACCGAGCGGCGCCAGATGGAGATGGAGCTCAAGCGCTCCAACGAACGCTTCCTGCGCGTGCTGGAAAACCAGGCCGACGCCATCTTCGTGGCCGATGCCGAGACCGACATCGTGCTCTACGCCAACAAGGTCGTGCGCGACGCCATGGGCCCGGGCATCGTGGATCAGGACATCGTCGGCCAGGACATCATAGGCCGGCCCTGCTGGGAGGCCGTGCGCGGCGGCCACGCGCAGTGCCGGAACTGCCCGCGCCAGGGGCTCCTGGACGAGCACGGCGAGCCCCTGGGCGTACACACCCGTCAGGAGCACGACCCGGCCTCCGGCACCTGGAGCCTGGTGCGCGTGCAGACCCTCCGCTGGGTCGATGGACGCCTGGCGCGCCTGGAAACCATCACCGACATCACCGACATCAAGCGCGCCCAGGAGGAACTGCGCACCACCAGCGAGCACCTGC
>MGTN01000012.1:0-3021 GCA_001799475.1 Desulfovibrionales bacterium GWA2_65_9 | reverse complement strand
TACCCGCCGGAGATCGCCGCGACTGCGCGCAAGGAGGACAAGGACCTCCTGGCCGCCGGGCTGCCCCTGACCAAGATCGCCGACATCCCCCTGAGCAGCGGCCGCGTCCTCACCCTGCTCATCACCAAGTTTCCCCTGCGCGACGAGGCCGGCACCCCGGACAAGATCTGCACCATCGCCACGGACATCACCGAGCGCGTGCGCCTGGAGCGCGAACTGCTCGCCGCCAAGGAGGCCGCCGAGAAGGCCAGCCGCGCCAAGAGCGACTTCCTGGCCAAGATGAGCCACGAGATCCGCACGCCACTCAACGCCGTGCTGGGCTTCTCCGAACTGGCCGAGATGGCCGCCACACCCGAGGAACGCGGCCGCTCCCTGGCAGCCCTGCGCGACTCCGGGCGCGAGCTCTTGGCCCTGGTCAACGACATCCTCGACCTCTCCCGCGTGGAGTCCGGGAACATCAGCCTGGAGCGCATCCCCTTTGACCTGCGCCAGTTGGTGAAGAGCGCCGTGGAGCCGCTCGCGATGGAGGCCGAGCGCAAGGGCCTGCGGCTCACGGTGGAGATCGGCCAGGATGTGCCGGTCTCCGTCTGCGGCGACCCCACGCGCCTGCGCCAGATCCTTGTCAACCTGGCGACCAATGCCGTCAAGTTCACCCCGGAGGGCGTGGTCGAGATCACCCTGGAGACGGTGGGGCCGGACTCGCCGCCCAGGGCCAAGAGCCCCACCGGCGCGCTCATGGGCGGAGTGCAGCTCCTTTTGTGCGTCAAGGACACCGGCATCGGCATCCCCGAGGACGTCCAGCACTTGGTGTTCGAAAAATTCACCCAGGCCGACAGCTCCACCTCGCGCAAGTATGGCGGCACGGGCCTTGGCCTGGCCGTCTGCCGGCAGCTGGCGCGGTTCATGGGCGGGGACATCTGGCTCAACAGCGAACCTGGCGCGGGCAGCACCTTCTTCGTCACCCTGCCCTTTGCCCGGGCCGAGGCCCCGGCAGAGCAGCAGGCACCGGCCAAGAGCCTGGAGCCGAGCGCACAGGTCCGCCCCCTGCACATACTCCTGGCCGAGGACACCCCGGCCAACACGGTCATCGCCCAGGCCTTCCTGCGGCGGCTGGGACACACCAACCGCCACGCCGCAAGCGGCCAGGAAGCCCTGGAGTTCCTGCGCCACGAGAGCTTTGACCTGGTGCTCATGGATGTGGAGATGCCCGTCATGGACGGCCTGGAGGCAACCCGCCAGCTGCGCGCCGGAGAGGCCGGGGAGCTGAACCGCTTCGTGCCCGTGCTGGCCATGACCGCCCACGCCCTGGCCGCCTTCCGCGAGAAGTGCGCCGAGGCTGGCATGAGCGGATTCGTGCCCAAGCCCGTGAGCTTCCGCGACCTGGCCGAGATCCTGGCCGGCCAGAGCGCCAGTATGCCCGGCGCTCGGCCAGAGGACCCGCCAAGGATCAGGCCGGACCTCGTGGACCTGCGCAGCGCCCTGGGCATGCTGGGCGGACACCGCGAACTCTTCATCGAGGTCATGGACATCTTCCTGGCCGAACTGCCGGCCAAGCGCCAGACGCTGACTGCGGCCCTGGAACAGGCCCTCAAGCAGAACGATCCGACGGCCCTGCGCCTGGTCGCACACTCCTTGAAGAGCTCCTGCGCCAGCGTGGGGGCGGGCTCGGCCAGCCGGGCTGCAGGGAATCTGGAGGATGCGGCCAAGGACGGCCTGGCCGCGCTGCTGCCAGGCCTCTGCGAGACCCTGGACAATCTGCTTGCGGCCACCCAGGAGGCCCTGGAAGCGGCCCGGAAGCACTTCGCCGCGTAACCCCCGTCAGGCGAAACGCCCCCCAATAAAAGGATAGAGGCCGGGCCACCCGAAGGGTGAACGGTCCGGAATCAGCCCTGTGCGGCGGGCAGCGGCAGCCCCAGGGCCGGAATGTTCAGCTCGCCCGTGAAGGTCAGCTCCGCCGCGCCCTGCAGGAACACGCTGCCGTTCTCCAGGCTCGTCACCAAAATCTCGCCGCCGCTGGTGGTGTTCTCCACGCGCTCGCCGGTGCGGCCCAGGGCGCTGGCCACCACCAGCACCGCAGACACGCCCGTGCCGCAGGCCAGGGTCTCGCCCTCCACCCCGCGCTCGTAGGTGCGCACCAGCGTGCTGCGGGAATCCAGCACCTGGACGAAGTTGGCGTTGGCGCCAGCCGGGGCAAAGTGCTCGTGGAAGCGCACCGCGCGGCCCATGGCCGCCACGTCCACCGCGCGCACGTCGTCGACAAAGATCACCGCGTGGGGCACCCCGGTGTTCACGAAATGCACCTCGGTCTCGCGGTCCAACACGCGCAAGCGCGCGCCCAGGGCAATATCCTTGGGCGTGGTCAACTGCACCTTGACCTGGCCGGACTCGGGCAGCACCTCGATGGCGATGACCCCGGCGTCCGTGGCCAGACGCTGGCGCGCCCCGGCCAGGCCCAGGGCAAAGGCCAGGCGTCCGGCGCAGCGGCTGGCGTTGCCGCACATCTCCGCGCGCGAGCCGTCGGCGTTGAAGAAATGCCAGCGGTAGTCGGCGTCCGTACCGACCGCAGGATGATCCAGGAAAAACAGGCCGTCCGCCCCGACGCCAAAGGCGCGCGGGCAGATGCGCCGCGCCCACTCGGCCATGAGGGCTTCGGGCAGGCGCAAGACGCGGTTGTCCAGGGCCACGAAATCATTGCCGCAACCCTGCAGCTTGTAAAAGGGCGCGCGCGCGCCGAACATGGTGCTCATCTAAGGTGTTCCTCCGCTGGTGTGCTGCCGGGAATAGAAAGCATTCGGCCCCCCTTCGTCAAGGTCTGACCTCCTGCTCCAGCCCAAAGCATCCACCATTTTTTCCGGATGCGTGGACACGGGCGCAGAATTGTCGTATGTTGAAAGCATCCGCATTCTGGATTCGACCCCGCGAAAACCCCGCAACCGCCGGAGGATGGGCCATGGTCAAGCAGCAGTTCATGAGCGAGATGGAAACAAGGCTCAAGGAGTTCGACGAGAAGATGGAAAGGCT
>MGTN01000011.1:16075-19801 GCA_001799475.1 Desulfovibrionales bacterium GWA2_65_9 | reverse complement strand
CTCGGCCAGCGCGAGGACATGACCGCCGTCGCCGCAACAGGCGTCCAGCACGCGCAGCGGGCTTTCGGGCGCCACGAGTCGGAGCACCTCCTGAATGACCGTCTGCACGCGCGCGCTGGGTGCCGAGAGCTTGGCTTCCGCGAATTCGTTGGGCTGGTTCATGCTGGGCATCCTCGGTTGGGCTGCAGGCTTATCTCGGGCGGTTCAGGCTTGAACGAGGCCACCCGGGAGGGCGCTTTCTCACGCATCAACGCGCCCGCAAGGGGCGGGACCGTCCGCCAGGGCAAAGACCTCGGCCGGGGTCGAAAACCGGAACTGGTCGCACTCTGCCAAAAATTCCAGGAACCGAAGGGAGGTCTCCCAAAGTGGGCTTTTGCCGCTGAACCGGGCCTCGCAGTGGGTGAGCAGCACCACCACCCCGCCGGAGGCCGCGATGCGCAGGGCGCACTGCTTCCAGACGGCCAGAATCTCTTGCGCGCTATAGCCCAGGAACCAGAGATTGGCGTCGCGCGGCAGCGAGATGGGCAGCTCCAGGATGCCCTCGGCCAGAAAGGGTCGGGCCGAGGCGCAGCCGTTGCCGGGCACCGGGAACAGCCCGCCGGAGCTGGGGATGCTGCTGTCAAAGAAATACCGGCTGGAGAGATCGCGCAGCAGGGCCTGGGAGCGCAGCAGGGAGGGCGCCCGGTAGCCTCTGATGCCGTAGCGCTCCACCAAGCTGGCGGCGGCGTCCAAGCGCTTTTTCCGCTCCTCGGGCAGGCAGAAGGGCGTCCGGTTGTTGTGGTCAAAGCCATGGATGCCCAGGGCGTGCCCCCGGGCGGCAACCTCGTCGAGCTGGGCCAAGTCCAGGGGCCAGGCCTTGGGCGGCAGAAAATTGACGGAGCGGGCGCCCAGGCGTTCCTCGACGGGGAGGAACAGCCGCAGCAGGTTGTCCAGGCCCTCGGGCGTATCCAGGTCGTGGGTCAGGATCACCGGCGCGGGGCCTTGGGCCAGGGGATTATGGAGCCCGGCCAGGTCGCTCAGAAGGTCGGCGCTCAAGTCCAGGGGCCACAGGGGAAAGCCAGGCCGGGTCTCCAGGCGGCGGCGGTTGAAGCGCCCGATGCCCTTGGCGATGAGGTCGCGCAGGCCCACGGGCACGGCCTGATAGGGCAGGGGCAGTCGGGCGCTGGCTGGCGGTTGCTCGGTGAAGGCCGCCAGGAGGCGCAGGCGGCTGGCCAGGGGGGCAAGCTGGGGGTGGGGCCTGGCCAGGATGTCCATTTCTCCGGCGGATCCAGTGGGCCGGAACAGGGTGCGGTCAGCGGCAATTTCGCCGGGAACAGCGAAGGAAAGCCCCCGGGTCCAGGCCAGCCTCTGACCCCCAAGGGGCTCCCGTATGCGGATATGCGTCAGTTGCAATACGATACTACCCTTGGTCCTGTGTTGTATCGCTGACGAAGTATAGGGGCCTGGCCATGGTCTCAATGTAGATGCGCTGTAGATATTCCCCCAGAACGCCGATGCACAGGAACAGCACCCCGAAGAAGAAGGAGAGCATGACCATAAGGCTGCTCCAACCCTGCATGGGATTGCCGAACATCCAGTTGGCGATGAGATAGCAGAGCAAAAGCATGCTGGCGAAGCACACCCCGAGGCCCATATATGTGATGAGCTTGATGGGCGTGATGGAGTAGCCGATGAGCGTATCGTACAGAATCTTGATTATGCGGGGCAGGTTCCAGCTGGATGTGCCGGCCACTCGCGCTGCCCGGTCGTACTCCACAACGGCCTGGTCAAAGCCGGTCAAGGCCACCAGGGCGAATGTGATCCGGTTGTGCTCGCGAAAGCGGCGCAGGCAGTCCACCACCATGCGGTCCACCAGCAGGAAGCTCCCGGTAGTAAACTTGGACCCCCTGGGCATGGCGATGCGCCGGAGCATCCAGGCGAAGGTTCTGCTGCCAAGGACGCGCCAGAGGCTGTCCTTGCGCGTGTGGCGCTTGCCCCAGACGATTTTCGCGCCGTGCTCCCACTCCTCGACAAAGCGCAGGAGTATCTCGGGCGGGTCCTGCAGGTCGCACGGCAGGGTGCACGTTGCGGCACCGTCGGCATGGTCGAATCCGGCGCTCAGGGCCACGTGGGAGCCGAAATTTCTGGAAAGGCGCATGCCCGTGAACGCAGGGTTGTTGTGGCAAATACCCTGAATGAGCGACCAGCTTTTGTCCGTGCTGCCATCGTCAATGAACAGGATTCTGAAGCGCTGTCGGCCGGAGGCCTGGAGCAGGGTCTTCTCCACAGCTCGCACGAAATGCGGCAGACATTTCTCCTCATTGAAGACAGGAGTCAGGACGCAGATGGTTTCCGGCGTATCCATGGTCATCTTAATTCCCCCAGACCGGGAAGTCCGGCAACAGTTCCGTAAGGCGGCGGTTCGGCTCCGCGTAGTCGGCTTCCAGCTTGCGGCGCAGGGC
This sequence comes from Desulfovibrionales bacterium GWA2_65_9, assembly GCA_001799475.1. Classification (GTDB taxonomy): domain Bacteria; phylum Desulfobacterota; class Desulfovibrionia; order Desulfovibrionales; family Desulfovibrionaceae; genus Humidesulfovibrio. The sequence continues at coordinate 17,360 of MGTN01000011.1, read as the reverse complement.
TTCGGGGATGGTGAGGCTGTCTTCGCCATTGGCCTTGTTGATGACGCCTAGGCCGCTGGCGTCATACCTCCGTTGCTCCACGCCGAGGAACTGGTGCAGTTTGGCCAGCAGACCCTGGGGATCTTCTCCGAGGGTTTCGTACTTTAGGCAGAGGATCTGTTCTGGGCGGAACAACTGGAACCATGGCGCGAGCAGGTCGGCATAGAGCCCGCGCGAAAACAGGGCATGGGGCCTGGCATAGAGGAACCGCTTGGGCACCTGGGCCTCCCGTTGCGTCTCCAGGGCCATGGCGGTGGCGAAGTCCTCGGTCTCCACTTGGTTCGTGCGCGACCAGAGCCAGTTGTTGAAGGCCCTGTCCACGGGCTCGCGCAGGATGAAGACCAGCCGGACCTCGGGCAGGCATTCCCGGATGCGCCGGGCTGCAACCGGGCTTTCCAGGTAGTTGGTGGACTTTTCGCCAGCCACAGCGTTTTCCGGGACGCCGGGAAACCACGTGTCCCGGTAGTAGGCCAGACCTTTGGCGTACAGCTCGTCCACCAGGAAAAATTTTGGCTCCGGGGTGGGTGGGGCGGCCATGAAGATGTTGGGGTGCCGGGCGAGGGCGGCGTAAAGCCAGGTCGTGCCGGAGCGTGGCGCGCCACCGATGATGAAGTGGGGCAAGGTGCGCTGTGTCATGGGTGCAGGACCTCTTTCAGGGTGCGGGCGACAGTGGCGCACGCGCTGGCGTCCATCTCGTGGTGCATGGGCAGGGCGATGCAGCGTCGGGTAGCCTCTTCGCTGTGGGGCAGACAGCCCTCCGGCCAAGCCGAGGCGTAGGGCGGCTCAAGGTGCGCGCACATGATGCCCCGCCGCGAGGGAACTCCCTTGTCCAGAAGCCGCTGCATGACGGCGAGTTGGTCACTGCTCGGGCCTAGGCGCACCATGTAGGTCTGCCAGTTGGATCTCGCATAGGCCGGTTCGCTCGGAGGGGTCACCCCAGGCACCCGCGCAAGGTTCTGGCCATATGCGGCGGCCGTTGCGCGCCGCCGCCTCAGAATCTCTGGAAGCCGCGTCAGCTGGGCCAGGCCCACTGCGGCCTGGATGTCGGTCATGCGGTAGTTGTGCCCGGTGACGAGATAGCGCTCGATCTGGACTGTGCCCGCGCGGTGGCGCTCCAGGTCGGACAGGCTCATGCCGTGCTGGCGCAACAGCCGGAACCGCCGGTCCATCTCGGGGTCCCTGGTGGTCAGCATGCCCCCGTCGCCCGTGGTCAAAATCTTGCGGGGATGGAAGCTGAAGCAGGCCA
>MGTN01000011.1:2078-16066 GCA_001799475.1 Desulfovibrionales bacterium GWA2_65_9 | reverse complement strand
GACAGATCAGCAGGCATGCCAGCCTGGTGGACCACCAGGATGGCCGCAAGCCGTCCCAGGGGGGCGCGTAGCACTGCGAACGGGCTCTCGGCCTGGGTCGCGAGGCACTCGGGCCGGTTCAGGAAAAGGACCCCATCGCGCTGTGTGAAGTCGTTGTCCAGGGCTTTTTGGAGCGCCCCAGGGGCCATGTTCAGGGTCGCGGGGTCGATGTCCACGAACCAGGGCTCGGCTTGGCAGTGGCGGATGGCGTTGGCCGTGGCGATGAAGGAATGGCTCACGGTGATGACGGTGTCGCCGGGCCGCACGCCCACGGCGAGCAGGGCCAGATGCAGGGCCGAGGTGCAGTTGGATACGGCGCAGGCGCAAGGCGCCTGCGTACAGGCCGCAAAGGCCGCTTCAAATTCTCGTACTCGGGGTCCCTGGGTCACCCACCCGGAGAGGATGGCCTCCTGGGCGGCCTGGGCTTCCTCTTCGGCGAGCCAGGGCTTGGCAAAGGCCATGGCGCTCATGCTCTGCCCTTGGGTGTTGTGCTGAAGGCCTCAAGCCAGGGCTCGCGGGCGGCCTCGCGCCAGTTCTCTGACCGCATGGAGTCCAGCACGGCCTGGTCCAGGGGCACGTTGGCCCGGAACCAGTCCACGGTGCGCTTGAGGCCCTCCCGGATGGAGACGGAAGGGGAATCGCCCAGCAGGGCCCGTAGGCGCGAGGGGTCCCCATAAAGCCGCCGCACATCGCTCGGGCGGTCTGGAAGGTGCTCAAGCGGCGAGACGGATCTGGTGATCTCCAGGACGAACTCGGCGATCTCGCGGATGGAGACCTCCTGCCCCCGGCAGAGGTTGAAGGTGCCCCCTGATGCGTTGTCGTTCTGCATGATGCGCAGAAGGTAGGCGGCGGTCTCGGCCACGTAGGTGAAGTCGCGCGTCTGGGAGCCGTCCCCGTAGATGAGCAGCGGCTGGCCAGCCAGGGCCTTGAGGATGAAGCGCGGGATCACCTCGCCCAGGATGCCCGTATAGTGCTCTCGCGGGCCGTAGGCGTTGTGCGGGCGGACGATGACCGTCTCCAGCCAACCGGCGCGGTGGAACACCTGGGTGTAGTATTCCCCGGTGAGCTTGGACGCGCCGTAGATCGTCTCCGGTCGGAAGTGATAGTCCTCGGGCATGGGCGCGAGATCGGCAGTGCCGTTAACCTCGGAACTGGAAACATAGAGGTAGCGTTGCACGCCGCCCGCCGCTGCGGCCTTGAGGGTGTTCAGCGTGCCTGTGGCATTGACGTCGTGGACTTGGGTGGGCTGGCGCAGGCTGGTGCGGACGTTGCGGCAGGCCAGATGGAACACGCAGTGGGCCCCGGCAAAGAGTTCCCGCATCCGCTGCTCGTCCCGGATGTCGGCCTCCGCGATGTCGAGGCATGGGTGGTCAAGAAATTTAATGAGATTCTTCCTGTTGCCGCTGGAGAAGTCGTCCACCACGAGGACGCTGCCGCCTGCGGCGAGCAGCCCTTCCACCAGGTGGCTGCCGATGAAGCCCGCGCCCCCGGTGACGATGCAGTGGAGATCCGCAAGGCGCATCATGCCTCCTCGAACTGGCGCACGGTCGCGATCACGTGTTCCAGTTGCGTCCCGGTCATCTCCGGGAACAGCGGCAGGGTCAGCAGTTCGCCAGCGAGACGTTCCGCCACTGGGAAATCCCCGGGCCTGTGGTTGAGCCCTGCGTAGCACTGCTGCAGGTGCAGGGGAATGGGATAGTGCAGGCCGGTCTGGACCCCATGCCGGGCCAGATGGGCGGCCAGGGCCTCGCGGCCGCGCGTATGGATGACGTAGAGGTGCCGCGCGGGCACGTTGCCTGGAGCGATGGCCACGGGGCGCAGCCAGGGCAGGTCGGCGAAGGCCGCGTCATAGCGCCGGGCCAGGGTTCGGCGGCGTTCGTTCCAGGGTTCGAGGTGTCTGAGCTTGAGGCGCAGGAAAGCGGCCTGGAGGGCGTCCAAACGGGCGTTGGCACCCTCCTGCCGGTGGTGGTATTTTTGAGACTGGCCGTGGTCGCGCAGCATGCGCACCGTGGCCGCCACTGAGGCGTCGCCTGTGGTGACGGCCCCAGCCTCGCCCAGGGCCCCCAGGTTCTTGCCGGGGTAGAAACTGAAGGCCGCAGCGTGGCCCAGGGTGCCTGCTGAAAGGCCCTGCTGGCTGGCCCCGTGGGCTTGCGCGGCATCCTCGAGCACGAGCATCTCGTAGCGCGCGGCCAGGCTGGCCACAGCGTTCATGTCCACACACTGGCCGTAGAGATGCACCGGGATTACGGCCCTGGGCCTGTCCTCGGCCCGGCCGGAGCCGAAGCGCCGCTTGAGCTCGTCCTCCAGACGGTCGAGGTCCATGAGGCTGGTGTCCTGGTCCACGTCCACAAAGGCGAAGCGGGCCCCAGCCTGGGAGACCGCCTCGGTGGTGGCGATGAAGGTGTTGGGCACGGTGAGCACCAAGTCGCCGGTCGTGACGCCGAGGGCCTGCAGGGCCAGGCGCAGGGCGTCCGTCCCGCTGCCCACACCGGCGCAGGCCTTGGCGCCGCAAAAGGCCGCGAACTCGTCCTCGAACCCGAGGACCTGCTGTCCGCCGATGAAGGTTCCGGTGTCCAGGGCCTCGCCGAAGGCGCGCAAGAATTGGTCGCGCAGGGGCTGGTGCTGTAGCGCGAGATTTTGGAAGGGGACCGTGACGGCCTGCTCCGCTTTCATGGCGTGGGCTTCCTCTGGGCATCCAGCAGGCGCAGCACGCGTGCGGGATTGCCAGCCACCACGGCCCGAGCGGGGACGTCATGAGTGACCACGCTGCCCGCCCCGACAATGGCCTCCTCACCCACGGTCACGCCGCAGAGGATGGTGGCGTTGCTGCCGATGGAGGCCCGTTCGCCGATCCGTGTGGGCTCGCAGGTCCAGTCCCTGTCCGTCTTCTTGGACCCGGAGCTGTCGGTGGAGCGGGGGAAGCGGTCGTTGATAAACATGACCCCGTGGCCCACGAAGGCCTCGTCCTCGATGCGCACGCCGGAACAGATGAAGGTGTGGCTCTGTATCTTCACGCGGTCGCCGATGACAACATCGCGCTGGATCTCGACAAAGGGGCCGATGGTGCATTCATCCCCGATCTGACAGCCATAAAGATTGATGAAGACTCCGAGCTGAACGTCGCGGCCAAGCTTCACGTCCTTGGCAATCGCCCGCGTGTTGCTGTCTGGGTGGCTCATGTCGGCCCCATGGTGATTCGTTTCCCGCCCGCGCCCAGAGACTGCTGCGCGGCCTCCAAAATTCGGACCACCTTGAGCCCGTCCAGGCCGCTGGCCAGGGGCGCATTTCTCTGGCGGACGCAGTCGAGGAAGTGTTCCGCCTCGACGCTGAGCGCTTCGCGGTGGACGAGCTTCGGGGCGAGTATGTCCCCGGTGCGGTAGTCCACCTTGAGCTTGTTCGCGGACTTGGCATCCGCGCTGATGGTGATGCCCTTGTCGTAGATCTTGACCTTTTCCGTGGGCTCCAGGTCATTGTACACGAGCATCTTGTTCGTGCCCGCGAGGATCGTGTTACGGATCTTTACCGGAGCGAGCCAACTGAAGTGGAAATGGGCCAGGAAGTTGTTGTCGTACTCCAGGTGCAGGTAGGCCAGGCTCTCAATGCGCTCCGGGCCGTGCTGCGCGCCCATGGCCCGCACGGAGGCAGGCTCCTTGCCGATGAGGTGCATGAGGATGGACAGGTCGTGGGGGGCGAGGTCGCTGATGACGTTCACATCGTTCTGGAATAGGCCGAGGTTGATGCGCACCGAATCGAAGTAGAGCAGGTCGCCCAGCAACCCCTCGTCGACAATTGTCTTTATCTTGCGCACAGCCCCTGTGAACAGGAACGTGTGGTCCACGGCCAGGATGCAGTTTCGCGCCGCAGCGAGCCGCACCAGTTCCTCGGCGTGGGCGACCGTTGCGGCCAGCGGCTTCTCCACCAGGACGTCCTTGCCCGCCAGGAGGGCGGCCTTGGTCAGGGCATGGTGGGAGGACACCGGCGTGGCCACGACGATGGCCTGGATGTCCTGAGCCTTGAGCAGATCCTCATAGTCCGAGGTTATGCGGGCCCCAGGATGCTGGCGCGCGGCCAGGGCCTGCCGGTCTGGCTGGATCTCGCAAATGGCCGCCACGCGGCACGCGGGCAGAACCGAAAAATTGCGGGCGAGGTTTGGTCCCCAGTAGCCATAACCGACAATGCCAATCCCGATCATCGTGATGCGTCCTTTAGGTGAGGATTCTCAGTAAGTAAGTCAAACTGCACACCGGTTGGAATCGTGCGTCCTTTGGGCAAAACAGCATATCGCCTAGGCACGTACAACGCAACATTTGCAACATTGGTACCAGGTTCTGACGTCCTCGTGTGCCTGGACCAAGCACTGCGTAATTGTGGCTCCACTTACCCGCGTGCGGCGTCACGTTGTTGCTCTGCTGTGGGGCGGTTTTGCGCTCTTGAGGGTGACCCCGGCATTATTTCCTGGCGGAAAATGCTAAAACATAGTTCCGAAGAAAATGGCTGGAAAACGAAAAAAGTAACTTGGTGAACCGTGGGATGTTTCGTCCCTGAGATATATAGCCAAGCCGGATATAGCGGATTGGGTCTATGAAATATTGACAGACAAAAGCCAGAACAGCCAGGGCAGCATTCCCCACAACATCGCCGCGTTGCAGAAGATTCACAGCGATAGCCTCTCCAAAGATAAAACCAACTCGGATCGCGCGGACTTCTCTGGATTTGTGCGCGACCTTTCCCTGTGACTTGGTCTTGTGGGTTTCCACATTAAGTCCGTCACGGAGGGCCATCCTGTAAAGCTCGGTATTCTTATAAAATGTCAGCGAGTAAAGGGTGATAAACGTATTTCGTGGGAGTTTGCTTACAAGTCCAATCGTCTTATGCCAGTCCTCTTCGGTCTCATATGGGTTTTCTGTGATGATGTCGTAGGAGCCGCAGGCCCCGTGTCTTTGGATGATCTCGATAGCTTTTATGAATGTTTCACGAGTCTGCTTGCGTTTGTACACCAATGCGTTTGTCTTTTCAGATCCGCTCTGGAGGCCAACCAAGGCAAAGCCTCCAGGGATTGAGCTGAGCAACGCCATCTTGTGCTCTGTAATAAATGATGGAATTGCATGAAACATGAGCGGAACATTTATTTTTTTGTAAAGATTAACAAAGCGTTCTATCCATTTGTCTGGGTGTGAGATGAGGCAATCGTCATAAAAGTCGACATAATTTATGTGAACCGGAGAAGTGTAATAGTTGGCTTCCAGTTCCCTCATGACATTCTCAGGTGAACGGCGACGGACTTTTGAGCCAAAGGTGTCCTTTAGCAGGTCATTGCAACAGAAACTGCATTTGAAAGGACACCCTCGGGAGGAGATAACTGTGAGTTGCGACCCATGATAACGGGCGTGCTTGCGAAAGAGTCTCGTGTCCAAGGGCAGAATCTGTTTTGCATCTGAGACATAGGCGTACGGTGGGTGGTGGTGAGGAAAGGCGAGCGTATCGAGGTTAGTGATGCTTGGCGCGATGGTATACCCTTCCTGGCTGGAGTGGTTTAACCCTTTGACGTCCAGCACGGGCCCCTCCCCGCCCTCCTTCAGTCGGTTGACGAATTCTACAAGGGATGCTTCCGCTTCGCCTACGCAGAAGTAATCGGCGTGTGTCCGGGCGCTGTCCGGGTCGATTGTCGGATGGATCCCGCCCCACACAACTGGCACGGATGAATGAGACTTAATTATTCTGGTGATTTTGACTGCTTTCTCAAATGCAATACTCATCAGGCTGATGCCGACCATGATAAAGTCCCCGGCTTTGACAAAGTTTTTCATTGGTTCCGTGTATTCGTCAACATCGTCTGCCGGGAAAAACAGTACAGTACTTTGAATGTTATTCGCTAATAGCGCAGAGTGCAGATACTTTACGCCGATATTGTCTAGGCTGGAAGTTAACGAGATGAGAAGCACTCCGTTATCACGTCTCGCATTCTCATTCTGCTGCATGCTCGGCATATCAGATAGCTCCAGTATCGGTTAGCATGAACATAACGCTTGCCGTTCAGACGGCCTCTGACCATTACATATCCACGTTGCCTCTACGCTAACATGGCATTTAAATGCAAAGATTGGAGTTTGACAAGCAGTTATGGGCAACGTTGGTTTGCCGGGCTTATTTGGACCACTCAGGTCTTGCGGGGGGAGTCCATGGCCTGCACGCTGCCTAGGGCCTTTGAGAAGATGTTCGGGCCGGGTTTGTGTCCCCGACAGACATATCATTGGCCGTAGTGCCCGATTGGAATTGGATTCCCACCTCTTTGCCGTTCGCCTGTGGGGCGCAGATGTCAATCGGGCCATGTTTCCTCCCACACCCGGCCCCGCTCTCGGTGTCGGGAGCCTCTACCGCCAGAGTACCGGGCCGCTGCAGGCCTGGGCGTCTACCGGCAGCTGATTTCAAAGACATGCACGCAATGCCGGGAACAGTCGAGGGCCCAAAGAAATTCCCGGCCGCGGACCTCGCGGATGACGATGTCGCAGACAAGGGTGTTTACCCCGCAGAGGCGTTCCAACTGCTTGATGTACACCCGGTCGCCTTGGGCGGTGAACTTCGCCAGTGACCTCCCGGAAAAGTCCATGAACCATCCATCGCGGGACGGGGCGAAGCTGTAGTTGTTCGTAAGAAAGGGGAGGTCGAGGGCTAGGCCTGTGGCCTCCTCCAGCCAGGGGTCAAAGGAGAAGAGTTCCCCGGTGTAGAAGTCGCGGACGATGACGCGGCCCTGGCAGAGATGGATATGGATCTGCCGTCCCGCATAGCCCTGGAATGGTCGGAATCCTTCGCTGGAGAACATCCCGAACAGGGGTTGGCCCAGGGCGTTCTCCGCGCACATGGCGAACTGGCCGTTCCCCAGCGGCAGGGCGCGGAACGGGGCCAGGCGCCCCAGGGACTTGCCCGCCGGGGTGACATGGTGGGACTCCAGGACTCTCCCTTCCGCATCGAAGCGCACCAGCCGCTGTGCCTCTTTGACGCAGGTCCAGAATGTCCCATCTGAATGCGGTGTCAGGCTGCTGCAGAATGGGAAGCCGATGTCGATGACCTTCTTGAACCGTCCCCACAGGTCGAAGACCAAAATGTGTGGCAGGCGGCGGTCGGAAACGATGACATTGCGCTGCTCCGGGTCGACCGCGATGCCGAAGGGCAGCTTCAGCCGCGTGTGTCCAAAGGATTGCCTGTGGCGCAGGGCATAGTGCTCTTGCAGGTCCTCCTCCAGCCCCCGGCACGGCGAATCCTGCATCTGCCGAAGGACTGCGCTGGCTTTCGGGTGCATGGGGTCGCGCTGGAGAACCCGCCCCAGGGCTTCTGCGGCGTCGTTGCACTCCCCGCGCGCCATGGCCGCGTCGCCGAAGCGGAGATAGCAGTCTGCCACAGCCTTCGGCATGCCATAGCGGAAGCGCTGGAGGTCGTCCTTGGTGTTGGCTTCGATCCAGTGCAGGGTCTGGTGGAATTCATGTGGGATACGCAGTCCGCCAAGGATGCGCTCCTCCACCGTCTTGAGGTGAAAATGCTTGGCCTCGATCTCGTCCAGGATGGAGAAATACGCCGCGTCCAACTGGCCGAGGGTCCAGTGGGCTGGCTCGATGGGCGGCAGCTCTTCCCGGAAGCGTTCGAGGCGTCGGAACAGGTCGATGGTCATGGAGGTGGTCGTCCTTAGGTGATTTTCCTGGCCTGTTGTTTGGAAAGCATTCGCAGGTAGTCGGCCTGGCTTGAGACAACGTGCGATTTGTCTTCAGCCAAGCGGAAGGCCCAGGCATTGTTGATGTCGAGGGTCTGTTGCCGGAGCATGTGGAGAGGCACAATGCAGAGGCTGCCGTCCGGCTCCACGATGGCGGGAAAGGCCTGGCGACCATGGATGTAACGCCTGCCCTCCAGGTTGTAGAGCTTTCCATTCCGCACGCACCAGGGTGCCCCCAGGGGGGAGAAGCTTTCACTGAAATCGTATTCGCCGTTTGCAGAGAATGTCAAGACACAGACGATGTAGCCGCAGATGTCCTGGGCGGAGTTCTTGTTCAAGAGATACGGCGTGTTGAGGCTTGTGACCAGGATATCCTGGGTCTGGTCCCAGCAGGTCGCGTTGGCGGTGAAAGGTATGAGCCGGAGCAGGCAGCCTTCCTGGTGGGGGAAGCCAGGGCGGAAGAAGAGGTGCCGCGTCCCGTCGGCGCAGCGTTCAAAAAGGGCGGCGTGTCGCCGTAGATGGCCGAAAAATCCCGTGAGCCGGAAGCTGCCGGAGGCTTCCCCGCGTGCGGCGGGCAGCCCTGTGATTTCTTGGTCGAGACGCACAGAAAGACGCATGGTGCTCTCGCCGTCAAAGATCATCGTTTGCGCGTCCGCGTCCCATGCTTGGACCCTGCCATTGTGGGAGGGCGAGTGCGTAGCATATCTGCTTCGGAAGAGATGCTTTTCCATACGGTGGGAGCCAAAGGGCAGGCTGACGGCACAAGCGCCCTCCGCCTGGACTGCGCATGACGCAGGATCGGGCTTAGCGGGGTCGAGCAGGTGGATTACATCGAGGTCGGCCAGGCGCAGCAGGCGCTGGAATTGGCACGGGTGGTCGCGGCAATCCCTGACACTGACGAGCATGCGCGACGGATGGTGGAGAAAGGTCTGCATGGCCTGGCGCAGACTCGCGGGGGGGAGCAGCGGGTTGAACGGGTTCACAAAGAATACCGCGCCGCAGTCTTCCCCCAGGCGGGCGGCAAAGTCGGTCGTCTCCTGGCGTAGGTCCGTGGGCAGACAGAACAGCTCCGCCCTGGCGGCCTCCGAGGTCAGAGCGCAGTGTATGCCCCGCTCGGCGAACAGGTCGGCCAGGTCGGCGGAATTGCTCAGGGCGAGGCAGGTGTGGGGCTCCACGACGTCGAGGACGGCTGCCAAGCTTTGGGTGATGATGTCCTTGGCTGTGGAGAGCGCAATGCCCTGCTCCCCGCCAAAGAATGCGGGCAGCACGGTTAGAAACTGCATGGCGTCTCAAAGTTGAAAAGATTGTGCTCCAAGATTTTTTCAGCCAGCAGGAAATCCTCAAGGTAATCGATGTCGGTCAGGCAGGCGTGGTCGGTGAGGACGTGAAAAAACGACGGAGCGTTTTCTCTGCCCGGTATCCGCCCGTGCACGCTTGCCAGACCGTAGGGCCGGTAATGCATGGCAACAGAGCGATAGCCCCCGGGGATGTCGGCGCACTGCGGCGGTGCCGTGGGGCAGAGGGAATGCAAATGGTCGTCTGGGCCGAGCCGGAAGAAGCTGTTCCGCGAAACATGGAACCCGGCGACAGTCAGGGCCTGTTTGTAGCCTTCCGCCACTTTCGAGATGAGCATGTCGAGAAGCCCTTTGGGCCGGAAGGGGTGCGTCGGATAGAGGACGGTGTAGATTACGTCCGAAATATTCCGGCCATACAGGGCGCCAAGGACATGGTCGATTGCGAGATTTGGCGGGGCGCTAGCGCTGGCCAGATGCCGAGGGCGCAGGAACGGCACTTCGGCACCGTAGTGCAGGGCCACCTCGGCGATTTCTTCATCCTCGGTGGACACGATGACCCGGTCGATGCGGCTTGCGGCCTGGGCCGCCTCTATGCTGTAGGCAATGAGAGGCTTGCCGCACAGCGGCAGGATGTTCTTGCGCGGCAGACCCTTGGACCCGCCCCGCGCGGGTATGATGGCCAGAGTCCTACATGTGCCCATGGTTGTCCTGTCCGCAGGTGCAGAGGCTTGAGTTCATTACACCGCGACGATGCGGTCGATCCAGTGGTGCAGCAGGGTGGCATGGGCGCTCTCGGCCATGCCGTACGTGGCAGCCGGAACATAGAAATTCAGGTCGCCGCTTTGGCGCAGGGCGTTGTCCGGGCGCATGGCCGAAAGGGTGATGACGTAGCCGCCCAGCTCGCGCGCGGTCTTGACCGCGTTCAGGATGTTGGGCGAATTGCCGGAGCTGCTGATGGTCAGCAGCACGTCCACGGGGTTCATCTTGCGGCGCAGAGGCTCAGCGTAGACCTGATCAAAGCCGATGTCGTTGGCCACGGCGGTGATGAGGGCCAAGTCGGTGAAGACCTCGGTGCGCACCTTGCCATTCTTGTTCATGTCCGCAGCCATGTGGCTGGCGATGGACGCGCTGGCACCGTTGCCCACGAAAAACACCGTGGCCCCGGTCTGACGGGCGTCCTGGGTGCAGGTGAACAGCCGGGCGAAGGCGTTCTCCTGGTCCACGGAGGCGCCCAGGCGGTCGCTGACTTCCAGCCTGTGCAGGCAGCCCGCAAGGTCGTCGACGTAGTGTGTCCAATACATGGCCGGGCCTCCATCATCTTTATGCCGGATCGATCCTGGCGTGAGGGGCTCCTGGCGACTTCGCCGGGAAGAAAGCGCCTGTCCAGGGACTGTCACTGCTCGCGTTGCAAAGGCGATGCCGAGGGAAAGACTTACGCCATTTCAGGCTGGGCCGTCCAGAGCCAATGGCCAGGGTCCGCCTTGCGCGGCGGGGGGCAATGGGCGTATATGCGCGTTGCCGTCCTCTAGAGTTTCCCGCCCTTTGGACGATGAGACGCGAAGCCCGGCACGGGCGCTACGGAGGAACATGCGACGACTCAATTGCGGCTGCGGCAGGCACGCGCACCCGGACTGGACCAACGTGGATTTTCACGCCCAGGTCCCCGGCGTTCTGGTGCATGACCTGCGCCTGGGCATACCCTCGGCCGACGAAAGCTTTGACTGCGTCTACAGCGCGCACATGCTGGAGCACCTCCCGCGCCACAATGCCGGGGCATTTCTGGCAGATTGCCTGCGCGTGCTCACTCCCGGCGGCATCCTGCGTCTGGTGGTGCCGGACCTGGAGGCTGTGGCCCGGCAGTACCTGGAGCACCTGGAACGCGCCGAGGCCGGTGGCGAAACAGCCGCCGAACGCTACGAGTGGTGCGTCATCGAGCTTTTGGACCAGCTGACGCGGGTGCGCAGCGGCGGGGAGATGGTCGCCTACTGGTCGCGCCAGCCCATGCCCGCCTTCGACTTCGTGCGCGCGCGCGCCGGGGCCGAGCTGGACGGCTTCCTGCGCGAGCATTCCGCGCCGGGCCGGGCGCATCCGGCCGCAGCCCAGGCCCAGGAGATCGAGAACCCAGAGGAATACGCCCGCTTCCGCCAGAGCGGCGAGCTGCACCTGTGGATGTATGATCGGCGTTCCCTGCGCCTCCTCATGGAGGAGGCCGGATTCGTCCAGGTGCGCCGCGTTGATGCCGTCACCTCGGCCATCCCGGACTTCGCGCGCTTCCAGCTGGACGAACTGCCGGGCGGCGTCGAGCGCAAGCCCGACTCCCTCTACTTCGAGGGCCTGAAGCCGGGCCCGCGATCCTCTGGAGCGCGCGCCTGATGTGCGGCATCGCAGGCATCGCCGGGCGGCACGACCCGGAACTGGTCCGGCGCATGTGCCGGGTGCTGGCCCACCGCGGGCCGGACGGCGAGGGCTTCCACGAGGAGGCCGACGGGTCCGTGGGCCTGGGGCACCGCCGCCTGAGCATCCTGGACCTGGAGGGCGGAGCCCAGCCCATGCACAGCGCAGACAACACCCTGTGCATCGTGTTCAACGGCGAGATATTCAACGCCCCGGAACTGCGCCGCGAGCTGGAGGCCGCCGGGCGGCGCTTTGCCACCCGCAACTCCGATACCGAGGTCCTGCTGCACCTGTACCAGGAGCACGGAGCGGGCATGCTGGACCGGCTGCGCGGCATGTACGCCTTCTGCCTGCTGGACAGCCGCACGCGCCGCCTGTTCCTGGCCCGCGACCGCGCGGGCATCAAGCCTTTGTATTTCAGCCGGGCCGGGGGCCGTTTCGCCTTCGCCTCGGAACTCAAGGCGCTCATTGAACTGCCCTGGATCTCGCGCGCCATCCGGGCCGAGTCCCTGGCCCATTACCTGAGCCTGCAGTTCGTTCCGGCCCCGGGGTCCATCCTGGCCGACGTGGACAAGCTTCCGGCCGGGCACTGGCTCAGCGTGGACCTCCCCACCCTGAACTGCCGCCAGGAACGCTTCTGGTCCCTGTCTCATCACGCCGATGATGACTTTGACATTGACGCCTGGGCCGTGCGCTGCCGAGAGGCTTTGTCCCAGGCCGTGCGCCGTTGGACCCTAAGCGACGTGCCCCTGGCCTGCTCGCTCTCCGGCGGGCTCGACTCCTCGGCCATCGTGGGCCTGCTGGCCCCGGCCAGTCCGGAGCCGCTGCGCACCTATTCCCTGGGGTTCTCCGGGGGGGCCGAAGGCGCCGAGGCCTCGGAGGCCAAGGAGATAGACGAGCTGGACCTGGCGCGGCAGGTGGCCGCCCGCTTTGGCACCAGCCACCATGAGATCCGCATGGACGCCGAAGCGCTCATAGACGACCTGGAGCGCATGGTCTGGCACCTGGACGAGCCCTATGGCGGCGGGCTGCCCTCCTGGTACGTCTACCGGCTCATCGGCCAGGACGTGAAGGTCGCGCTCACGGGCACGGGCGGGGATGAGCTGTTCGGCAACTACGGCAAGTGGCTGCGCTTTGAGGCCGCTCCGGACCGGGCCTTGGCCCTGGCCCTGGAACAGACGCGGGAGCAGGACGCCCCGGCCCTGCGCCGGGCGCTGGAGCGGCACCCGCACGGTGCGCTGTACCACCGTTACCTCACGGACGCCTCCAAGTCGCATCTGCTCTGTCCGGCGGTGCTGGGGGCCTGTGGCGAGACCACCGAGGCGCTCATCGAGCGGCTGTGGCGCGAGGCTGACCGCTCCTCGGCCCGCGACGCCGTGCCGGCCTTGGATTTCCAACTGCAGCTGCCCGAGGAGTTCCTGCTGGTCACGGACCGCTTCGCCATGGCCCACGGGGTGGAGGCGCGCGTGCCATTTCTGGACGAGGACTTCGTGGCCCTGGTGTCCTCCGTGCCCGCCAGCCTGCGCACTAGGCCGGACAACCTGAAGTATCTGCTCAAGCGGGCCGTGGCCGACCTGCTGCCCCCGGCGCTGCTTGAGAGCCCCAAGCGCGGCTTCGTGCTGCCGCTCACGGCCTGGACCCGGGGCCGTCTGCGTGGACGCATCGAGGCGGCCCTGGCCCCGGAGCGGCTGGAGCGGCAGGGGCTGTTCACCCGCGCGGCGTGGGACCAAGTGGTGGCGCCGCACCTCTCCGGCGCGCAGGAGCGCACCCAGCAGGTTTGGACCCTGTTCATGTTCCAGCTTTGGCATGAGCGGTTCGTGGGCGCGAACTAGGCCGGAGCCGGGCGCAGAACTGCGCACTTGGCGCGGGGTTTCAGGTGCGGCGCACCATCAGTGTAAGGTACAGGCAGCGCAGGTCCTCTTCCGACAGGCGTGCGAAATCTGCGTGCATTTCCCCGGCGTGCAGTGCCTCCGGCGGCAGCACGAGCCCGGCAGAGGACTCAAGAATCTCCCACCCGTGTGTGCGGAACAGAGCCTCCCACTCGCTTTTGCGCAAGGTGTTGGTGCTCAGCTTTGCATACTGCTCGCGGCCTTCCTGGCGCGAGAGCCGGTAGAACTCCGGCATCCCCGACTCCCCCTGGTGGCCCGAGAGGTCGATTTGGTGGTAGCCTATGACCCCTGGCCGGGCCGAGGCGGTCAAGGCCCGCACGGAACGTTCCGGGTCTTCCAGATGCTCGAACACAACCGTGGAGAATTGGATGTCAAAGCGCTGCGGCCCGGCCTCCAATTCGCAGACGTCGTAGGGCGCGCGCACCTCGATGCGGTCTGTGGTCAGGCTGAAGGTGTCCTGCTGGATCTGGACCAGGGAATCCAGTTCCCCCACGGCGCTCCCCAGATTGTGCCCGGAAAGGGGCAGCTCCGGGAAATGCCCGGCCAGATAGGCCACGAGGTCTGTGTACTGGCTGGTGTGGAACAGGTTCGGCTGGAGCACGGTGTCCAGGGCCATGACCGAGCCTGCGCCGAGCAGGCAGCTGAACAGCGCGGGCACCAGGGTGTTGC
>MGTN01000011.1:0-2010 GCA_001799475.1 Desulfovibrionales bacterium GWA2_65_9 | reverse complement strand
ATCACCCGTCCCGGCGGAGGCCGCGAAACAGTCGAAAAACGATGCGAAGTCCTGGCCCTCGGACAGTCCCCAGCCCCGCAGCTGATCGGCCATGGGTGCGTAGGAGGCCGTGCTGAGCACCAGCACGAAGGCGTCCTCGACGTTTTCGTGTTCGGCGCGCAGGATGGGCACCCCGTCTCGGCTGCCAAGCTTGGCCGGGTTGTTGTCCAGCACCCGCCAGACAGGCAGGTTCAGGGCGGCAAAGAAACGCACGGCTAGGCCCAGGTTGGCGGGAGCGCCGAAGAGCGCCAGCCGTCTGCCGCGCATGGTGGGCGGGAAATTGCGCAGGAACAGGTCGGCCAGGGCCTCGCGGATGCGCCATTGGTCCATGTGCCCCGTGCCGGATGTCGTGTCTGTGCTCATTGTCTTCTCCCGTTGCGCTCGTGCCGCTGCCCGAACAGTTCCCGCAGCAGCGCGGCCGCGCGCTGGCAGCGGTGGCTCCGCGCCTCGCGCAGCAGGGCGCGCAGGGCCTCCTTGATGTGGCCAGCGGCGGCCAGGGCCTGCCCGCGCTTGAGCCACAGCCCCCGGTGGTGTGGGCTTGCTGCTTCCAGTTCCTCCAGCACGGCCAGGGATTCCTCGAAGCGTCCGGCGTAGCGCCAGGCGTCGCTCATATACAGCAAATACTCGTAGTGTCCGGGCCGCTGCTCCAGGCACCAGCGGAAGCAGTCCACGGCCTCGGCCACGCGGCCTTCGGCGGCCAACATGCCGCCCAGGTTCTGGCGCATCCCAACGTCCTCCGGACGCCGCCGGACCAAGTCCTCCAGCAGTTGACGGCCCTGAGCCAGCTGGCCGGCATCACGCAGGGCATAGGCCTGGGCCAAGTGTTGCTGGTATCTAACCTCGTCCTCGAGGCCCTCTGCCAGGGCCATTATCTCCGGCGGGATTTCCGGCGGCCCGGGCGTCCTTGGCGCTGCGGCGAGGACGCTTCGGTCCGGGCTGTGGCGGGTCAGGTCGCGGTACAGGTCCAGGTAGCGGGCGGCCTGGGTCTCGACATTGAGTTCGCGCTCCACGCGCTCGTGTCCGGCCCGGCCCATCGCCTGGGCAGCCTGGGGGTAAAGCAGCATCTCGCGCAGGGCCCCGGCCAAGGCCGAAACATCGCCCGAGGGCACAAGGAGCCCGGTGCGGCCCTGGTCGATTACATCCGGCACCCCGCCCGTCTGGAAGCCCACCACGGGCAGGGCGCAGGCCATGGCCTCCAGCGCGCTGCTGGGCAGGTTCTCCTCGGTTGAGGGAATGACGAAGACGTCGGCGGCGGAATAGATCAGCCGCAGCATGGCGTCATCGTGCACATAGCCGAACGGGTACATCTCCACGCCCAGGCTGGAGAGGCGCTCCACGCCCAGCCCCAGGCAGCAGAAGATGAGCCGCCTGCCGTCAGGCAGCCTTGCCCTGCCGAAAGATTGTTGCAGCTGCTCCAACGCCTGGACCAGCAGCTGGAAGCCCTTGCGGCGCTCGGTGTGGGTGGCCACGAAAAGCACGCAGGCGGCATCTTGCGGCAGGCCCAGGCGGCGGCGCGCACCGGGCACGGGGTAGAAGCGTTGCCGGTCCACCCCGTTGATGATGACCTCCACCCGCTTGCCCTTGAACACCGCGCTTTCCCTGGCTAGGCCAGCCAGCCAGCGGCTGGGGCTGACCACCGTGAGCGGGGCGTCGGTCACGGCGCGGCGCTTCGCCGCCAGTTGGGCCACAGGCAGGGTGCGCAGGGCCGGGATGAGCTGCGGGCAGTCCGCACAGTTCGTAAGGAAGCCTTCACAGCCAGTGGCATAGTGGCACCCGCCGGTGAAGGGCCAGAGGTCGGACAGCCGCCAGGCCAGAGGTTTGCCAAGAGTCCCCAGCTTGCGGATGTCCGCCGGGGACAGGAACTTGCTGACCCAATGCAGCTGGATGACATCGCAGCCCAGGATAGGCGTGGTTTTAGAGATGTCGCATCCGGCAGCGGTGGCGGTGAATGTGGTATCCGTCAGCTCGGTG
>MGTN01000010.1:14782-18099 GCA_001799475.1 Desulfovibrionales bacterium GWA2_65_9 | reverse complement strand
CCGGGCCAGCTTCTGGTACTGCAGGGGCTGGATGTTGTCGCGGTCGGCTCCGTAGGGGTTGAGCGCCGGGTACAGGGCGTGCTGTGCGCCGTGGCAGGCCGGACAGGACAGCGCGCCCATCTCGTCCAGGCGGCTCTTGAAGCGCTCGGGTACGCCCTTGGTCCAGTTGCCGAAGCCCCGGCTGAGGTCCGGCGCGCCAAAATCCTGGTGGCAGGCCAGGCAGTCCGTGGTCTGCGTCCAGGCCGTGCGTGGCGGGATGTTCGCTTGCGGGCCGGACTGCGGGGTGATCTGGGTCAAGAGGCGCTTGGCTCCGCGCTTGCCGGTTTCGAGTTCGCGCTTGAGCAGGCCCACGGCGTGGTCTTCCAGGGTGCCGTGGCAGGTGGTGCAGTCCAGTCCGATCTGGGCGTGCAGCCCGCGCTGGAAGCGGGTCGCGCCGTCGGGGCGGCTGGGGTGGCAGCGGGCGCAGGCCTCGGCCCCGCGTCCCTTGAGGGTGCTGGCGTGGAAGCCGTGCAGCGCGCTGGAGATGCCCAGCAGCCCGCCCTGGCCCTCGGCGCCGGTGAGCGGGTCGGCGTGGCAGGAGGTGCAGGCCACGGGCCTGCCCGCCTTGGCCTGGGCGCCCAGGCTGGTGCGGTTCGTGCGGTCGTGGATGCGCAGGATGTTCTGGCCCGTCTCCGGGCTGATGCCCGGTCCGGCCTCGGTGCCGGCCCTGGTGCCGCCGTGGCAGGAGGCGCAGCCCACCTCGTCGGACACCGGCAGCACGGCCCTGGTGCGCGCCAGGACGGCCTTGGTGGCCGCGTCGCGGGCCTCCACCGTCACCAGCGGGTAGGGGTTGAAGCCGCCGGAGGCGCCGCGCGGGCTGATATGGATGGCCGGGGCCATGAACCAGTCGCGGCCCTCCATGACCTTCATGTTCACGGGCTGGCCGCCGCCCTCCTTGGCCCCCTCCACCGCGCAGGTCAGCTCCACCCCCTCGGTGATCTTGGCTGGCGGGTCGCCGCGCCGGATGAGCTGGGCGGAGAGTTCCGCCGTGGCCGGGCGCAGGGTGAACATGCCTTGGGACTCCACGATCATGTGCATGCCCAGGCCCGACCAGGCCAGGAGCACGTACTCGTCCGTGGTCGCGTCAAAGGGTGGGATGGCGGTGGGCAGTTCGGTCAGGGCCACCGGGGACTCGACCACGGGCGGGATGCCGAGCAGGCCCTCGGTGAGGTACGCGGCCAGGGCCTCGCGCTCCAGCCGGTTGCCCACAAAGGGCGGCATGGCCGAGTTGGCCAGGTTGAGCGACTCCAGGAGGCCGGCCAGTCCCTCTGCCGTGAGCGTGGCCGCCCAGGGCTTGATGTCGTTCATGGGGCCGCCGATGGAGTGGCAGCTGGCGCACTGGTGCTGGTACAGTTCCGCGCCTGCGGCCAGACGGTTTTCCGGGGTGATCTCGCGGATGCGCGCCCACTTGGCCGTGGCCAGGTAGCCCGCCTCGCCGATGGCCTTGTCCACGCCCACGCGGATGCCGTTCGAATAGGTGTGGCCGTAGATGAGGTAGGGCTTGCGCGCGGCCTCGCGCACGAACTCGAAGCTGCCGATGAGCCCCCAGCCCGTGAGCAGGACGCACAGCGCCAGGGGGAAGCGGATGGCGCCGGGCATGCGCACGGCCAGAATCAGCGCGCCCAGGGCCGCTGCGGCGCCGAAGTACTGGAAGTCGCGCAGGAAGCCCGCGATGCGTTCCGAGCGCAGCAGCACCATCTGCTGCTGGGGCTCGGGCAGGGCCTGGATATACCACCAGCCCGCGGCAAAGCAGGCCAGAAGCGGCAGGATGGTCCAGGCTGCGGCCAGGCGCACCATGCGCTCGCGGTCATCGGCCTGGCCGTTCACCCTGGGGATGCGTGTGGCCGTGACGAAGCCGAACAGCCCGGCCAGGGTCAGCGCGATGGCGGTGCGCAGGAAGAGCTGCGGCCAGAAGGTGGGGTTGAAGAAGCCGTCCCAGAAGTTCTGCGTGACGAGCCACTGGCCCGGGGTGAGCATGAAGCCCACGATGCCGTTGATGGTAAACAGCGAGAGCCAGGCGAAGAGAAAATACAGCCAGCCCATGCGGATGTGGTCTTTGGGCTCCATGCGGTCAAAGCCGTAGTAATAGACCAGGAGGGCCACGATCTCGCAGAGGAAGAAGACCCACTCCGTGGCGAAGCCGTAGACGAAGATCTTGATGAGGCTGCTGGTCGCCTGGGGCGACAGGAGCCCGATGGTGAACCAGATGCCCACGCCCGTGACGCCGCCCGCGACCATGGTGATGAGCAGAAAGAAGCGCGTGTGCTTCTTGACGTGCGCCAAAAGCGCCGGACTGCCCGTCCTGCGGGCGTAGATCTCGGTCAAGGTCAGGTACAGGCCGCCGCCCACGGCGAAGTGCGCCAGGAACACGTGGAAGGTGCCGATGAGCGCGATCCAGAAGCCGCCGGCCAGGGTGGTCAGTTGCCAGATGGGATATTCCATGGCCTGCTACCCCCTCCCCGCCGCTTTAGCGTCCGAACTCCTGGCGTAAACCCGGAGCATGTAGGCGATGGCCAGAAGGCCCACCAAAAGCGCCAGCACGAAGACGAGGAATGGCGTCTGGTCGTCCGTCACCGGCAAGGACGCCGGCGTGAAGTACGGGGCCAGGGTCAGGCTGCGCACCTGGGCACGGACGGCGGCCATGAGCGCAACCGTGGCCAGGGTCAGCCAGACCGTAGCGCCGGTGAGCTTGCGCGCTCCGGCCAGGAGCGCGGCCAGGCCGACCAGGACTCCGGCGGCCAGGAGCGCCGTGGCCAGTTGGTCCTGGCCCATGAAGGCCAGCATGACCGGGCGCGGCAGGGCCATGAGCAGCCACGGGCCCACCAGCAACTGGGCCATGGTCAGGCGCGTGAACCACTTGAGCCCGTGCTCCACCCAGTCCAGGCGGCGCTTCTTGCCGCCGATGAGCGCCACGTACAGCCCGGCCACGGCCGGGGCGGCCAGGATCATGTGCGTGTAGCGCGCCCAGAGGGTCGGATCGGACACATTGAGGAAGCTGCCGAGGGGGTTCTGGACATAGACGCCCCAGGCCTCGGGCCTCAGCATCAGCGTCATGTTGCCGGAAAGGAGAAATCCGGTATACAGGAGCATGGCCAGGGAGAACATGAGCGCCAGGCGCGAGAGCCTGGGCCCGGACTCGAATTTGGCGTCGTGGATGTACAGGCAGTAGTAGCCGAAGATCACGGCCAGGATGGCCGAGAGCCACCACCCGGCCATGAGCACCGAGCTGGTGTACAAAAACTGGCCGTAGAGCACCTGCACGAACAGAAGCGGGGCCA
>MGTN01000010.1:8024-14771 GCA_001799475.1 Desulfovibrionales bacterium GWA2_65_9 | reverse complement strand
ATCTGCAGGGCCAGGGTGGTGGGCAGCCGGTGCCCAAGCTCGCGCGCCAGGTCCTGCTGGCGGCCCGTGAAGCGCCCGACAAGGGCGATGACCGCCGAGCCCACCGTGAGGTTCATGAACAGCACGTGCAGAACGAAGGTGAGCAGCAACAGCGCCTCGAACCAGCCCCAGGGGGAGGGGATGGCCTCGGCCGCAGGGATGAGCCGGGCGAAGTCCATGCGCATTCTCCTTGACGGATTTCTAATCCACGGCAATACACGCGGAAGCGGACGCTGGCAACGAATACGTACCCTGTCAGCCCCTGGCACAGCAGTTTCCAACCCCTGACAAGGACAGCGCATGGACACCGTACTCCTGCTCGACGTCGGCAACACCAACGTGAAGATCGGCCTGGCCCAGCCCGGGCGCGGACTGGTGAGCACCTATGCGCTGCCTACCGCACCCGCCGGAAGCGTCGGCACCGCCGACGACTGGGGCCTGAAGCTCCTGGAGATCTGCCGCGCCCAGGGCATGGACCCCGGCGAGATCATCGACATCGTGGCCTGCTCCGTGGTGCCGCCCATGAACCCCGTGCTCACCCGCGCGGCCGCGCGCTTCTTCGGCCAGCCCGGCCAGAACATCCGCTTCGTGCCGGACGACATCGCGCTTGCCATCGAGAACCGCTACGCCCGGCCCCAGGAGGTCGGCGCGGACCGCCTGGTGACGGCCTTTGCCGCGCGCGCCGCCTGCCAGGCCCACACCCTCATCGTGGTCGACTTCGGCACGGCCACGACCTTTGACTGCGTGCAGGGGGGCGCCTACCTGGGCGGGCTCATCTGCCCCGGCGTGCTCTCCTCGGCCCGGGCCCTGGCCACCGGCACGGCCAAGCTGCCGCACATCACCCTCGAGATCGACCCGACGGAACTTGCGGGCAGCCTGCACATCGGGCGCAGCACGGCCGAGAGCCTGAACCAGGGGCTGCTCTTCGGCTTCGCGGCCATGGTCGAGGGCCTGGCCTGCCGCCTGGCGACCACCCTGGGCGTGGCCCCAAACGATGCGCACCTGATCGCCACCGGCGGCTTTGCCAAGACCATCGCCACGCTCTGCCCGGCCATCGACGAGGTGCGCGAGGACCTGCTCATGGACGGCCTGTTCCTGGCCTGGAAGTCGGCCCGGTGAAGCGGGAAATGGTGCAGGATTGCATTTGAATCTGCCAAAGAAATGATGTACTGACCCCAATAGAGCATTGCGTCTGAACCGAAGGTCATCGCCGCCACGGCCATAATAGCCTTGGGCACCAACGCCGGGGCCACCAACGAAGGAGAACACATGAGCACCATCATCGCTGTCTGGGCACGCGAAATTCTTGATTCCAGAGGCAATCCCACCGTCGAGGTCGAGGTCACGTACGAGTCCGGCGCCTCCGGCCGCGCCGCCGTGCCCTCCGGGGCCTCCACCGGCACCCGCGAGGCGCTGGAGCTGCGCGACGGCGACAAGAAACGCTACGGCGGCAAGGGCGTGTCCATTGCCGTGAACAACATCCGCGAAGAGATCGCCAACGCCATCGTGGGCATGGACGGCCTGCGCCAGGTGGCCCTGGACAACTCGCTCATCGACCTGGACGGCACCGACAACAAGGGCCGCCTGGGCGCCAACGCCATCCTGGGCGTGTCCATGGCCAACGCGCGCGCCGCGTGCAACTTCCTGGGCCTGCCGCTGTACCAGTACATCGGCGGCATCAACGCCAAGCTCTTGCCCGTGCCCATGATGAACATCATCAACGGCGGCGCGCACGCACCCAACAACCTGGACATCCAGGAGTTCATGATCATGCCGCTGGGCGCGGAAACCTTTGCCGATGCCCTGCGCATGGGCGCGGAGACCTTCCACCAGCTGAAATCCATCCTGGCCCAAGACGGGCATGTCACCAGCGTGGGCGACGAGGGCGGCTTCGCGCCGAACATGAAGAGCCACGCCGAGACGCTGGAGTACATCATCCGCGCCATCGAGGCCGCAGGCTACAACCCCGGCTACGAGATCGCCCTGGCCATGGACTGCGCCGCCAGCGAGTTCTTCGACAAGGACAAGGGCAAGTACAACCTGAAGGGCGAGGGCAAGATCCTGTCCAGCGCCGAGATCGTGGACTACTACGCGGACCTCGTGTCGCGCTTCCCCATCGTGTCCATCGAGGACGGCATGGCCGAGGGCGACTGGGACGGCTGGAACATCATGACCGACCGCATGGGCGGCGAGATCCAGATCGTGGGCGACGACGTCTTCGTCACCAACCCGGACATCCTGGCCGAGGGCATCGAGCGCGGCGTGGCCAACTCGATCCTGATCAAGCTGAACCAGATCGGCACCCTGACCGAGACGCTGGACACCATCGAGATGGCCAAGCAGGCGGCGTACACCACGGTCGTCTCCCACCGCTCGGGCGAGACCGAGGACGCCTTCATCTCCGACCTGGCCGTGGCCGTGAACGCCGGCCAGATCAAGACCGGCTCGCTCTGCCGCTCCGACCGGCTGGCCAAGTACAACCAGCTCCTGCGCATCGAGGAGGACCTGGAGGAAGAGGCCATCTACTACGGCCCGATCCTGGCCGAGAGCTGGTTCGCCACCGAGACCGAGGAAGAATAGCCGAACCGTCAACGTTGTTATATATGGGCTCATCCGACAAGGGGTGAGCCCATTTTTTTGGGGGAGGCTCATCATGGGAAAAGTAATTGATGTAGCGAGCTGGAAAGATCTACTTGCGGAATTGCCTGACTTGAACGCGCACCGGGAGTGGGTTTTTCGGGGGCAGTCTGACGCAAAGTGGACGCTTAACCCATCCATTTCACGCCATTTTGATTATCTCCGCGATCACCTTGGGGTTAACACAATAGCAGAACAAGACCTTGAGTTTTACATGCTGCAAAACTTCAAGAAAACTGCGCGGCTGTATACGGAGCGACTGCCAAACGAATCCGACGACTTGGAATGGTTAGCCCTTATGCAGCATTATGGTTGTCCAACTCGGCTGCTCGACTTTTCATTTTCACCCTATATTGCTTTATTTTTTGCGGTATCCAACGGAACTACAGATTTCTCACTATTCATAATACCGCTCGAAGCACTTGAGACAAACTGGGAAAAGAACAAGGCAATAAAGATTTGCAAGAAGGCTAATTGCAAAGCAACGCTCACTGAATCAGTCGCTGCATTCGAACCAAAGCTTGTAGCTGATAGGCAATTATTTCAGCAAAGTGTGTTTCTATGTCCAACATCAATCAGAACACCTGTCGGAAAATGTATTCTGGGCAAGGAATTTCTCGATGAGGTCAAGAAAATAAGAATTACCAAAACATTACGCCGAGATTTTTTGAGAGAGCTTAACAAAATGAATATAAATATGGCGACACTGTTTCCCGGCCTACAAGGCTACTGCGAATCGTTAAAGACACTCCCGCTTTATAGCCATCACTCACTCCGGCAATTTAACAACCCATAGACCTTCGCCGACTCCCCCTCGCCCAGACCTTGAGCCGACTCCGTGCTACATCGCCGGTGGCAAAACGAAAACGCCCGCCGCACCGCCGCCCCGCGCCGACAGCGTCCCCCCCCCCGCCCCTTTACATTCAGCGCAAAAGGGCGGATTATTCCATAATGGGCAGACGGCCCGCAGCACACAAACGGGGAGGGACATATGCGCTACGAGTCATCCTTCACGAAGATTGAAAACGAACTGGCGGCCAGCTTTCGCAACCGCATCAAGGGTGCCGAGGGCGCAGCCGCCGTGCAGCAGATTTACGCCGAATTCGTCAAGGAGATGCTCTCCCGCGTCACCGGTGCGGAGGTTGTGCTCGATGAGGGCGACGTGCGGGTCGATGCCGAGGTCGACGGCGGCGTTGTGCTCGGCATTGGCATCAGCCAGAACCCGGACTACGGCAAGTTCCTGGAGCGCTCCGACCTGCTGGACATCCTGCGCCGCCAGGGGCAGCACGCGGCCAACAAGCTCACGCACCTGGGCAAGCACTCCGAACGCGACGAGACCAAGCTCTTCCCCCGCAAGAACCGCAGGGGCTAGCCACGGCCCCGGACGGCCAGCCCGCAGGGGCGCTCCTGAAGCGCCGTCTGCACCCTTGACCACCGCCCGCCCTGCGGCTATGGGACTCGCGAGGTGAAACCATGAAAAGCAGCTACCGCAAAAAACTGGAGAAGGCGTCCAATTTCCTGCGCGAGGTCTTCGACGACCTGGAAACCGAGGGCTCCGACGACTTCGACAACTTCGGCACGCGCCTGGAAGACCTGGCCGGCGAGATCGACGATCTTCTGGCCGAGGACGAGGCCAACGTGAAGGACGCCGACGACGACGACGGCTACGAGGTCGAGTAACCGCCCGCGCCGCCCTGGCTGCCCCTTTCGGGCTGGCCGGGACGAAAGAGAAGGCCCCGCCGGATGGTGGGGCCTTTTTTGCGCGCGAGTTACGGAGTACGCAATTCCCACAGGAGCCTTGGCAGGCTCCAGCACTCAATCTTGAGTGACGAACATATTGTCGGGATACTTTTATTGTGAGCGGAAGTGGCACGTTCACGTGGTGCCTCATTTGATATTACTCTTCCACTACACGCATGAGCGTGTGCAATCACATAGGGGTCGGCCCCCATACGCTCAAGAGAAATATCAGAAATATTATTGCCATATTCACGCAAGACAATTGGCAGAGAGTATATAGCGTCAGCGGTCGGATAGAAAAAAAACGCCTTGTTACTATTCAACCATGCTGGCAACGCATCATTCCCATCGCCAATTTCTTTATAAACCTTTTCTGGAATAATGATTATTTCATTTTTCCCAAGCTCTACAAGCCAATCCCAAAAAACATGCCCCCCAGACAAGGGGAAATCAATCCTATTTGCATTAATTAGGATGTTTGTATCAAGAACGTGTCGCATACAAGACCTTGTCAAAGCGACTTGCAGGAACTCGCAAAATCCTTGCAGCGCTTTGCATGGTGATTTTTCCATCAAACGCCGCGCAAGTCACTATACGCAGCAGCCGATCACCGAGCCTAAATTTATCCATAATGTTCTTATTTGGCCCAGAGTCTGTCTCCTTCTGCCGCTGCACGTTTTGTTGCCACGCTGCCCTATAGATAGCGATTAGGCTTCGATAATCAATTTCACTAATATGCCTCTGGTCAAATAATCTCCTAGCGATGACCTCACGGCTTACTTTGAAAGTCCGGGATAGCTCCTCGACCCTTTTTACCGTCTCACCATCGCTAGCCTGTGCCCACGCACTGCTTAGGAGAGATTCAGGAACAAGGAACTCGGCAGCTACCATGTTGCACAATCTCTCGTTGTTCCTGTTCGCGTAAGTTGTGCCGGGGTTCCCCAAAGCGTCTAAATTCGATACACCGCTTGCTCCAATCCAAATGTGAGCGATCTCATGGACAAAGGTAAAAAGTCGTGCCGCTCTTGCATCATTTGGGTTGACGACAATTAGCGGAGCTATCCTATCCGCAAAAGCAATACCTCGGAACTCATCCGGCATTATCTTGCTATGGTAACTACCCAAATCACCTTCGAACAACACAAATATTCCAACACTCTGTGCTTTTTCACGGAGGACTTTTAAAAACTGATCACCATCTCTTAAGCTCTGTTGTTCTTTGAAGTGGAAAGACAATGTAGATCTGATCGACTGGACGAGCTGGGATGGAGGCATAGTGTTTGCTACAGAACCGACAAAAGATAACGGCTGCTGCCCTTCCATGCTCAAGAGCTCTATGAGCTCCCCGTGAAGAGCTTCGAGACGCCGCTTGAAGGCGGCAAATTCAGGTGTGTCTACTCTCGTGGGCACACTACCTACGGTTCGGAAGTCAGCCAAACTTGTATGCTTCGTCGGGGGACTGGGAAGGAAGAAAGTGAGAAGAGGGCGACGGTAGGCCGTTGCGACAGCTTCAAGCTGTGGGAGGCTGGGGGGTTCAACGCCACTTTCCCACGCACGCAAACGATCTGCAGGGCTTAATCGCTGCACATCACCTTTCTTTTGGCGGGGTGGCGTAATCCGCGCACGCTCAGCTGCCTCGTCAAGAGACAAGCCAGCCTCCTCGCGTGCCCAGCGTAATATTGCTGGATTAAGTGGTATTGGCTGTTTGTCCATTGCTCACCTTGCGGGCCGAAGTAACCTGCGGTCTCACCTACCGCTGAGCATTTTTTGATTTTACTTGATTCTGGAACTGGTATCAAGCACCTCCCAGCCCCTCCCCACATTTCCCCAAAAATTCTTCCTCCCATTGACCCAAGTCAAAGCGCCCTGCCCCCACTTGTCCTAAACCGGAATTGCGTGAGCGGGAAACCGCCGCCCCCGCCCACTGAAAATGGGGGGGAACCAGACACCCAACTTCCAACAGGAGGACAAGCCAATGTTTTGCAACCAGTGTGAACAGACCGCCAAAGGTACCGCCTGCACCCAGCTCGGCGTGTGCGGCAAGCAGCCCGACGTCGCCGCCCTGCAGGACCTGCTGATCTACGCCTGCCAGGGCCTGGCCTGCGTGGCTCATGAGGCCGCCAAAAACGGCGTGCAGGACAAGGACACCGACCTGTTCCTCTACAAGGCCGTGTTCAGCACGCTGACCAACGTCAACTTCGACGCCGAGCGCTTCGTGCCGCTGATCCACAAGGCCGTGGAGCTGCGCACCTGCATGCAGGCCCGGCTGAACCCCCAGGGCGTCACCGCCTCCACCTGCGACGCCGCGCGCTTCACCCCGGCAACTGATCT
>MGTN01000010.1:6478-7971 GCA_001799475.1 Desulfovibrionales bacterium GWA2_65_9 | reverse complement strand
AAGGCCTGGCCGCAGCGCTGCGCACCGACCTCGACCTCGGCGCCTGGGTCGCCCTGGCCATGAAGTGCGGCACCGCCAACTTGAAGGCCATGGAGATCCTCGACGCGGGCAACACCGGCACCTATGGCCACCCCACGCCCACGGCCGTGCCCATCGGCCACCGCAAAGGCAAGGCCATCCTGGTCTCCGGCCACGACCTGAAGGACCTGGAGACCCTGCTCAAGCAGACCGACGGCAAGGGCATCGACATCTACACCCACGGCGAGATGCTGCCCTGCCACGGCTACCCCAAGCTCAAGGCCTACAAGCACTTCTTCGGCCACTACGGCACGGCCTGGCAGAACCAGATCAAGGAATTCGCGGCCTTCCCCGGCGCGATCCTGATGACCACCAACTGCATCCAGAAGCCGCAACAGAGCTACCTGCCGAACATCTTCACCACCGGCCTGGTGGGCTGGCCCGGTGCGGTGCACGTGGGCAACGTGGACTTCTCCCTGGTCATCAAGCGCGCCCTGGAGCTGCCCGGCTTCACCGACGACGTGGACAACGGCACGGTCAACGTGGGCTTTGGCCACAACACCGTCATGAGCGTGGCCCCGGCAGTCATCGAGGCGGTCAAGGCCGGCAAGATCCGCCACTTCTTCCTGGTGGGCGGCTGCGACGGCGCCAAGCCCGGCCGCAACTACTACACCGAGTTCGTGGAAAAGGCCCCCAAGGACACCATCATCCTGACCCTCGCCTGCGGCAAGTTCCGCTTCTTCGACAAGCAGCTCGGCGACATCGGCGGCATCCCGCGCCTGCTCGACATCGGCCAGTGCAACGACGCCTACTCCGCCATCCAGATCGCCGTGGCCCTGGCCGGGGCCTTCAACTGCGGCGTCAACGAGCTGCCGCTGTCGCTGATCCTGTCCTGGTACGAGCAGAAGGCCGTGGCCATCCTCTTGACCCTGCTCTCGCTCGGCATCAAGAACATCCGCCTCGGACCCTCACTCCCCGCGTTCATCACCCCGAACGTGCTGGCCTTCCTGGTGGAGAACTTCAACATCAAGCCCATCACCACCCCGGATGAAGACTTGAAAGCCATTCTCGGCTAAAGTCGCGTAAGTTACTCGCCAAACCAGGAATCATTCCTAGCCCAGAGCTGCTCAACACCTTCACACTCCACGGGCGCGGGGGTAAGACGAACACCCCCGCGCCCACCTTCAACGGGAGATCACCATGCGCGCCACAAGAAAGCTCATCACGGTCAACGAAGAACTCTGCAACGGCTGCGGCAACTGCGTCACCGGCTGCGCCGAGGGCGCGCTGGCCATCATCGACGGCAAGGCCAAGCTCGTGAACGAGGTCTTCTGCGACGGCCTGGGCGCCTGCCTGGGCGAATGCCCCACCGGCGCGCTCAAGGTGGTCGAGGTCGAGGTCGAAGACTTTGATCCCGCTGCCGTGACCGCGCACCTGAAGAGCCAGGGCCGCGCCGTGCCCGACCACATGCCCGA
>MGTN01000010.1:5184-6461 GCA_001799475.1 Desulfovibrionales bacterium GWA2_65_9 | reverse complement strand
TGTTCCCATCCAGCAGTCCGCCAGCCAGTCCGGGGGGGCCTCCAACCTGTCGCACTGGCCCATCCAGCTGCGCCTGGTGCCGCCCACAGCGCCCTTCCTCAAGAACGCGCGCCTGCTCCTGACCGCCGACTGCGTGCCGCCCTCCTTCCCGGACTTCAACGCGCGCCTGCTGCCCGGCCACATCCTGCTACTCGGCTGCCCCAAGTTCGACGACGCCCAGAGCTACATCGACAAGCTGGCCGACATCCTGCGCGAAAACGCCATCAAGGACATCACCGTGGTGCAGATGGAAGTGCCCTGCTGTGCAGGCATGGCCGCCATCGCCCTGCGCGCGGCCCAGGCAGCTGGCGTCGCCGTGCCCGTGGAGACCATCGTCATCACCCGCGACGGCAAGGTCCAGGCTGATGGGCCAGCCGGCCCCGGCGGTCCAGGCGGACTCACCCGCTTCGCCGGATAGGCACACGCAACACACGCTCCAACAACAAGGAGACGCGCCATGAAGATCACCGACCTGCACGCCCAGAACGACTTCAAGCCCTTTGGCCCGAGCAAGCTGCTGGTGCACGAGAGCGAATTCATGAAGGTCATCAACTTCAACTTCAAGCCCGGCCAGGGGCTGCCCATCCACCACCACGACCTCGAAGGCGAACTCGTCATCTGCGTCCTCGAAGGCGAAGGCTTCTTCCTCTCCTCCGACGGCCAGGTGCCCTGCAAGACCGGCGATACCCTGGTCTGCCCCATCGCCGTGCCCCACGGCATCATCGCCAGCACCGACATGCGCGTGCTCGTGACCATCGCCCCGCCCATTTAATATGCCTCCGGCAGCTGTGGGGCCTGAGGCCCCCCAGACCCCCCCATTGCGCCGAAAGGGCTGTTTCAGGCAGGAACCTGAAACAGCCCTTTCGGCTTGTGTGGGTCAGGGGAGATTCATGCGGGGGGTCTGGGGGGACTCGTTCCCCCGGCCGCCGGAGGCTATTGGCTTGCTTCAGGCCAAGGCGAAGCGCAGCGCCAGGACCACGGCCACGCCGGTGCCCATGGCCAGGGGCAGGTTGCCGGAACGCCAGGCCACAGCGGCGGTGGCGAGGGTGGCGGCGGCTTCGGCCGGTCCGGCGGCCAGGGCCGAGGGTGCGATGATAGCGGCCAGGATGGCGCCGGGGATGGCTTTCATGAAGCGTTCCAGGCGACCGCTGACGGACAGCCGGCTCATGACGGCCAGCCCGGCGGCGCGAGAGAGGTAAGTCACCACGGCCATGCCCCCGATGGCCAGGAGGGAAGGC
>MGTN01000010.1:965-5173 GCA_001799475.1 Desulfovibrionales bacterium GWA2_65_9 | reverse complement strand
GCCAGGCCACCGGCGATGGCTCCGGCCAGGATGTACCATTTGCCGGGCAGCAGGCGCGCGCAGGCCAGCGCCGTGGCGGTGGCCGCGATGAGCGGCAGGATGTCCTGTCGGCGCGGTTTGAGGCCCACCAGCAGCGCGGTGAAGACAGCGGTGAAGGCAAAGTCCAGGCCGTATTTGGCCGGGTCGATGACGTCTCCGAACAGACCACGCACCAGGATGTGCCCAAGGGCGGTGGACAGGTTCCAGAAGACGTAGACGCAGAGCCCAGCGCCGAGCAGGAACGCGCCGTCGGGTTCGCGCTCGCAACGCTTGTCCTCGATCATGCGGCCCAGGGTCAGGGCCCAGGACTCGTCGGTCATGAAGAAGAGCGAGCCAAAGGCCTGGACAGAGGTCAGCCGCGTGAGCCAGGGCGAGAGGGCCGCGCCCATGAGCACGTGGCGCAGGTTCACGATGAGGGTGGTGATGATGAGCGAGACCACGGGCAGGTCCCCTGACAAGTCAACGCTCCAGAGGTCCAGCGCGATGAGCTGGGACGCCCCGGCAAAGACGAACAGGCTCATGGACTGGGTTTCGACGAGCGAGAGGCCCCGTTGCCGGGCCAGCAGGCCGAAGAGCACGCCGTACACGGCCACGCCCAGGGCCACGGGCAGGCAGGTGCGGAAGCCGGCCCGCAGGCCGGGCAGGCTGAAGCGGATCACGTCGGAATGGTTGCGCATGTCTCCCTCGCGGACTTCCTCACGTTCGGGGCTGGCCCCGGAGCGTGAAAAAGGAGGGGCTGGCCCCGCGGGGGCTTATTGGCGGAATTCGATAATCAGGTTTGAGCCTGAGCCGGGGCCGACCGCGCCTTGCGGGGCGTTGTCCAGGCCCGACGACAGCGCCGTGGCCAGGCCTTGCACCAAGGCGGAGAGCGTGGCGCCGAGCAGGCGCGGCAGGAGCGGCAGCTTCTTTTCCGGGCCTTCGATGACCCCGGCCTTGGGCGAGAGCTTGACCATTTCGCGCAGGGTCTCGCTGGCCGTTTCCAGGCCGCCGAGCTTGTCCACCAGGCCGAGCTCCTGGGCCTGGCGTCCGGTGAAGGCGCGGCCGTCGGCCAGCTTCTCCACGGCCTCAAGGGGCATCTTGCGCGCCTCGGCGATGTCGGCCACGAACTGCTGGTGCAGGTCCATGATCAGCGCCATGAGGTAGGCGCGCTGCTCCGGGGTCAGCGGCGTGGTGGGCGAGCCTGCGGCCTTGAACTTGCCGCTGGCCATGAGGTCGGTCTTGAGCCCCAGCTTTTCCAGCAGCCCTTGCAGGTTCACGTACTCGGCGCGCACGCCGATGCTGCCGGTGATGGTGCCGGAGTTGGCCACGATGAGGGTGGCCGGGGCTGCGGCGTAGTAGCCGCCGCTGGCTGCGGCGGTGCCCATGCTGACGACCACGGGCTTGACCTTGGCCAATGCCTTTACTGCCTGGTACAGCTCCTGGGACGGGGCCACGGCTCCGCCGGGGCTGTCGATGCGCAGCACCACGCCCTTGACCGAGTCGTCGTCTTTCAGCTCACGCAGGAAGTCCGTGACCTCGCGGGCGTTGGTGATCATGCCCTCGATCTTGCACAGGCCCATCTTGTCGCCGGACAGGGCGTGGGCGCCCTTGCTGCCGATGGAACGAAAATAGGCCATGGCCCCCGTAAAGAGGGCCACGGCCACTATTATCAATACAATACCAAACAGCAGCGGGTGCTGTTCGGAGAAACCGGGCTTAGTTTCCGGATTCCTCAACGGGGGCTTCCTCGACCTTCTCAGTGGTGGCTTCTTCGGCCTTTTCACTGGAGGCGTCTTCGATCTTCGCGCGGAGCAGGTCGCCCAGGTTGCTGCCGGTCTCGGAACCAGCGGTGCGGAACTCCTTGGGCTTCTTGCGCTCCTCTTCTTCCTTGATCTGCTTGATGGACAAGCCCAGGCGGCGCTCGTCGGCGCTCACGTGGATGACCTTGGCCTCGATGTTGACGCCCTCTTTGAAGAGTTCGGAGGGGCTCTTGATCTTCTTGCGGCTGATCTCGGACACGTGGACCAGGCCCTCGATGCCCTCTTCAACCTCGACGAACAGGCCGAAGTCGGTGATGTTGGTCACCAGGCCGGTGATCAGGGTGCCCACGGGGTACTTGCCCGGCACCTTCAGCCACGGATCTTCGGAGAGCTGCTTGATGCCGAGGGTGAACTTCTCGTTCTCCTTGTCGACCGTCAGCACCTTGGCCTGCACGATGTCGCCGATCTTGAAGACTTCGCTCGGGTGGCGGATCTTCTTGGTCCAGCTGATGTCGGACACGTGGATCAGGCCGTCGATGCCCTCCTCGATGCCGATGAACACGCCGAACTCGGTGATGTTCTTGATGGCGCCCTCAAGGATGGTGCCTTCCGGGTACTTCTCGGCCACCACGTCCCAGGGGTTGGGCTTGATCTGCTTCATGCCCAGGCTGATGCGCTTCTTGTCGGGGTCGACGCCGAGGACAATGACCTCGACCTCGTCTCCGGCACGCACCATCTGCGAGGGGTGACGCAGCTTGCGGGTCCAGCTCATCTCGGAGATGTGCACCAGACCCTCGACACCGGCCTCAAGCTCCACAAAGGCGCCGTAGTCGGCCAGGTTGGTGACCTTGCCCGTGAAGCGGGAGCTCTGCGGGTACTTGCCAGCGATGTTTTCCCAGGGGTCGCTCACGAGCTGCTTCAGGCCGAGGGAAACCTTCTGGCCTTCGCGGTCGAAGTGCAGGACCTTCAGGTCCAGCTCGTCGCCCAGGGCAACCATCTCCTTGGGGTGACGGATGCGCTTCCAGCTCATGTCGGTGATGTGCAACAGACCGTCCAGGCCGCCCAGGTCGATGAACACGCCGTACTCGGTGATGTTCTTGACCTTGCCCTTGACCACCTGGCCTTCGCCCAGGGTCTCGAGCAGTGCGCCGCGCTGCTCGCTGCGCTGCTCTTCGAGGAGCACGCGGCGGGAAACGATGACGTTGCTGCGGCGACGGTTGATCTTCAGAATCTTGAAGTCGAAGTCCTGTCCGACCAGGGCGTCCATGTCGGGCACGGGCCGCAGATCCACATGGGAGCCGGGCAGGAAGGCCTCGACTCCGCCGAGATCGACGGTGTAGCCGCCCTTGATGCGGCGGACGATGCGTCCGGTGACGGTGCCGTTCTTCTCCTGGGAATCCTCCAGGCGGTCGAACAGCTGCATGCGCTTGGCCTTGTCGCGCGAGAGGTGGATGGTGCCTTCGTTCTCGTCCTTGTTGGACACGAAGACGTCCACCGTGTCGCCCACGGCCACGGTCATATTGCCCTCGGCGTCGAGGAACTCGGATACGGCGATCTGTCCTTCGCTCTTGAAGTTCACGTCCACCAGGACGTGATCCTTGCCGATTTTGACGATGGTGCCAGGCACGATGGTGCCTTCGTCCAGGTCGCCGAAGTCGGACTTGAGGTAATCCTCAAGAGCATCCTCGAAATTGAGGTCCATTTCCTGCTCTAAGCCTTTCTTGGTTTTTTCCATGATTGCCTCCAACGACACTCCCTCGGACAAATGTATTTGCGCTATATTTTAGACATCCAGCCGCACGCGGTCCCGGCCCGTTTCCGAGGCGAGCGGGTCCGTGTCCGCGACGGTCGGCCCCTTTTGAGGACCGGCTCCAGATGCCATGACGCCAAATGAAATTCCGGGGTCATCCACGCTGGATGGCCCCTGAAAGAGCGTACCCTTATCGCAATTGCCTGCGCCTGTAAACACTATTTCCAGCGCACACGCGGGGCGGTTGCCCGCATACCGGCCCTGTGGTATGCCAGAGCCAGTTCAGCCCCATTCGTTCGCCCCATTCGTTCGCCTCAGTTCGCTTGGCCCGACCGTTCAGCCCGACCCGCGCACCAGGCCACCCCAAACCGCCGGAGGCCCCTTGCCGCAAACCCCGGAAGAACAACCGCCGCAGCGCTGCCCCTGGTGCCTCACCGGCATCCAGCCGGACCCCGTCTACGTGCGCTACCACGACCAGGAATGGGGCACGCCCCTTAACGACGACCGCGCCCTGTTCGAGCTGCTCGTGCTCGAAGGCGCGCAAGCCGGCCTCAACTGGCTCCTGGTGCTGAGAAAACGCGAGAACTACCGCCGGGCCATGAGCGGCCTGGACCCGACCCTAGTGGCGCGCTATACCGAGGCCGACGCCCTGCGCCTGATGGCCGAACCAGGCATCATCA
>MGTN01000010.1:0-955 GCA_001799475.1 Desulfovibrionales bacterium GWA2_65_9 | reverse complement strand
CGAGCTCAAGCAGGTGCCCGCGCGCACGGCCATAAGCGACGCGCTGTCCAAGGACCTGCAGGCACGCGGCTTCAAGTTCGTGGGCTCGACCATCATGTACGCCTTCATGCAGTCCGCCGGGCTGGTCAACGACCATCTCACGGCCTGCTTCCGGCACCGGGAGCTCGACCGAGGCCTGGGCGCGTCTCAAAAAATATGACGGGACATCTTCGCGGTCAAAAATGCCGCCGCTGCCCCACGCGCCAGGAGAAACCGGCGGCCCGACCCTGGCCCCAGCCCGCGACGCAGCGCGCCTGAGCTGGCGGCGATGGCCTGGGAACAGGCCCTGCCCGACTCTTCTTCGGCACGACTTCTTCGGGCTACTTCTCCGGCCCTACTTCCTCGGGGCAATCAGCAGCGAGGTCACGCCAATGACGCCCTTGACCGCCTTGGCGTGGGCCACGGACTTGTCCGCGTCCTTCTGGCTGCGCACCATGCCGATGAGATAGACCTTGCCGCCGAAGACCTCGGCCTCGACCTGGGTGGCGCTGATCGCCTTGTCGGCCACCAGGGCCGCGCGCAGCTTGGCCGCGATCTCCACGTCCGTGGCCGTGGTGTCCGTCATGCCCGGGGCCTCCCAGTGGGTCGCCACGCCCTTGACTCCCTTGGCCTTCTTGGCCGTGGCCACAGCGAAGTCCTTGAACTTCTCGTCGCCCAGCTGGCCGAGCAGCGTGACCTTGCCGACGTAGCAATAGACCTTCACGGCCAGGCCGAGCTTGCCGTCCTTGCCCACCAGGGCGCTCTTGATGCTGGTACTGATCTTCTTGTCCGCCGCGATGGTGCCCACGCTGCGTTCGTCGCGCGCGGCGTCGTAGATGGCGCCCCAGGGCGTGAAGGCGCTCGCCGGTTTGACCGGGAGGCCAAGGGCGACAAGCATTGCCAGGGCCAGGGCCGCAAGGGCGAAGATGTTGCGTTG
>MGTN01000009.1:22328-24582 GCA_001799475.1 Desulfovibrionales bacterium GWA2_65_9 | reverse complement strand
GATCGCCCAAGATCACGGGCACGATCTGCGTGGTGGACGCGCCGGTGTCCAGGCCCAGGTCGCGCAGGCTTGCGCGCAGCCGCTCGGCCCGGCAAAGCAGGGCGGCGCGCTCCGGACCGAGGCCGGGCAGGAGCTTCCAGGCGCAGAGCGCAGCTCCCAGCACCAGCGGCGAGGGCGCGGTGGAGAAGATGAAGCCCCCGGCCCTGTTGATGAGATAGTCGCGCACCAGCCTGGAGCAGGCCACGTACCCGCCGCTGACGCCCAGCGCCTTGCTGAGGGTGCCCATGACCACGGTGGACGGCGCCAATTCAATGGTCTCGGCCAGGCCAAAGCCGCTGGGTCCGAACACGCCCGTGGCGTGGGCCTCGTCCAGGTACAAAAGCGCGCCAAAGCGCAGGGCCAACGCCTGGAGTTGCGCCACATCGGCCATGTCGCCGTCCATGCCGAACACGGTCTCGGACAGGACGGCCTTCGGCCGATCCATGTCTGCGTGCCTGTCCAGCAGCTCCTCCAGGTGCCCCAGGTCCAGGTGACGGTAGCGGATCTGCCGCGCCCCGGCCAGGGTGCAGCCCAGGTGCATGCTGGCGTGGTTCAGGCGGTCGGAAAATACCAGCGGCTCTGCGCCCAGCACGTTCTTGTCCAGCAGGGCGGCGATGGCGGCGGCATTGGCCTGGTAGCCGGAAGAAAACACCAGCGCGGCCTCGGCGCCCTTGTCGCGGGCGATGCGCGCCTCGAATTCCTCGTGCAGGGGCGTGTTGCCCGAGAGCAGGCGCGAGCCCGTGGCCCCGGCGCCAAAGCGGCGTCCGGCCTTGGCTGCGGCCTCGACCAGTTCCGGCCTATGCGCCAGCCCCAGGTAGTCGTTTCCGGAGAAATCAAGCAAATCCGGTGGGGTGCCGGTATCTGGCAAACGGCGTAAGAGGCCGTCCCGCGTGAGGGCGGCCAGGGTGTCGGAGTAGCGGCGCAAGAGATCTGTCATGGCCTGTGTGCCGGGTTGGGGCGGCGCTGTCCTTGAAACAGCCGCAGCCGTGGGGAGTGCGGGCTGGACGTCTGCCAGATGGTACGCACTACCAGATGGTGCGCATGGGCACGCCCTGGGCGGCGATGTGCTCCTTGAGCTGGCGGATGGTGTATTCGCCGTAGTGCACGATGGAGGCGATGAGCGCTGCCGAGGCTTTGCCCTGGGTAAAGGCGTCGGCCATGTGCTGGGGATTGCCCGCACCGCCCGAAGCGATGACCGGGATGCGCACGCTTTTGGTCACCTTGCGCGTCAGCTCAAGGTCGTAGCCGTCCTTGGTGCCGTCGGCGTCGATGGAGTTGAGGCAGATCTCGCCTGCGCCCAGCGCCTCGCCGGCCTTGGCCCATTCGATGGCGTCCATGCCGGTGTACTTGCGCCCGCCGTGGATGACCACCTCGAAGCCCGAGGGGATCTGCGCGCTCTTTTCCACGCGCTTCACGTCCATGCCCAGCACCACGCACTGCGCGCCAAAGGCCGCAGCGCCCTCGCTGATGATGTCCGGGTTCTTGACCGCTCCGGAGTTGACCGAGACCTTTTCCGCCCCGGCCATGAGTACGGCGCGCATGTCGGCCACGGAGTTGATGCCGCCGCCCACGGAAAAGGGGATGAAGATCTGGCTGGCCACGCGTTCGACCACGTCCAGGAAGATGCCCCGGCCCTCGGAGGAGGCCGTGATGTCGTAGAACACGATCTCGTCCGCGCCCTGCTCGTAGTACATGCGCGCGGTCTCCACAGGGTCGCCGATGTCGACATTGCCCTGGAACTTCACGCCCTTGGTGAGCTTGCCGTTGCGCACGTCCAGGCAGGGGATTATGCGCTTACTGAGCATTCTTGGCCTCCAGGCAGTAGGCGTGGAAGTTCTGGAGGAGCCTCAGGCCCGGCGCGCCGCTCTTTTCCGGGTGGAACTGCACGGCCCAGAGGCCGGTGCGGCCGTGCACGGAGCAGAAGTTCTCGCCGTACATGGTCACGCCGATGACGAACTCGGGCCGGGGCGCGGGGTGGTAGCTGTGCACGAAATAAAATTCGGCCTCGGGCTGGATGTCCTTGAACAGCGCGCAGTCCTTCTTCAGTGCCACGCGGTTCCAGCCCATGTGCGGCACGCGGATGGGGGTGCCGTCCTCCTCGGCCCAGGACGGGTTGAACAGGCGGCACTCGCCGGGGATCACGGCCAGGGTGCGGGTGTCGTTCTCCTCGCAGTAGTCGAGCAGGATTTGGCAGCCGACGCAGATGCCGAGCAGG
>MGTN01000009.1:20690-22294 GCA_001799475.1 Desulfovibrionales bacterium GWA2_65_9 | reverse complement strand
CGTCCAGGCCGCCGGAGGACAGTTCGTCCATGGCCTGGCCAGCGGCGCCCACGCCGGGAAAGATGATCCCGTCGGCGCTTGCGAGCAGGTCCGGGTCCGCGGTGATGCGGTTCTCTATGCCCAGGTGATCCAGCGCGCGGCGCACGCTGGTCTGGTTGCCTGCTTTGTAGTCGAGGAGGGCGAGCATTGCGTGCTCCTTGTTGACGAACGTTTCCTGCGGCCTAGTCAATTTCTTTGCTGATGACAAGTGCCGGGGCAGGGCGCGGAAACGCTATTTGGCAAGAATGCGCAGGAACAGGTCGCCGGTGAAGGGGCCGAGCTTGCGGCCCAGGCCTTTCAGGCGGATGGGGCGGCCCACGACGAAGTCCGGGGGCAGGGTGATCTCAACGGTCTTGGGCTCGCCGCTGAAGCGTGCGCTCACCGTGATGCGCAGGGTCTTGCCCGGCCCCAGGCTGAAGGCCGGAAAATGCACGGTCTGCTCGTCGTCCAGTTGGCTGCGCAGCCAGGACTTGATGCCGCCCACGAGGCCCTTGCTCATGTCCAGGTCCAGGGATTTTTCGCCCCACTGGATGTTCAGGCTGCGGCGCAGCGGCGCTTCGGGTTGGCCGGGACGGAGGGGATTCGGATTCCCCTGGCCCTGGCCTGGACGTGGTCCGGGCTGGCCGTTCTTGAGCTGGCTGTAGATGTCCTCGAAGACCTGACGGGCGAAGGGATCGGAGAGCAGGTCGCGCAGGACCTCCTCTTCGCGCAGATGAAAGCCCTGGCTCCCGGCCTTGCCCTGGGCATCCCTGGCGGCGCGGCGGGCGTTGGCCTGATTCTGGCTGTAAGCCTTTTCGGCCCTGGCCTGTTCGGCCTTGGACTTCGGGCCCGGGGCCGTGCCTGAACCGGGCCGGGACTCGGCGCGGGACTTCGCCTGGCTGGCGGCATCGTCCTTCAGGGTGCGGGTGAGCAGGATGTACGCCTCGTTCACCAACCGGAATTGCTCAGCCGCCCTGGGCGAGGCGTTCAGGTCCGGATGCAGGCGGAAGGCCTGCTGGCGGAAGGCCGCCTTGACCTCCTCCAGGCTGGCCCCGGTAGGAATTTTGAGGATGCGGTGGCAGTCCTGAACGTTCATGGTTCCTTGCGCCGCACAAGGGTTGCGTCGAGGATCAGGGCGTGGGGCGACTCCGCTCCGGGTTCGTGCACCAGGTCGTGCGCGTAGAGATAGTCGACGCCCTCGCGCACGAAGAGCGCATGCCCGGCCTCGACGTTCACGCCAGGGCAGTCGGACTGGATCATCTCCCAGCTCAAGGCGTCCACGAGGTTGCCCCGGAAATAAGGCCAGGCGCGGCAGATGTCCGGCCGGCCTGCATGAACGCCGCAGCCCTCGCCCTGGCGGAAGAAGATGCAGTAGCCGTCAGCGCCCGCGCGCAGGCGGACCTTTTCGCCCACGGATTCGGCGCAGCCAGCGAGCATGACCGGGACGTCAAGGCCAAGGTGCCGGGCCAGGCGTTCGCGGTCGCGCGCGGTCATGACGATGCCGCCCTCGCCCTGGCAGCAGTGGCCGCAGCGCTGGCAGTTGAAGGAACGCTCAGGCATGGATGGACCCCGCGGCCAGGAGGTTC
>MGTN01000009.1:19942-20659 GCA_001799475.1 Desulfovibrionales bacterium GWA2_65_9 | reverse complement strand
CAATGAGCACCGGCTGGCCGGAGAGGATGCGCCGGGCTTCCGGGCTGAAGATTCCAGACTGCATCCAGAAGCACAGGGGCAGGGGCGAAAGGCGCAGGACCTCTTCGGCGTGGGCCGGGCAGGCGTCGGCTGCGCGGAACAGGTCGACCAGGTCCACGGGCTCGGGGATGTCGTTCAGGGAGGGATACGCCTTGAGGCCCCAGACCTCGGCGCGCTTGGGATGCACCGGGATGACGCGAAAGCCCGCGTCGATGAGATATCTGCCGACCTTGTCCACGGGCTGGCCGGGCTTGTCCTTGGCCCCGACCACGGCGATGGTCTTGACCTTCCCGAGGAGGGCGGCTAGCTCTTTGTCGCTGTACAGCATGGTTACCCCTGGCCGCCAGGACTCCGGCGCAGGGCCGGGGCGGCAGGAGAGCATATATCCCATTCCGGGGGCGATGCCTAGACCCTGGGCCCAAGCCCGGAAACGTCCGGAGAGCGCCCGGACAAGGCCCAGAGAAGGGCCGCACACCATCAGGACAAGGAGCACACGCATGTTTGAAGCCCTGGCCGTCATCCCCACCGAAGAGCTCGCCCTGCGCCATGCGCGCTGTCGCAGCCTGCTGCGCGAGCTGACCCCCCAGGCGGGCGGGCTCCTCGTGTTCAACCGCCCCCAGGTCTATTACCTCACCGGAACCTTGGGCATGGGCTGCGTGTGGCTGCCCCTGGAGGGCG
>MGTN01000009.1:0-19922 GCA_001799475.1 Desulfovibrionales bacterium GWA2_65_9 | reverse complement strand
GCAACTGGGCGAAATGCTGGCCGCGCGCCTGTCGGCGCAGCGCTTCGTGTCCGGCGACCTGGCGCTGGCCATTGCCCAGTCCCTCAAGAGCGAGTGGGAGCTTGAGGTCATGCGCCTGTGTGGCGAGCGCCACCACCTGGGCCTGTATGAGATCCTGCCCAAGCTCATCAAGCCGGGCATGAGCGAGCGCGAGATCGCGCACCTGGCCTGGGGCGTGTTCTTCGAGCTTGGGCACCAGGGCATCATGCGCATGTCCAACTTCGGCGAGGAGGCCTTTCTGGGGCATATCTCGGCCGGTGATTCCGGCAACTATCCGAGCAGCTTCAACGGACCGCTTGGCCTGCGCGGGGAGCACCCGGCCGCCCCGGTCATGGGCTATGCCGGGAAGATCTGGCACCTGGGCGAGCCCCTGGCCCTGGACATCGGCTTCATGCTCGAGGGCTACCACACGGACAAGACCCAGGCCTACTGGGCGGGCAAGGCCGGGAGCATCCCGGCGGAGGTGGCCTCCGCGCACAGCTTCTGCGTGGACGTGCAGGCTTGGCTGGCCGAGAACCTGCGCCCTGGCGCGCTGGTCAGCGAACTCTATGCGCATTGCGCGGATTGGGCGGTCAAGGCGGGCTTTGCCGAGGGCTTCATGGGCCTGGGCGAGAACAAGGTGCCCTTCCTCGGCCACGGCATCGGCCTGGCCATCGACGGCTGGCCAGCCATCGCCAAGGGCTTTGACCGGCCGGTGGAGAAGGGCATGGTCTTCGCCCTGGAGCCCAAGCACGGCATCCCTGGCCTGGGCATGGTGGGCGTGGAGAACACCTTTGAGGTCACGGATGTGGGCGCGGTGTGCATCACCGGCGACCGTTACGACATGGTCTGCGTGGAGTAGGCGCTTTGGCCTGACGTGATCAGATAGGCGTTCAGGACGCCGCGATCATCTGGAGCTGCGGGCCTTGCAGCAGCCAGCGCAAGGACCCGGAGCGGCTGCTCAGGCTGGTGACGCCGATGGCCAGGAGCGCGCCGCCCTCCAGCGCCAGGGAGAGCCTGGGGCCGCTGGTGAGCAAGTGCGAGGCCAAGTCGCCGAGCAGCGGCAGCTCACCGCAGAGGAACACGGACTGGTAGCGTTCGCAGACGCGCAATTGTTCCAGGCAGACCTTGAGGCTCACGCCGGGGTCCAGCCCGGCGAAATTCGTGACGCTGGAGGCCGCGTAGCCCAGGCCCTCGGTCACGATGCCGGTGGTTTGAACTGCGGCCGCGCGCGGGCTGGTGAGCAGGGCGTCGAACCACAGGCCCATGACCCGCATGGCCTGGGCCGCGCTGGCCACCTGGCTTTGGCCCACCGGGCTGAGCGGCTGGTTGGCGTTGACTTCCTGGGGCAGGCATGCGCCGTGTTGCATCAAGTACAGGTTCATGGCTCCCTCCAGCTTTGGTTCGCACCGTACGTATCCCTAGCCCAAGGGGCGACAGGCTGCAAGCATCGTGATGCTGCGCACTTGCCAGCGTGGCCTGGGCAGGGTAGGGTCCGCCGATGCGTCCTCTCGGCATGCTTCATTTTTGTTCCCTGCAGCGTTGCTGCGGCCCTGCTTGCGCCAAGGCCTGGAGGCTTTTGTGAACGAATCTGACTGCCCTGCGAGACCGTCGCCCCTGCCAGGTTGGCTGCGTTGCCTCGCCTGTGCCGCCATTCTTGTCCTGGCACCGCTTTGGGCCGCTCCGGCCCTGGCCGAACCCATCCACGTGAGCGCCGCTGCAGACGCCGGGACAGAACCCGTGCAGGCCCGTCAGCAGGCCCAGGAGCGAGCCTTTGCCGAGGCCGTGTACCAGACCGCCTGGAGGCTTCTGCCCACGCCCCTGCCTGCTCCCAGGGCCGAACTGCTGCGCAAGTTTCTGACCCCACGCGCCACGGACCTGGTCCAAAGCTACCATGAGACCGCCCCTGCCAAGCCGACAGCTTCTGACGCAACCGAGAAGGCCCCGCCCGCCAAGGCGTCGACATCCACCACTGCGGAGAAGGCACCGGCTGCGCATCTGGTCCTGGAGATGGACGTTGAGGTCAACCGCGCGGCCATCAGCGATCATTTGACGCGCCTGGGGCTTATGGCCGGGCCCAAGCATCCGGGCGTCTACGCCGTGCGTCTGGGCCAGGGCGTCACCGAGGCTGATCTGAAGCCGCTGTCCGATGTGTTTTTGCTCCAGGGCCTTGCGCGCATGGCCCTGGCCCCGGTTCAGGTAAGCCTGGAGCGGGTGCCGCAGGGCTACCTCAAGGCCGTGCTTTGGGCAGGCGCGAAAAGTTTCGTGACCGATGGCCAGGACCTGAACCAAGTCTGGCTGGACCTCTGGGGCAAGTATTTCTCCGCACGCGAGCAGCAGCCAGGCGGCCTGGGCAGGCCCCTCGAGGTCTCCGGCTTCAGCCAGGTGGATGCGCTGCTGGAATTCACCAAGACCCTGCAGTCTTGGGACGACTGTCTGCGCGAGGTGCAGCTCTCTGTGATCGATCTGCGCCCCGGAAACAGCACCGGGCGCTGGACGGCCCGGTTGACGAATCCGGAGCGCCTGGACGCACGCCTGAACGGGTATCTGCCCAGCCGCAAGCTCACGGCTGTGCGCTAGGGGCATGGGCAAGGCGTCATGACAGCGGCCTCACTGCGCGAGAACAACTGGACCATTCCAAACCTGCTCACGGTTTCGCGCATTCTGTTGACGCCGGGCATTGTCATGGCCTTTGCGGACAGGCGCTTCGACGTCGCCTGGGTGCTCTTCGCCGTGGCCGGGCTCACCGACGCCCTGGACGGGTCCCTGGCGCGCATCCTGAAGCAGCGCTCGAGTTTCGGGGCCATGCTCGATCCCCTGGCGGACAAGATCCTGCTGGACACGTCCTACATCTGCCTAGCCTTGCAGGACTGGATTCCCACCTGGCTGGCGGTGCTGGTCGTCAGCCGCGACGTGTTCATCGTGGGCGGGCTGGCCCTGCTGCAATATTCCGGGGTGGATGTGAAGCGCGGGATCAAGCCGGTGTGGTTCAGCAAGTGCGCCACCCTGGCCCAGATCATGCTGGTGCTCCTGATCATGGTGGAGCACAGCCTTGTGGTGTCCTATCCGGGCCTGCGCCTGCTGCTGGTGGGGACCGTGGCCCTGCTCACCGCCACGTCCGGGGTGTACTACGTGCTCCTGGGCTTCAAGATGGTTCCGCAGAACGGCAACGGCAACGGCAACCACAATCCGTAGCCGCCGCGGCTGCTACGGCTTGGGCGGCCCGTCCTTGCCGTTCTTGTCCTGGGTTCTGGGCGTGATGTCCACCTCGTCCGGCTCGCTCAAGGACCGCTTGAAGTTCCGGATGGTGCGTCCCAGCCCCTCGCCGATTTTCGGCAACTTATGCGTGCCGGTGAAGATGAGCACGATGATGATGAGGATCAACAGACCTGTGATTCCGCCCATGTGGCACCTCTCTTAGGGCCGGTTCATACGCCTGCGGGCCTGCCGGGTCAATTGCCGGGCCCACTCCCTGACCAATTGCCGGGCCTGGGCATCCCCTGGCTTTACAACACCGCCTGCTGCGGCTTAAAGATGCCCGCGGAGGCAGCACATGGGGGATGCGACGCGCGGCGCGCTGGTACGGTTTCCGGCCATTGGCTGCCAACACTTTCAGCAGGGCCGCTGTCTCTACGAGGAACACCTGAATCCCGGCTTGCACACGGCCTGGCGGTGTCTGGTGCTGGCCCGCTGGGAGTCGGTCTACGATGATTTTCTGGACCGGGCCGAGAACTTCGGCCTGTCCGAGGTCGAACTGGGCGTGCTCTGGCACAAGCGCTTCGAGCGCTTGGCCGAGGAATCCGTGCCCTGCCCGGACCTGCGCTCGGGCGACGGCGAA
Organism: Desulfovibrionales bacterium GWA2_65_9; assembly: GCA_001799475.1. Lineage (GTDB taxonomy): Bacteria > Desulfobacterota > Desulfovibrionia > Desulfovibrionales > Desulfovibrionaceae > Humidesulfovibrio. Next base: position 16,066 of record MGTN01000009.1, on the reverse strand, counting down.
TCCATGCCCGAGTGCCGCCATCTGCTCGAAGACATCTGCCTGCTGCGCCTGCCCGAATGCGCTGGCCAGTGCGAGCGCTTCCGCCTGCGCGAGAACGTCTGAAACATCCCTGGAGTCCGCCATGACGCTCTATTTCCCGCATCTGCACCCGGACCTGCTTGCCGGTTCCGAGCGCCAGGCCCTGCCCGAGGGCGTGCGCTTCCTCGACCCTGGCCTGGCCCGGCCGGACAGCGCGGACCATGTGCTGCCGGAGGGCGCCCCCTTTGACCGCCGCCTGGCCAAGGCCATCCTGGCCGACACCATGCGCTTCGGCGAATCCGTGGCCAACCCGCGCGACATCGCCGTGCACGGCCTCTTGCAGCAGGTCCAGGCCCTGGCCCCGGAGAGCGGGCGGCTGGTCATGGCTGAGGTTGAGCGCAGCATGGCCGGTGCAGCGGGCCAGTCCGGCGCTTCCGCAGATCACCTGCTGGAGGCCCGGCGTCAGGCCCAGACCCTGCTGCTTCTGGCCTGGAACCTGGAGGAGCGCATGCTCGACCTGCGGCAGATCGACCAGGGCCTGCGCGATTCCTGGGCGCGCCTGGGCCAGAGCGTGGCCTCGGCTGAGGAGACAGACGAGCCCAATGAATCCAATGCCGCCGCGCCAGCTGCGGCCCCAGGGCAAGCCGCTGCCGAGGACGGCGAAGAAGCCGATGGCGACACCCTGGCCATGGGCAAAATGCTCTCCGGCCTGAGCCTGCCCGAGGCCTACGGCGAAACGCTGCCCTGGCGGCGCATCCTGGAGGCCTTTGCGGTGCTTGCGCCCGGCCAGGAGCTGGTGACGGCCGATGCGGACATCGCCCAGAGCCTGCGCGAGGCGGGCGTGCCCGAGGCCAAGGGCGTGTTCCAGGCCCCGGCCTGGCGGCTGTCCGGCCTGGACCGCTGTCCTGCGGCCCGGCCCTGGCTGGATGTCCCGGTACGCCTGGGCACTGTGGCCACGGCAGCGGAAGGCGCGTAGCCCGTGCCGGTGCTCTCCGACCAGCTGGACGCGGCCTTTCTGCGCGGCGTCCGGGGCTTCATCTTCGACTGCGACGGCGTGCTCATTGATTCATTTCTGGCCAACATCGCCTACTACAACAGCTTCCGCACGCGTTTCGGCCTGCCGCCCATGAGCCCCGAGGAAGAGCAGTTCACCCACACCCAGAACGTCTTTGACTCGCTTAAGCGCATCGTGCCGCCGGAGCAGTATGCGGCGGCCATGGAGTACCGCAAGCAGGTGGACTACCGGAGCATCCTGCCACATTTGCGGCGCGAGCCCGGAGTGCGCAGGCTGCTGTCCTGGCTCAAGGCCGCGCGCTTCCCGCTCGGGGTCAACACCAACCGCACGGACACCACGGACATGGTTTTCGAGGCCGTGGACCTGCTCGGCTACTTCGATCCGGTGATGACTGCGGGCATCGCGCCCAAGCCCAAGCCCGACCCCGCAGGCATGTTCGCCATTCTTGAGGCCTGGGGCGAGGCCTGGGGGCTGGGCGCGGGCCAGGTGGTCTTTGTCGGCGATTCGGACGTGGACGAACAGACCGCCAAAAACTCCGGCGTGCCCTTCTGGGCCTATAAGAACCTGGAACTCGACGCCGATTTGCACATTCCTGATTTTGCGACGCTCTCGCGGGCCTTGCAGCGCGCCTGGCCGGAGATTGCCGGGGATCTGCAAGGGGCTTGATTCTTGGCCTGCGGTATGCCACAACAAGGGCACACGGCGAGGTGCCCGAGCATTTTGGGCCGCCCTGGTGCGGAGGTTTGATGTCCTATCTCACGATCATCCTGGTGAAGCTGGTGCAGCTGGTTTCGACGCTGCTCAACCTGTATATGTGGGTGGTCATCATCTCGGCGCTCTTAAGCTGGGTGAACCCGGATCCCTACAACCCCATCGTCCGTTTTCTGCGCAACATCACCGACCCGGTCTACGCACGCATCCGCCGCCTGATGCCATTCATCGTCATCGGCGGCATGGACCTATCGCCCGTGGTGGTCATCGTGGCCGTTCAGATCCTGGGCGCTCTCCTGGATAGGCTGGTCTTCGACATGAGCATGTCCATGAGGATGGTTGGAGCATAGGGGCGCTCTACAGGCGCGTTCCCTTTACATGACGGGGTGAAGCCTTGACCATTTCCAAGATCGACCTGCTCAACCGCAAGTTTTCCAAGCGTCTGTGGGGCTATGCGCCCGAAGAAGTCGACCAGCTCATGGGTGAGGTGGCCGAAATGCTTGGCGCTGTGGCCGAGGAGCGCAAGTCGCTCATCCGGAAGGTCAAGCGCATGGAGGCCAGCGTGGAGGAGTTCCGCCAGCGCGACGAGACCCTGCGCGACACCCTCATGAGCACCCAGCGCATGGTTGATGACATCAAGGGCGGCGCCCAGCGTGAGGCCCACCTCATCCTCGACGAGGCTAGGTCCAAGGCCGAGGGCATGGTCCAGCAGGGGCACAACCGTCTGGCCCAGTTGTACGAGGACATCGAGAACCTGAAGCGCCAGCGCAGCCAGTTCGAGATCCAGCTGCGCGGGCTTTTGGAAACGCATCTGCGGGTCATGGACTCCGAGGACCCGGCCGTGTCGCGGCTGGAATCCCTGGAGTCCAAGCTCAAGTATCTGCGCAAGGCGGAGTGATCTTTGCTAGAGAATGTGCCGCCCGTGTTCATCCGCCAGGCGGGGAGCGGGGACTGGCGCATCCGGGTGCATGTGCAGCCCGGGGCCAAGCGCGATGAGCTGGCCGGGCTCTTCCAGGAGAGCCTGAAGGTCCGGCTCACGGCCCCGGCGGTGGACAACAAGGCCAATGGCGCCTTGGTGAATTTCCTGGCGAACCTGCTGGGCCTCAGGCGCAGCCAGGTAAGCCTGGCCTCGGGCCAGACCTCCCGCAACAAGAGTCTGCGGGTGCTGGCGGAGACCGAACCAGACTGGTCCAAACTCATGTGATGGCTCAAGGCAGTCGAACTACCTCCAAAATAAGGAGTCGAACATGGAAAATTCTGCACGTATCCTCATCGAAAAGTATGAGAGCCAGGATTCTGAGCTACGCGCCCTGTGGCAGCAGCACCAGGACTATGAAAAGATGATCGTCAAGCTAGAAGGCAAGCCGTTCCTAAGTCCTGTCGTGGAGCAGGAGATCAAGGAATTGAAGAAGAAGAAGCTTGCCGGAAAGACGAAGCTGCAAGCCTTGCTCGATAAGTATCGTCAACAGGAGGCGTAAGCCTATGGAGCTCACCGGAGCTCAGATTCTTCTCGAATGTCTGAAACGTGAAGGAGTGGAGGTCATCTTCGGTTTCCCTGGTGGAGCCGTCATCGACATCTACAACGAATTGCCGAATTCCTCCCTGAAGCACGTGCTCGTGCGGCACGAACAGGGGGCCATACATGCGGCAGACGGCTTTGCCCGGGCCTCGGGCAAGGTCGGCTGTTGCCTTGTGACCAGCGGGCCCGGCGCCACCAACACCGTCACCGGCATCGCCACGGCCTACATGGACTCCATCCCGGTGGTCATTCTGACCGGCCAGGTGCCGACGCCGCTCATCGGCAATGATGCCTTCCAGGAAGTGGACATCGTCGGCATCACGAGACCCTGTACCAAGCACAACTATCTGGTGAAGGACGTGCGCGAATTGGCGCATGTCATCCGCCAGGCCTTCTATCTCGCGCGTTCCGGCCGTCCCGGCCCGGTGCTGGTGGACCTGCCCAAGGACGTCATGCAGGTCAAGACCAAGTTCATCTGGCCCGAAGACGTCAAGATGCGCAGCTACAACCCCAACCTCAAGCCCCACGCCGGACAGATCAAGAAGGTGGCCCAGCTCATCCGCGACGCCGAGCGGCCCATCATCTACGCCGGCGGCGGCGTCATCACCAGCAAGGGGCATGAGGCGCTGACCTGGCTGGCCCAGAAGCTGCACATCCCGGTCACGGCCACCCTCATGGGCCTGGGCTGCTTCCCCGGAACGGACAAGCTCTGGCTCGGCATGCTCGGTATGCACGGCACGTATGCTGCCAACATGGCCATCAACAACGCCGACCTGGTGCTGGCTGTGGGCGCGCGCTTCGACGACCGCGTCACCGGCAAGGTCAGCACCTTTGCGCCCAAGGCCACGCTGGTGCACATCGACATCGATCCCACGAGCATCCAGAAAAACGTGAGCGTTCATGTGCCGCTGGTGGCCGACTGCCGCCTGGCCCTGGAGGCCTTGAAGGAGGAGCTTGAGCCCTCGCTCATCGAGTACGACTTCGAGGGCGGACACCTGCCCTGGGTCTCCAAGGTGCGGGCCTGGGCCAAGGAGCACCCGCTGAGCTATCAGCCGAGCGAAACCACCATCAAGCCCCAGTCCGTGGTGGAGAAGCTGCACGAGCTCACCCGTGGCGAGGCGGTCATCTGCACCGAGGTGGGCCAGCATCAGATGTGGACGGCCCAGTTCTACAAGTTCAACGAACCCAACTGCTTCCTGTCCTCGGGGGGGCTGGGCACCATGGGCTACGGCTTCCCAGCGGCCATCGGCGCGCAGTTCGCCCGGCCCGACAAGATGGTCATCGACATCGCGGGCGACGGCTCCATCCAGATGAACATCCAGGAGTTGGCCACGAGCGTCTGCAACAACCTCGGAGTCAAGATCGTCATCCTGAACAACGGCTATCTGGGCATGGTGCGCCAGTGGCAGGAGCTCTTCTACAACAAGAATTACTCCTCGACGTGCATGGATGCCCAGCCGGACTTTGTGAAGCTGGCCGAGGCGTATGGCGCCACGGGCTTTCGCATCACGGAGCCGGGGGACCTTACGCGCGTTCTGACGCAGGCTCTGGAAACGCCGGGCACGGTCATCGTGGACGTGCGCGTGGAGCGTGAGGAGAACGTGTACCCCATGGTGCCGGCCGGGGCCTCCCTCACCGACATGCTGCTTGTGTAGGAGGCGGAACATGCGACATATCCTGTCTGTCACCGTGGAAAACGAACCCGGAGTCCTCTCCCGGGTGGCTGGCCTGTTCAGCGGCCGGGGCTTCAACATCGAGTCCCTGAACGTGGGCCCGACCCTTGATCCCGGCGTGTCGGTCATGACCATCACCACCGAGGGCGACGAACAGATCATTGAGCAGATCGTCAAGCAATTACGGAAACTCATCACGGTCATCAAGGTTGTGGACCTGACGGACCTGAAGAGCGTGTTGCGCGAGATGGTGCTGCTCAAGGTCAACGCCAACGACGCCAACAGGGCCGAGATCCTGCGCACCGTGGACATCTTCCGCTGCAAGGTGGTGGATGTGAGCATCGATGAGCTGACCATCGAGGCCACTGGCAATTACGACAAGATCAGCGCCATCGTGGGGCTGTTGACCCGCTTCGGCGTCAAGGAGATCTCGCGCTCGGGCATGGTGGCCATGAAGCGCTCCATCCAGAACTGAACAGCGAACAACAACTGAACAGCGAACAACGTCTGGCACATGCCCGGCGAATCAAAAGGGAGAAGACATGAAAGTGTATTACGAGAATGATGCGGACCTTGGCCTCCTGAAAGACAAGACCGTGGCCATCATCGGCTACGGCAGCCAGGGCCATGCCCATGCCCAGAACCTGCGCGATTCCGGCGTCAAGGTCATCGTCGGCCAGCGCCCCGGCGGCGCCAACTATGCCCTGGCCAAGGAGCACGGCTTTGAGCCCGTGAGCGCAGCCGAGGCCGCCAAGATGGCCGATGTCATCATGATCCTGGCCCAGGATCAGCTGCAGAAGGTCATCTACGACACCGAGGTGAAGCAGAGCCTCACCGCTGGCAAGGCCCTGGCCTTTGGCCACGGCTTCAACATCCACTTCGGCCAGATCAAGCCGCCCGCCGACGTGGACGTGATCATGATCGCGCCCAAGGGCCCTGGCCACATGGTGCGCCGCACCTACACCGAAGGCGGCGCCGTGCCCGCCCTGGTGGCCGTGCACCAGAACGCCACGGGCAACGCCCTGAACATGGCCCTGGCCTACGCCAAGGGCATTGGTGCCACCCGCTCCGGCGTCATTGAGACCAACTTCCGCGAAGAAACCGAGACCGACCTCTTCGGCGAGCAGGCCGTGCTCTGCGGCGGCTGCACCGCGCTGATCCAGGCCGGGTTCGAGACGCTCGTCGAGGCCGGCTACCAGCCGGAGATGGCCTACTTCGAGTGCCTGCACGAGATGAAGCTCATCGTGGACCTGCTCTATGAGGGCGGCATGGCCAAGATGCGCCACTCCATCAGCGACACTGCGGAATACGGTGACTTCACCCGTGGACCGCGCGTTGTGACCGAAGAGACCAAGAAAGAGATGAAGAAGATCCTGAAGGAAATCCAGACTGGCAACTTCGCCAAGGAGTTCATTCTGGAGAACCAGGCCGGACAGCCGCACCTGCATGCCTCCCGCCGTCTTGCCGCGGAGCACCCCATCGAAGTGGTGGGTGCCAAGCTGCGGTCAATGATGAGCTGGCTCAAGAAATAGCTTCTTATTTGCGCACTGATGCGGGGCTGTCCGAGAGGATGGCCCCGCATTTTCTATTATTTCCAGGATCGTACTGTTCGTCGTTTCCACGTTGCATTCAATGCTCTTCTTGGTTGAAATAATATGCGTCCATTGTGCGTGCACACATGTTGACGAGACAGTTCAACAGTGTTAGGCGTTAGCACAATCTGAGTGCCTGCATGTAACAGGCTGATGCCCTGAAGATGTTCCGTCAAACGACAAGGAGATGAAGATGGATGACTATTTGAAGGAAGCCCTTGAAATCGTCAAAGCGCAGGCCAGCGTCAGAACCATGACCGAGGAGGAGATCACCTCCATGGTCAAGAAGCTCGTGCGCGGCATTCAGGCCATTGCCGGAGAAGCTCCAGTGCAGGCTGCGGAAGAGGAGGTCACCATTGATCCTGCCAAGTCCGTACGCGAGAAGACCATCACTTGCTGCTCTTGCGGCAAGGCCTTCAAGATCATCACCAAGAAGCACCTTGCCAGCCACGGTCTGACCCCGCCCGAATACCGCGAGAAATTTGGGTACAAGAAGGGCATGCCCCTGGTCTGCAAGTCGTTGCAGCGCGACCGCCGCAAGAAGATGAAGGAAATGGAGCTCTGGAAGAAACGCGGCAAGAACAAGGCCTAACATACCGATGAGATGCAAGCGGGGCGAGGATATCCTCCCCCGCTTTTGCTTTATGCTGTTTATCACTTAAGGAGGGAGCCATGCTGCGCCGGATTATTGGGGTCGCCCTTGTACTGCAGATGCTCTGCGCCGTGGCCTTGGCAGCCGACCCCGCTCTCCGGGACTTGCAGGCTGCGGGTCTGGTGGAGCCCACAAGTCTTGATGCGAGCCTTGTCCTCGACATCCGCTATGCCACTGAGAACAATTTCACCGGCAAGCGCGTGTACCCATCCGCGCGCTGCTTCCTGCGTGCCGATGTCGCGCGGCGCCTGACCGCCGTCCAGGCCGAGCTGCGCGGCCAGGGGCTGGGGCTCAAGATCTATGATTGCTACCGGCCCTTTTCGGTGCAGGAGGCCTTCTGGGGCATCATGCCCGACGAGCGCTACGTCGGGAAGCCCGAGCGCAAGGATGGTGTTATCGTCAAGAGCTCCCGTCACAACCGGGGCGCAGCGGTCGACGTGACCCTTGTCGATGCCAAGGGCAAAGAGCTGGCCATGCCCACGGGCTACGACGACTTCACCGAGAAGGCGCACCGGAACTCCGTCGTGGCCACGCCCGAGGCCCGGCGCAACAGCCTGGCGCTGGAGCGCGCCATGCAAGCCCAGGGCTTCGAGCCCCTGCCCACGGAATGGTGGCATTTCGACGGGGCCGGCTGGCAGGGCTTCGAGCCGCTCGATCTCCCGCTTCCCGCCGAGCGCTAGCAGCCGCAGCCCCATCGCCGCAGCAAAAAAGGCCGCCCCTTCCGGGGCGGCCTTGTCTTTCTGGCGCTGTTCGCCGTTAGCGGATGAACAGCATCTCCTGGTAGCTGGGCAGGGCCCACAGGTCGTCGGCCACCACGGCTTCGAGGGCGTCGGCGAAGCTGCGGACCTCGTTCATGGCGGGCAGGACCTTGTCGCAGAGGTGCTTGGCCTCGGCATGGGTGCTCTTGGCCTCATGGGCCATGAGCTTCTCCAGCTTGGCCACGGCGGCCTGCATGGAACGCAGCTTGGAGGTCACGTCTTCCAGGGTGGACATCTTGAAGTCCTTGCCGATGGCCTTCAGGTTGGCGCAGGTGGCGGCGAGTTCGCTCTGGTAGCGCATGGCGGCGGGGTAGATGATGGTGCTGGCCATGCGGACCATCAGGGCGGCCTCGGTTTTCAGGGTCTTGCTGTACATCTCGAGGTAGATCTCTTCGCGGCTCTTAAGCTCGGCCTCGGAGAGAACGCCATACTTGGTGAACAGCTCCACCACAGGCTTGGTGGTCAGCACGGGCAGGGCCTCGGGGGTGGTCTTCAGGTTCGGCAGGCCGCGCTTGGCCGCTTCCTTGTGCCAGGCGTCGGAGTAGCCGTCGCCGTTGAAGACGATGGCGTCGTGCTCCTTGACGATCTTCTGGAGCACGCTCTGCACAGCGGCGTTGAGCTTTTTGCTGTCGCCCTTGGTGGCCTTCTCCAGTTCCGTGGCGATGTAGTCCAGCGACTCGGACATCATGGTGTTCAGGGCCACCAGGGAGCCGGCGATGGACTGGGCGGAGCCCACGGCGCGGAACTCGAAGCGGTTGCCGGTGAAGGCGAAGGGGCTGGTGCGGTTGCGGTCGCCCGGATCCATGGGCAGCGGGGGCAGGGTGTCCACGCCGATGCTCATGACGCCCTTGGTCTTGGAGTTCTTGAGCTTGCCCTTTTTGATCTGGTCGAACACGTCGGCCAGCTGCTCGCCCAGGTACATGGACATGATGGCCGGGGGGGCCTCGTTGGCGCCCAGGCGGTGGTCATTGGAGGCGGTGGCCACGGTGGCGCGCAGCATGGCGCCATACTTGTGCAGGGCGCGGATGGCGGCGGCGCAGAAGACCAGGAACTGGGCGTTGTCGTGCGGGGTCTCGCCCGGATCGTACAGGCTGCCCAGTTCGGCGTTGCCGATGGAGTAGTTGAGGTGTTTGCCCGAGCCGTTGATGCCGGCAAAGGGCTTCTCGTGCAGCAGGCAGACCATGCCGTAGCGCTTGGCCACGCTGCGCATGGTGGTCATGACCATCTGGTTGTGGTCGGTGGCCAGGTTGCCCAGCTCGTAGATGGGGGCGATCTCAAACTGGCTCGGAGCCACTTCGTTGTGGCGGGTTTTGACGGGCACGCCGAGTTTGAACAGTTCGCGCTCCACTTCCATCATGAAGGAGAGCACGCGCCGCGGCACCACGCCGAAGTACTGGTCCTCGAACTCTTGGCCCTTGGCGGACTTGGCGCCAAAGAGAGTGCGGCCTGCGATGAGCAGATCGGGACGGGAGAAGACGAAGTTGCGGTCGATGAGGAAGTACTCCTGCTCGGGACCGGCGAAGGAGGTGACGGGCAGCTTGGTCTCAACGCCAAACAGCTTGAGCACGCGCTTGGCCTGCTTGTTCAGGGCCTGGTTGGAGCGCAAAAGCGGGGTCTTCTTGTCCAGGGCCTCGCCGGTCCAGGAGAGGAACGCGGTGGGGATGCACAGAAAGGTGCCGTTGGGGTTCTCCAGGATGTAGGCCGGGCTGGTGACGTCCCAGGCGGTGTAGCCACGGGCCTCAAAGGTGGAGCGCAGGCCGCCGGAGGGGAAGCTGGAGGCGTCGGGCTCGCCCTGGATGAGCAGCTTGCCGCTGAACTCGGCGATGGCGCCGCCCTTGCCGTCGGGCACGAGGAAGGCGTCGTGCTTCTCGGCGGTCATGCCGGTGAGCGGGTAGAACACGTGGGTGAAGTGGGTGGCGCCCTTTTCGATGGCCCAGTCCTTCATGGTGTTGGCCACCACGTCGGCAATGGAGGAATCCAGCTTCTCGCCAAGTTCGATGGTCTTCGTCAGGGACTTGTAGATGGCCTTGGGCAGGCGCTCTTTCATCACCTTGTCGTTGAAGACATTGGCCCCGAAGATGTCGGTGGGCTTGGTGTCGTGGTAGTTTAGGGGGGCGTGCGAAGGTTTGTAATTGATGACCGCCGAGATGGCGTTCAGACGTGCCTGGATTCCGCTCATGGTGGCTGACTCCTGTAAATGTGGCGTTAGGTGTTCATTGACAGTATTGTGGAATGTGGCCCTAAATCCGGTGCGGGCTTGCCGTTGCCCGCACTCTAGATCAACTGCCCTATCCGAATCAACCCTGGCCGCTGCGAACAGACGGAAAACATCGCCTGCCCTAAACTTTCAAAACTGAAGGTATCAAGAATCGGGCCAAGCATGATTCTTGTGGAAATACATATGGTTTGAAAATGTTGCTGCAGGGTCCGACCACAAAGTGAGACAGAATTGTAAAATACACAGCATTGCATGTTGAAGCATGTGACAAATTTGTCTGAAGCGCTGTCCGGGGCTTGTCTGTGGCGTATACCGGGCGTTGCGAGCGGGGGCGCCTGGGGAGCGGCTAGGTGATTCCCTTTCGGTTCATGTACGTGCCAAGGCGTCTGTCTTCTGTGAGGATATGGGTCATCACCCAGTCTTTGAGGAAGATGCCGGCCTCTTTCTTTGGGGTCACATGCCAGGCCGTGTAGGCAGCAGAGAAGTCCTGCAGTGCCTTGAGAATTTGGTGGTGCTTCTTGCGGTGCGTTTCCAGGCCGGGGTAGGCGTTCTGGAGCATGAGTTCATTTTCCGTTCGGAAATGAAGCTCGGTATGGGCGATGGCCTGGGAGAACAACTTGGCAGGATCATTGGTCTTCCCACCGTAAAACAGGGCCGTGTACAGCTCTTCGGCGAGTCTGATCAGTTCCTTGTGCTGTTCATCAATGATGGCAACGTTGACGGCATAATCATCCTCCCAATGGAATAATCCTTCCTTGCCATCGTTGCTTACGGTCTTGCCCAGGCGCTTTTCATACGTTTCCAGAAGTTTCCAGCGTACAATGGGGATATCTGACAGCACCATCCCCGGAATGGTGTAGATGGTGGAGTCCTTGGCGGCTTTGGCCTTGAACAGGCAGGGTGTGTCGAAGAGCACCGTGCTCTCGTTGAAGAAATCGCCAGGTCCGAGGGTCTCGATGAGCCTGTCGCCCACGAGCAGGTCGATTTTGCCGGACTTGACCAGGCAGAGCTTGGGTTCGGTGCAGGACTTGAGAGCCTTGCCATGTGCTATTGCTTGGTTGCCGATTGCTTCGGCGATGGCGTTCTGGCGTGTGCAGGTCAGGCCGTCGCCGAAGAGGCGGCTGGTGTACAGGAAGCTGCGGATGTCCTGCAGACGCAACATCTCATCGAACAGGTCGTTGTTCTTCACGAACATGGCGTAAAGGTCGAGCGGTACGCGCAGGGTCTGGACAAAATTGGCAGCGCGGTAGGTTTCAAGCGATGTCTTGCCCGTGAGCGCAGTGTATTCGCCCAAAAGTCCGCCGGTGGTCAGGGTGCTGAAGACAGCGCTCTTGGTGCGGATCACCTCGACCTGGCCGGTCAGGATGAGGTGCACGCAGTCGGCCTTGCGCCCGGCCTTGAGGATAAGGGTCTCGGGGTTGATCTTCAGCACCGGGCAGTTGAGCAGGACGCGCAGCTTGCTGTCGGAAACCGTGGGGAAGTATGAATTCAGGAAGTGGTAGGCATAGGAACGCACATAATCCTGGTGCGCGGGGATGAGCACATCGACCATGCCAAAGGGCGCACCGGAACCGATCTCCTTCTGCCTGTAGGTGAGCGGCAGGGCCGTGTGCGCAAGCAGGATTTTGTTGGACTTGTCGTGGGCAAAGTCCTCGGCGTCACCGTGGATCATGCCGCCGCCGATGTCGAGCTTCTTCAGGTCAACGGGTTCCTGGTAATTGGCACAGACCTCATTGTAAAACTCCTTGGACAGGCCCGGGGCGTCCGGGTCGGCGGTGATCATCTTCCTGAGCAGGCTTAAGCTGGCGATGTCCGCGAAGTGGGCATAGGTGCGGTAGCCGTTGCGGTCCAGGGTGCGGAAGAGCATCACCGTGGTCTCCACCGGATGCGGCGAGAACACCGGCTTCACCTCCAGCGTGTCGATGTCGTTCCACTGGCCCAGTTCCAGGTCGTGGAATTCGAAGTAATGGTCGAACTCCTCCTCGCTGGTCATGGCCAGGGCCGCAAGCTTCTTCATCACCGAGGCGCGCACCAGCCGGGTGGCATAGTAGGGGATGCGGTGGTCGGAGCGCATGAGCGCAGGCAGGCCGCAGAAATGGTCGTCGTGGGCGTGGGTGTGGAAGATGCCGGAGATCTCGTTGACGCTGATGCCCAGGGCGTTCAGGCTGTGCATGATGTTCGGCCCGGCGTCGATGAGGTAGACCTTGCCCTGGAAGATGATGATGCTGGCCATGGCCGGGCGGTTGGGGTCCCAGCCGTCGCCCTCGCCGGAGTGCAGCACGGCGAAGTAGTCGCGTTTGATGTGGTGGAAGCCAAGGACGTAGGAGGGCTGGTCGAGTCTGTGCGGCGGGGTGTTCAGGTCCACCCGGATCGACTCCTTGCCGTAGGAGATCTCAAACTGGTTGACCTTGAGGCGTTTGGCGAAGACCTTGTTGCGGATCTCCTGCGACTCGTTCTCCACCACAACGAGGTCCAGGTACTCCTCCATGCGCCGGATCTTGCCGAAGGCGAACTTGAGCTTCAGGCGCATCCAGGCCTTGGCATCGTCCGCAGAGGCCCCGGCAGCCATCATTTCTTCTTCGGAGACGAGGCCGTAGTTGCCCCGGTAGATATACTCCATCTGGGCCTCAACCTGCTTGCGCGAGCCGATGAGCGCGGGCTTGATCCCGGTGTTGTTGGGATGTCCGGGGATGATCCGCCCTTGGCGGTAGAAAATCTGGAGGATGGGAAATTCGGAGAGGTTGGCGAAGCGCCCATGCTGGATGAGCTCATCGGAGAGCAGGATGGCGTTTGGGCCGGTCTCGAAACTGACGCCCTCGACCTCAACGTTCTGGATCAGGCCCCGTTTCATCAGGTGCTTGACGCTGTCCGCCGGGCAACCGCACAAAATGTATACGTCGGCATCCGGGATGCTTACGAAAAAGATCCCCTCGGCCACCTTGATCTTGGAGATCTTTCCCATACGTTCCCCGGAGTAATCAGCGCGCAGGCCGCACAAGGCTGCGTTTGCCCGGCGCTGTGGTTTCGGTCTCGTTAAGGATATCCAAAGCCCATTTACTTCATATGCTGAAGCAGGTCCAATGTCCAACAAGGCCTTATCTTCGGCTGAAGTATCTGTCCAGCAAATTTGGCCATAGGTTGTTCTGATGCATTGTACCTATTGAAATCAACATAAACCTTGGTGTAAAGGTATGCATTGAAATTCCATGCGGTGGTGAGACACTCTATCCCCTCTGGCGGTCTGAAAATGGACGAAGCTGGCAGAACTGAGAAGATTCTTATTGTCGATGACGAACTCATCAACCGCAAGGTTCTTGAGGGCCTGCTCAGGTCCTATGGGCTTGCGTGCGTCTCGGCGGATTCCGGTCCTGCGGCCCTGGCTTTGCTGGACGAAAGCATTGATCTGGTGCTCCTGGACATCATGATGCCCGGCATGGACGGCTTCCTTGTGGCCAAAACCATCCGCGAGATGCCCACGTTCGCCGACCTGCCCATCGTCATGGTCACGGCCCTCTCGGCCAAGGAGGACCGCTTGCGCGCGGTGGAGGCGGGGGCCAACGATTTCGTGGCCAAGCCCATCGATTCCACGGAACTCAGCGTGCGCATGAAGTCGCTCTTGCGCATGAAAGGGTACCACGATGAGGTGAAGGGCTATCAGCAGCACCTGGAGCAGATGGTCGCGGAGAAGACCAAGGCCTTGCGCGGCGCGCTGGTGGAATTGGAGCACGCGCGACTGGCCACCGTGCGTGCGCACATGGAGACCATCCACAAGCTGTCCGCAGCGGCGGAATACAAAGACGAGGACACGGCCAGCCACATCTTGCGCATGAGCCGCTACTGTGCGGTCATCGCTGAACGCGCCGGGCTGGATGACGAGACGGTGGACCTGATCCTCAACAGCAGCCCCATGCACGACATCGGCAAGATGGGCATTCCCGATGCCATTCTGCTCAAGCCGGGCAAGCTGGACGCCCAGGAATGGGAGGTCATGCGTCGGCACACCGTCATGGGTGCGGACATCCTTCGCGGCGGGTCCTCCAAGTACCTGGAGACCGGCGCGGACATCGCTCTTTCGCACCACGAGAAGTGGGATGGCTCCGGCTACCCGCGCAACCTCGCCGGGGAGGACATCCCGCTCTTTGGCCGCATCTGCGCCGTGGCGGACGTCTTCGATGCCCTGACCACCAAGCGGCCCTACAAAGAGGCCTACAGCAACGAACGGGCCATCAAGATCATGACCCAGGGGCGCGGTGCGCACTTCGACCCGAAACTGTTCGACATCTTCCTCTCCAACCTGTCTCTCTTTGAGGCCATCCAGCAGGAATACCGCGACTAGCCTCCTGTTGTCTCGAGTTCGCGCATGATGCGCCGGAGTTCGTCGGACAGTCCCGCCAGGGTCTCGATGGTGCGGTGGCAATCCTCCACGGCGACGAGGGTGGTGCCGGCGATGCTCATGATGTCCTTTACGGCGTGGTCGATTTCACCACTCGCGCCGGACTGTTCCTCCGCCGCCGTGGCGATGGCCCTGATCTGGTCGGATGTTGACGAGGCAAGCTTCAACACCTGCTCCAGCGAATCGATGGAGTCCCCGGCCAGCCGGTTGGCCTCCTCAATGGCCGTGTTCGAGCGTTCAACGTTCTCGATGCTCTGCCTGGAACCATTTTGCACTGAGGTGATGGCCTGTCCGACCTCCTGGGTGGCGACCATGGTCTTCTCGGCAAGCTTGCGCACCTCGTCGGCAACGACGGCGAAACCGCGCCCCGCATCGCCAGCGCGCGCGGCCTCAATGGCGGCATTCAGCGCCAGCAGATTCGTCTGGTCGGCGATATCGTTGATGACGTCCAGAATCGTGCCGATGCCCTTCACGCTCTCCCCCAGTTCGCGCATCTGCAACCGCATGCTGGCGGAAAGTCCATGCACGGCGCCGATGGCCTCGACAGCATGCTGCACGACGTCCTTGCCATGCTGGGCCGTGTCGCGCACATGCTCGGCGTCGCGGGAGGCCGTGGAGGCGTTGCGCGAAATCTCGAGGATGGTGGCGTTCATCTCGTCCATGGCTGTTGCCGTTTCCGTGGTGCGGGCCTTCTGGGTGTCTGCGCCCTGTTCGATGCTCGCCACCTGCTGCACCAGGGCACCAGAGGCTCCCTCGACTCCCTGCACCACGCTGCTCATCTTGCCGGCGGCTTCCTGGAGGCCCTGGCTGCGGGCCTGATTGGCCTTTTCCTGGGCGGTGCGGGCGTCATTCAACGCGGCCTCGGCCTTCTCGGCCATCTGGAGGGCCTCGCTCTCCTTGGCGTAGACGTTCTGCATGCCTTCCTTGAGCTTCTGCACCATATGTCGCAGACCATCGGCCAGCACGCCGAGTTCGTCGGTGCTGGTGTACTCCAGTTCGCGATCAAGGTCGCCCTCGGCAACGGCGCTTGCGAACTCCATGCAGCGCGAGACAGGGCTGGCAACAGTGCGGTTCACCAGCCAGATGATGAAGAGCGCCAGGGCCAGGGCCACGCCGCCTCCCAGGAGCATGCTCTTTTGCGCTGCCGCACTGGCCGCCTTCTGGATGTCCTCAATTGGCGCGAAGACAAGAATCGTCCAGCCTGTGGTCTTATCCTTGCGCACTGCCACGGCTTTCTGCCCGTTGTCCTGAAAGTCCATGTAGTCCTGGGACTCCACCGCCAGGGAACGCTTGCCCCATCCCGTCTTGCTGAGTTCATCCTTGAGCAGCAGTTCCTTGTTCGGGTGGGCCACGGTCATGCCGGATGGCTCTAGGATTGCCACGTAGCCTGTGCTGCCGATCTTCATCGTGTTGATCTGCGAGGTGAGGGCATCCAGGTCGATGGCGGCGGTGAGCACGCCCACGAGCGTCCCTTCGGCATCGGTAATTTTTTGGGACAGAATAACGACCTTTTTGCC
>MGTN01000008.1:5638-6409 GCA_001799475.1 Desulfovibrionales bacterium GWA2_65_9 | reverse complement strand
ATGCTGGAGGAGGCTGAGTTCGTGGTGTTCCTGACGCAGGACGCCATCCTCGCCACACCGTATGCGATAAACAACCTGCTGGCGGCCTTCGCCGACCCAACGGTGGGCGCGGTGTGCGGCAGGCAGCTGCCGCACCGGGACGCCGGCCCGATCGGTGCGCATGCCAGGCGTTTCAACTACCCGGACGGCGGCTCGGTCAGGTCGGCCTCCGATATTCCCGCGCTGGGGATCAAGACGGCGTTCCTGTCCAATTCGTTCGCGGCCTACCGGAAGTCCGCGCTGATATCCGTCGGGGGATTCCCGCAGGACGTGATTTTCGGCGAGGACATGTGCGTGGCCGCCCGCATGATCCTGTCCGGCTGGAAGCTGGCGTACTGCGCCGACGCGGCGGTGCACCACTCGCACGATTACCGGATGGCTCAGGAATTCCGGCGCTATTTCGACATCGGCGTGATGCATGTGCGCGAGCCGTGGCTGCTGGAAAAGTTCGGCAAGCCCGAGGGCGAGGGCATGCGCTTCGTCCGTTCGGAAACGGCCTGGCTGTGGCAGCACGCGCCGCAGTTGATCCCGTCCGCCTGGTTCCGGACATTGTTGAAACTGGCCGGATACCGGCTGGGAAAAATGGAAGCCGACTTGCCGGTGTGGATGAAAAGGCGGCTGGGTATGCTGCATGGATACTGGAATGCATGAAGTGGGGGTCATAGATGTCCACTTTCAAAAAACTGCTCATGGCGTTGCTGCTCATGATTTCAGCAGCTGCATTTGCCATTA
>MGTN01000008.1:4204-5621 GCA_001799475.1 Desulfovibrionales bacterium GWA2_65_9 | reverse complement strand
GCTTATGCAGAGGCCAATTATCCTGATTTGTTCTCAGGGGCGGCCACAGCCGGCACATATCAAACTTACAATTACCAATATTATCCAGCCAGCCAGAACTATCTGGCCGTCGATACGAACGGGATGATTTACATGCTGGGAGCAGCTACCGGTGGGGCGTTGGCTCCTGTCGGTGCCGTGTCGTCGTTCGCTGCCCTGATCACCGCCTGGGAAGCGCAGGGGGCAAGAGGCAAATACATGAGTGTGTCCGGCGAGAGCCTTGTGCTTGCCTCCACCATTCCCGGCAATCTCAGCTTCGACAAACTGACAAGCGGGAGCATCGTGGTCCGGAGCAGCTATCAGGCAAACGATCCCGATGGCATCGTCTATCAGGAGGGTGTCGATTACACGGTCGACTACCCGAATGGCACGATCGCGCGAACCATGAGTTCACGCATCCCGGATTTCTCGACCAATGTCCTGTACGGTCAGCATGATTTCGATCAAAACAACTTCCCGGGCTACACGAACCATCCCTTCTTTGTCTGGGTGGACTACGAGACATCCAACGGCGAAGATTTCGCGCAGCCGAATGATCAGACCCCATACCTGACCACTGCCCGCGCAAAACTCGAAGCAGGCGGGCCTTTCAGGATCGTCTCGTACGGCGACAGTGGCACTGCAGGAAGAGAGGCCTCGACTCCTGAGCTGGCATTCACGGCGCTTTACCGAAATCACCTGCAGAGCCGATTCCCCGGCTCGACCGTCGTGTTGGAGGATGTTTCAAAGCCGGGCTACACGTCCACCCAGGCGCTCGCTGCGTGGGACGCTACCGTGGGAGCGACCTCGCCCGACCTGGTCTTGCTGGGGTGGGGGATGAATGACCATAACCTCGGAGGCAGCACCCCGGAACAGTTCAAGCAGAACCTGGTAACACTCGTCGGCATGGTCAGGAATCTGAAACATGCCGACGTGATCCTTTTCTCGGCCTTCCCTCCCAACGATGAATGGCACTACGGCACGCATCGCATGAACCTTTATGCCGAGGCGACCAGGCAGGCTGCGGTCGAAACCAATTGTGCCTATGTGAACGTATTCGATACCTGGGCCATGGTCCTGCAGCGCAAGGACCAGCCTTCCCTGCTGGGCAACAACATCAATCATCCCAATGATTTTGGTCATTGGATGTATCAGCAGGCATTTGCAGCCATGAGTTTTTGAGCACGCAATGAAAGACACCGATGATAAATTTGAGCGGGAGAACGGACATGGATGAAGGACGGTTTAGGCTGGGTTGTTGCGTCATTTTCGGCGGTTGCGGTTTTATCGGCAGCCATCTCGCCAACGAATTGCTGAAGCAGCGGATCGCAGACAGGATATATCTGGCCGACATCGCCCCGCCCCGGCCCGATTTCCCGTTCCTGCAGGACGAGCGCGT
>MGTN01000008.1:3679-4133 GCA_001799475.1 Desulfovibrionales bacterium GWA2_65_9 | reverse complement strand
GACGAATCTGCTCGGCGCGGAAAACGTCTGCGCGTGGGCCGAGCGCATCGGTTGCGAGCGCCTGATCTTCACCAGCAGCATCGCACCGTACGGACCCAGCGAGGAGGAGAAGACCGAGTCCTCCCTGCCTGTCCCGGTCACCGCGTATGGCGCGTCCAAGCTGGCGGCCGAAAAGATACATATCGCGTGGCAAGCCGCGAACGCGGCCCGGCGCAACCTGGTGATCGTCCGCCCGGGAGTCGTGTTCGGGGCGGGCGAGGGGGGCAACGTGACCCGGCTGGTGCGTGCCTTGCTGCGCGGCTATTTCGTCTACATGGGCAACTGCGGGACCCGCAAGGCCGGCGGCTATGTGAAGGAACTGGTGCAGACGATGTTGTGGGCGACGCAGAAGCAGCCGGCCGGCGTCCTGCTCTACAACTTCTCGCAATATCCTATCCCCACGATGCGGGAGTAT
>MGTN01000008.1:3316-3664 GCA_001799475.1 Desulfovibrionales bacterium GWA2_65_9 | reverse complement strand
CGGGTAGGGGGGATCAGGAGGCGGGTGTTCCAGGCACCGTATTCGCTGCTTTATCCCCTGTCCTGGTTCATCGATGCGTGCGCCCGGCTGGTCCGGCTGAAGCAGCCGGTGAATCCGACACGCCTGAGAAAACTGGTGCGCTCCAACAACATCGTGCCCGCAGTCCTGCAGCGCGAGAATTACGTGAACAGGTATGACCTGGAAAGCGCATTGCGCGACTGGAAAGACGAGCGCGCAGTAGACTGGCGCTGAAGGCCTATCCCCGGCGCCATCCGCAGGTTCGCCTGCCCCCTGTACTCCAGCCCCCTGTAGGATTGACACACCGGATTCAATGCAGGCCCGCCCGGC
>MGTN01000008.1:2005-3308 GCA_001799475.1 Desulfovibrionales bacterium GWA2_65_9 | reverse complement strand
CCCATTGCGGCGATGGCTTACGGCGGTCCTGTAGTCGCCGGCCCGGTCCGCAGTCTTCCGGCCGCCGGATTAAACACTTCCATACACGAGATTACGGCGCCCTCCGTCGGGGGAATGCGCGTGGTTGAGTACTCCGTATTTCCGGCAACCGGACTATGTTTCCACCAGACGAAATCGTCTTGTCCACATCTTGTAAACGGGGGCCGAAATGATGACTACAGCTAATACCTCGGATGGTTTGATCAGGCCTCATAGCCACAAACTGGCCATGCTGCACCGGTTTCTTGACGGCGCAATCATCGTGCTGGCGCTGTACGCGAGCAGTTGGCTGTTCGATACCCGTCCGCACCCGGACTACGAACAAGCGGCTGCCTGGGCGATCGCGTTTTTCCTGCTGTTCGCCGAGGCCGGCGGCATATACAACTCCTGGCGGATCGATCCGCTGCGCAACGAGGTATTCCATGTGCTGCTGGTGTGGTTCTCGGCGGTGGCCGTGCTGGTTATGCTGGTGCTCCTGACCGGGACAACGGAGGTGTTTGTACAGCCCGTCATGCTGGTCTGGATACTGATGAGCCCGCTGGCTATGGTGGCCCTGCGCGTCTTTGTCCGCTTCGGCCTGCGCATGATGCGCAGGCGGGGACGAAACACCCGCTCCCTGGCTTTCGCCGGCGCGGGCGAACTGGCGCAGAAAGTAAACGCCAAGGTGGCGTCCGCACCCTGGATGGGGATGATGGTGGTCGGCGACTATGACGACCGCGATCCCGGACGGCTGGCTCCGGACGGACTGCCGCTGGTGGGTGATTTTTCCCGGCTGGTCGAGGATGCGCGCGCCGGCAAGGTGGACTATGTCTACATCACGCTGCCGATGAATGCCGACAAACGCATCACCCAGCTGGTGGGCGAACTGGCCGACACTACCGCATCGGTTTATGTCGTGCCGGATTTCTTCGTGTACGAGTTGCAGCATGCGCGCTGGTTCAACATGGGCGGCATCCCGATGGTCAGCGTGTTCGAGACCCCTTTCTATGGCGTGGACGGCTGGCTGAAGCGCGCCGAGGACTTGCTGCTGGGCAGCATCATACTTTTGCTGATCTCGCCGCTGATGCTGCTGATCGCGGCCGGTGTGAAGCTGACTTCGCCAGGGCCGGCTATCTTCAAGCA
Organism: Desulfovibrionales bacterium GWA2_65_9; assembly: GCA_001799475.1. Lineage (GTDB taxonomy): Bacteria > Desulfobacterota > Desulfovibrionia > Desulfovibrionales > Desulfovibrionaceae > Humidesulfovibrio. The sequence goes on along the minus strand of MGTN01000008.1, from coordinate 2,147 downwards.
GCGCCGTTATGGCCTGAACGGCGAGGTGGTGGAGGTGTGGAAGTTCCGCAGCATGAGCGTCTGCGAGGACGGGGCGCTGGTGCTCCAGGCCCGGAAGGGCGATGCGCGCGTCACCCCGTTCGGCGCCTTCCTGCGCCGTACC
>MGTN01000008.1:568-1971 GCA_001799475.1 Desulfovibrionales bacterium GWA2_65_9 | reverse complement strand
TGATCCACGGCTACATGCTGCGCCACAAGGTCAAGCCGGGTATCACCGGCTGGGCGCAGGTGAACGGATGGCGCGGCGAAACCGACACGCTGGAAAAAATGCAGAAACGCGTCGAGCACGACCTGGCCTATATCCGTGACTGGTCGCTGTGGGGGGACATCCGGATCGTCTGGCTCACGCTGTGGAAAGGTTTCGTCGGAAACAACGCTTATTGAAGCCTGGGCGGGTCGGCCCGACCCGCACGGGGCATCCCCCCCCACACTGATTGTCGTTTATCGCCGCCCTCTGCATGAGGGCGGTGTTTCATGGTTCCGCGCAAGCCGAAATCGTTGGACTCTCCGGTCTGTCCATTGGTGCGGCCCCTACGGTGATTCCCGCAGTCCGAATACAGTCTTGCCCGTACCTGAATGGGGGGGTGCGCCTGAGTGTTTAAACCGGCTCGCTGCCCAATACTGGCTCCCAAGGAAACACAGCAAACGAGCCACAGGCTCAGGCGCTGAACCGGAGTTTGTCAATTTATGTCGTGCAACCGAGGGAGGCATTATGGGAACCCATGTCGAATGCAGTTTCAGGATGGCGGTGCGTAATGCATGGCGCGTGATTTTTGCGCTATTGCTGTCCGGAGTATTTCTCAACCACACCGCACAGGCTCTGACCATCAACGTGGTCGGTCCGGACGGGGTGACGGCGGTGGCCGATTACCGCTGGCTGGTGGAGGAAGATGCCACCAAGGCGTCCGTGCCCAACGTGCCGGCCGATGCCAGCAACCTGGCCCTGGGTTTCCACACCAGTTACATGCCGGTGGTCGGCACAGGCGATAGCATCGATCCCGCCAAGTCGCCGACCAACCTCGTACTCGACCCCGCAAAGCGCTATTACGTTTCCGTGCTGCCGCGCAGCGGCTTCCAGATGGGCGGGGCCTCGATCGCGGCGGGACAGGACACGGTGACCATCGTGGTGAACCCGCAGCAGGTGCCCACGGCGCAGATATCCGTGTTCGTGTTCGAGGATAACCAGCCCATCAGCGGCACGCCCAGCCTGCCGCAGGAACTGGGTCTGGCGAACTTCAGCATCATCCTGAAGGAAGCCGGCGGCACCTTCGGCCAGTCCGGCGGCCAGGTCACGCTGGATGCGTTCGGCAACCAGATCGGGACCACCTACCAGCAGAATCCGGACGGCAGCTTCGTCTATAACGCGGACGGCACGCCCGCCGTGCAGACGCTGGGCAACGGCTTCGTCAAATCCGGCCCGGACGGCGTGGTGATCATCAAATACCTGTTCCCGGGCAAATACACGCTGGAGGCGATCCCACCCAATGCGGGCTGGCACCAGACCTCCACCATCGAGGGCACCAAGGGCATAGACGCCTGGGTCAAGGCCAACGAACCCGGCTTCTTCCAGGA
>MGTN01000008.1:0-520 GCA_001799475.1 Desulfovibrionales bacterium GWA2_65_9 | reverse complement strand
TCAGGATGCGAGCGTGCTCAAGGGGACCTCGACCATCACCGGCAGGGTGGTGAACCAGCACATGTCGCGTCCGCCCAACTTCACCTTCTATAACGGCGGCCCCGTGCCTGAGTGCTGGGTCGGCCTGAACGAGATTGCCGTGGTGGGCGGGCGTGGCCTGTACACCAAGAAGTGCAACGCCGACAGCACCTTCTCCATCCCCAACGTGCCGCCCGGAACCTATCAACTGGTGATCTGGGACGAGTTCCTCGACCGCATTCTCGCCTCGACCAACGTGACCGTGGGCGGGGGCGGAGGCAATGTCAACCTGGCCGACGTGCCGGTGTTCGACTGGTTCGGTCACTACCATGCACGCGCCTTCTTCGACGCCAACCAGAACGGCTTCCGCGATGACGGCGAGACCGGCATGCCCGACCAGGCGATGAATCTGCGCTTCCGCGACGGCAGCGTCTACCAGTCGTTCGCCACCGACCCCACGGGGCTGGCCGATTTCACCGAGGTGTTCCCCTTCTTCAACTGG
>MGTN01000007.1:10742-11369 GCA_001799475.1 Desulfovibrionales bacterium GWA2_65_9 | reverse complement strand
AGAGCCGGGCGCGCCGGGCGGGACCGGCACGATCTCCCCGCGCACCAGATGCACCTGCCGGGCCTCCGGGGCCCAGGACAGCACCTCGCGGTTGTGCGTGGCCATGATGATGGTCGTGCCGTAGGTGTTGAACTGCTTGAACAGGTCGATCAGGTGGCGCGAGAGGTCGGAGTCCAGGTTGCCCGTGGGCTCGTCGGCCAGGATCAGCTCCGGGTTGACGACCATGCTGCGGGCGATGGCCACGCGCTGCTGCTCGCCGCCGGAAAGCTCGGAGCAGCGGGCGTAGGAGCGCTCCTCCAGGTCCAGCGCGCGGATCACGGCGCGCACGCGCTTGTCGATGGACACCTGGGACACCCCGCGCACTTCCAGCGCAATGGCGATGTTCTCGAACACGCTGCGCTCGGGCAAAACCTTGAAGTCCTGGAAGACCACGGCGACCTTGCGCCGCAGCTCGGGCAACTGCACCCCGCGCAGGCGCATCAGGTCCACGCCCGCGACATCGGCCGCGCCGCTCTTGGGCTTCAAATCGCCGTAGAGCACGCGCAAAAGCGTGGTCTTGCCTGCGCCGGAAGGGCCTGTCAAAAACACGAATTCGCCACGCTCCACATGCAGCGTGACGTCTTTGAG
>MGTN01000007.1:7436-10674 GCA_001799475.1 Desulfovibrionales bacterium GWA2_65_9 | reverse complement strand
CCCGCCTCTTCATCAAATCGTTGTGCCGCGAGTCTTACTTGCCGCCGACCTTGACGCTGCCGACATTGGTTTCGGCCTTCACGTTCTGGCCAGAGGCCACGTTGGTCACGGAACCGGCCTTGCCCTTGACGGTGATGTCGCCGGTTTTGGCGCCGTCCTTGACGTCAACGGAGTGGACGTTGGTTTTGGCTTCAGCGTTGCGGCCGGAGGCGACGTTGGTGACGTTGCCGACCTTGCTGTCAACGGTGATGTCGCCGGTTTTGGCGGCGGCAAAGGCGAAGGCGGTGGATGCCAGAACGATAACCAGGCTCAGTGCGAACTTTTTCATAGCTGCTCCCCCCATCATTAATGTGTGCAGGATCACCATGACCCCACGGCATGTTGATACCATGGGAGCAAGCCCTGTTCCAATAAATTATATGCAAAGAATACAGGCCGGAATGATTTTCTCGCGGGGCGGGCGGAGGGCCGCTGTAAAATATCTGCGCACAATATGCGCAAATATTCACTGGGCAGGGCGTGCTGACCTGCCGCTGGGGCTGGCTGCTGCCCCCTGCGCACCGGAGGCCCGGCGCGGGGCAGCCCTTTGCAGGCGCTGGCGTATCTGGTAGCGGATATGGGAAGGTTGGGGTGAGGAGGTGGCGTGATGGGGTGTTGTAAGTGTGAACTAGAGTATTCTGCCCGGGTTAGTCCACGGCCTGCTGTCTATGCCGACCCGGTTGACGGGAAGGAGTATTGCGTCTTCCATGCACCTAAGGACAAGAAACACAAGGCCCTGGGCAGCAAAGACTATTACACTGTGGAGGAGTTCAACGATCTCATCTTTGCGCTCATCGATGCAGTGATCACTCGGGAACAGGCCGGGGAAAAGAACGCAAAGAGTAACCTACGCCACACAGTGTTCCCAGGGGATATTTCGTTTTCGCGGTATGGCAAGGACAACCCACTGCCACGAATCGATTTTTCAGAGGCCACTTTCAGCGGTACAACGCAGTTTTCTTCAGCTATGTTCAGCGGTCTGGCCGGATTTTTCGAGGCCACTTTCAGTGGCGAAGCAAAGTTCGACAAGACCATGTTCAGCGGCATGGCAGAATATGTCGGTACGTCTTTCATCGGTGCAGCAGATTTTTCCCACGCAGCTTTTACAGAGAAGGCCATGTTTAATAAGACCACGTTCAGCAGTTTCGCAGGGTTCTCCAATGCCTCGTTTGGCGCTGCTGCGGGGTTTTCCAATGCAACATTTCATGATTCCGCAGGATTCCAAGAGGCCGACTTCGGTGGTGCGGCTGGATTCTCCAATTCTACTTTCAGATGTATAGGGAAGTTCACCGGTGCAAAATTCGGCGACGTTGCGGGGTTCGGCAAAGCGACTTTCAATGGTACAGCGGTGTTCACCGATGCCAATTTCACTCGGGACGCATCATTTGTGCGTGCCATATTCAATGCTGATGCACAATTCGTGGGTGCTTTGTTCGAAGGCCCGGTGCAGTTTTCCTCGGCCGAATTCTTTGGAAAAGCCAACTTTCACAACGCACAGCTGTGCAAAGTTGCCCGGTATTATGATGCCCGCTTTAACGGTGTTGCGGTTTTCACCTGGGCTAGATTCGAGGACGAGGGAAAGTTCCGGGGAGCTCACTTTGGCGCAGGCGCAAACTTCCGCGACATGGAGACGGTGAAGGAAGGCAGCCTGCGTATGCTGAATCTAAACGCAATCAGCTTAGGGCATCTGATGTTCACCAGCGTGGAGGCCCCCTCCTTCACCTTCCGCAACTGCGATTGGCCCGAACACCTGGGTCTGGAAAAACACAGTGGAAGCGAGGGGCCAAGCCTGCTGGAATTGGAAGAGTTGTACCGCGCCATGAAACAGCGGGCGGACGACGATCATGACCGACCCCAGGTCTCTCACTGGCACTTCCGCGAGAAGCTTATGGCAATGAGACGTGGAGGGAATGGCATATTTGAAGCCGTGATGCTGCGGCTCTACTATTTCACCTCCGGCTTCGGCGAACGCCCCATCCGCGCGGGGTGCTGTTTGGCAGGGCTTGTGGCCTTGCCTCTGCTCATCTTTGCCATGGCCAAACTCGCAAGCACGGGGTTGTCCTTGCAGCTCGATTCCGCTGCGATCACCGAGGTGTTTTCTGATTGGCAGCGCGCCCTGCCACTTTCGAAAGTTCCGTCCGAGCCTCTGCCATCCGCCTGGAAATTGTGGGCGTTCTACATCTTACAACTCCTCATCGCGTTGCAGGCCGCATTGCTTGGTTTCGCCGTGCGCAACCGCTTCCGGCGCTAGCCGCTCCGCACAACTCTTTTCGCCCGCACTTGACGCGAGTCAAGGCGCCCTGCCCCTGCGTATGCGAGTGTTGCCCCTGGCCGAGGGCTTGCGCCGGGCCGCAGCAGCACAGGGCAGCGCATAGCGACCGCAGGCGACCACAACCGACCACAACGACAGGCCGCAATGACGGCCAGAATCACAAGCCAAAATCACAAGGAGAACGAGCGCATGAGCATCACCAAAAAGAACCCCGCGCCAAAGGTCAAAGGGGCCATTGCCCAGCGCGGGACAGACTCCTACGCCATCATTCCGCGCCTGCCCTCCGGGATCATCAGCGCAGACCAGCTGGAGGCCCTGGCCCGGGCCATCCGCCAGTTCGACATCCCCATCGCCAAGCTGACCTCGGGCCAGCGCATCGCCCTGGTGGGCATCAAGGCTGCGGACGTGCCCACGGTCTGGGCGTCCTTAAGCATGGGCGAGGGCCGCGCGGTGAAGCACGGCGTGCACTACGTGCAGGCCTGCCCCGGCACAACGGCCTGCGGCTACGGCCAGCAGGACTCCCTGGCTCTGGGCGCGCGGCTGGAGGAGATGTTCGACGGCCTGGACCTGCCCGCCAAGGTCAAGGTGGGCGTGTCCGGCTGCCCCATGTGCTGCGGCGAGTCCTATGTGCGCGACATCGGGCTGGTGGGCCGTAAGAACGGCTGGACGGTTGTGTTTGGCGGCAATGCTGGCGGCCGGCCGCGCGTGGGCGACGAGCTGGCTTCGGGCCTGAACGCTGACGAGGCGCTGGCGCTGGTGGGCCGGGTGCTCACGCACTACCGCGACAACGCCAAGAAGTGCCAGCGCACGGCGCGCTTCGTGGAGGCGCGCGGCATCGAGAGCGTGCGCGCGGCCCTGGGCCTGCCCGAAGCGCCGAAAGCATCAGAGTAGCAGCAGGAGCCGAGGCCGCCCAAGCCGTCGCCGCAG
>MGTN01000007.1:0-7413 GCA_001799475.1 Desulfovibrionales bacterium GWA2_65_9 | reverse complement strand
GGCAATTTGGCAGGCTAGACTGGGCGCAGTGATCCGACAATTATGACCCTGGCAACGTTGCCCCTGACAACCCCGACCCTGGCACCCCTGACCAAGGAGGACATATGTCCCGCACCATCCGTCTTTCCGTGCTTGCCGCCGCCTTACTGCTGGGAGGCTGCGCAGGCACCCAGAAGGTCCCGGTGAGCACCGACCCGAGCGGCGCGCAGGTCTACCTGGACGGCGCGCAGGTCTGCGCCGCCACCCCGTGCAGCGTGGAGATGTCCACGAACCAGAACCATCTGCTGACCATCCTCAAGACCGATTACGGCCAGAAGGACATCCCGGTGCGGCCCTATTCCGCGTCCGGGGGCGGCACGGCGCTGAGCCCCGAGATCGTCACCGTTCGGCTGTACAAGCCCGGCGAACTGGACGTGCGCGACCCGGACCGCGTGGTGGACACGGCCGTGGGCCTGGGCATCGGCGTGCTCAAGCGCGTGCTGGAGGGCGCAGGCCAGAACCCGGACGGCAACTAGCGCGCCGGAACCGCACCAGTCAGCCACAAGCGCCAACGCACACGGCCCGGCTCCCACATCAGGGCAGCCGGGCCGTTCTTGCCTTTTCGCCGGGGTGACGGGTCGCCGGGTCGCTGGTGGTCGGCGGGCGGGGGCGCGCGGCGCTACTGGCTCAAAAACTCCAGGCACAGGATGAGCGGCACGTTCTCGCGGTTGTAGAAGCGTGCGGAGATGGTGCAGGCAGGCACCCGGGCGTGGATGGAGATGAACGGCTGGGACACGTACTTGTCGAAGCCGCTTTTGAGATGCAGCACATCCTCGCGGATGCTCATGTCCTCGCCACGTCCGCGCTCCGGCCCAAGCATGGGCGTCTCGGCCACGAGGCTCTTCTTGAAGGCGCGCGGGGTGATCTGGACCCCGTGGTCATCCAGCACGTAGACGCAGAGCAGGCTCTCCTCGGCCTGCGCGTAGCGCTCAGCCACGGCCGGGAAGTCGTGGATGATGCTCTCGCCCAGCTTGCCGGCCACCTTGCGCAGGGTCTTGTGGAAGTCCTCGAAGCGCCTGCGCTTGCCAGCCACCTCGGCCTGGGCGCGCTCGCGGTACCTGCGGTTGATCTTCTCGACCTTGATCAGGAAAGCGCGGATGGGGTCTTTTTCCTGGCAGTCCTTGTCCTTGGTGTAGCAATAGCCCTGCTGGATGTTGACCCCCCATTCCAGCAGGCGCGTGGCCTCGTCCTCGCTCTCCACGTTCTTGGCCACCACCACGCTGCCGATGCGCTCGGCCAGGCGGCACAGGCCGGACACCATATCGCGCTTGAACTCCTTGCCCTCGACGTCGGTGTAGGCCGCGCGGTCTATCTTGATGTAGTCGGGCTTGAGGGTGAACAGCTCCTCGGTGGGGGCCGAGAGTCCGTCCATGGCGTCGATGGACAGCTTGAAGCCGCGCTCGCGGTAGAACTGCACGAAGCGGTAAATATCCTGGGAGTTCAGGCCCGGACGCTCCAGCTCGATGATCACGCGCCGACCGGCCAGGCCCATGGACTCGCAGATGGCGGAGAGATGCCCGGGCTTCTCGGCGGCGGTCACGCCCACGGCGTCCACGTTCAGGAAGAGCAGCATCTGCGGGTGGCGCTCGGCGATGGGCCGGAAAGCCTCCAGGGCCTTGCGGCGGCACAGGCGGCACAGGCGCAGGCGCACGCTGGCGTCCCAGGGCTGGGCGAAGAGATCAAGGGCGTCCAGGCGCGCCCCCTCGCCGCCGATGCTGCGCGAGAAGGCCTCGAAGCCCAGGATGGCCTTGCCGCGCACGCTGACCACGGGCTGGAAGAATATGGCGATCTTCTCGTCGGCCAGGAGCTTCTCGATGTCGATGGAGGCTGTGGGGGGCTTGGGCTGCTCAGGGGCTGTGGGCATGGCCTGTGAACCTCCGGGGAATACTCGCGGGTGCATACCCACAAAAATACGTATAGCAAAGGACTTCCCGCCAGACAACGGGTATTTGCGGAAGCCTGCGCCAGCAAGGGGAAAGGGGGCTGTACATCAAGCCAGTCTTGGAGTAGTCGTTTTAGATAAGCCTCCTCATCTTGGACTGTATAGCTGGTATTGTAGGGAGCGCGACGGTGAGCAAAGCGGAGAGCGTTGTCGAGACGGTTGACGTCCTCGCGGTGGACGATGAGCAGGTGAATCTCCTCCTGCTCTCGGGTCTGCTCCGCCGCCAGGGCATCAACGTGGTCACCGCCCGCAGCGGCTTTGAAGCCCTGAAGCTCATGCCCAAGCACGATTTCGCCCTCATCCTCATGGACGTGATGATGCCCGGCATGGACGGCTTCACCACCGCCGAGCGCATCCGCGCGGACGATGCCACCCGGCACATCCCCATCATCTTCGTCACCGCCATCAGCAAAGAGCAGCGCCACGTCTTCAAAGGCTACGAGACCGGCGCCGTGGACTACCTCATCAAGCCCTTTGAACACGACATCCTGAAGAGCAAGGTCCAGGTCTTCGTGGAGATGCACCGCCAGCGCATGGCGCTCAAACAGGCCGGCGCCGCGCTGGAGCGCACCGTGGCCGAGCTTAGGACCTCGGCCATTGCCCTGACCGACAGCCGCGCCCGCTTCCAGAGTCTGTTCACCTCCATGTTCAACGGCTTCATGCTGCTCTCCTGCGAGGGCTGCGCCCCGGCCAGCCCGGAACTGTGGCGTCTGGCAGAACTGAACGCGGCCATGGAGCAGATCTTCGAGCGCCCGCGCGAGGACCTGCTGAACAAGACCACCGGCGAGGTGCTGCCGAACCTTGAGGGCTACTGGAACGACTTCGTGGCCCAGGTGGCGGGCTCGGGCCAGCCGGCCCAGTTCGAAGGCTACATGGGTGAGCTGAAGCGCTGGCTGCGCGTTTCGGCCTACGTACCCGGACCGCACCTGGTGGCCCTGGTGGTCGAGGACATCACCGCCCGGCGCCAGGCCGAGGAGACGCTGCACGAGCGCACCTTCCAGGACCCGCTCACCGGGCTGGCCAACCGCGCCCTGTTCTTAAACCGCCTGGATCAGGCCATGGAGCGCTCGCGGCGCAGGCTCAACTACCTGTACGCGGTGGTCTTCCTCGACCTGGACAGCTTCAAGCCCATCAACAGCAGCCTGGGCTACGCCTCGGGCGACAAGGTGCTGTGTACCGTGGCCGAGCGTATCCAGAGCATCGCCAGGGGCCTGGACACCGTATCGCGCTGTGGCCCGGACGAGTTCGCCCTGATCCTGGAGGAGCTCAAGACCCCGGGCGAGGCGTTGCGCGTGGCCCGGCGCATCGGCCAGGAGCTGCGCAAGACGCTGGAGATGGACGGCCACATGCTCCACTTCACGGCCAGCATGGGCGTGGTGCTCGGGCCTGCGGAATACGCCCAGCCCGAGGAGCTCCTGCAGGACGCCGCCCTGGCCATGGAGCATGCAAGAGCCCTGGGCGGCGGCAAGATCAAGGTCTTCAAGTGGGCCATGCGCAAACGCGCCCAGTACGCCCTGACCGTGCACCAGAGCCTGCACAACGCGCTGGAGCGCGAGGAATTCCGCCTGCACTACCAGCCCATCTTCACCCTGGCGGACAACAGCCTGGCCGGGTTCGAAGCCCTCATCCGCTGGCAGGTGGCCGACCGCCTGGTGCCCCCAAACGACTTCATCCCCCACGCCGAGCAGACCGGGCTCATCGTGCCCATCGGCTCCTGGGCGCTCATGGAGGCCTGCCGCGAGGCCGCCAGGTGGGAGCGCGACTTCGCCCTGCCCAAGAATTTCAGCATCGCCGTGAACCTCTCGGCCAAGCAGTTCGCCCAGCCGGACCTCCTGCGGCATCTGGCCCGCGCCCTGGACGAGACGGGCCTTGACCCCAGCAGGCTCAAGGTCGAGATCACCGAGACTCTGGTGATGCAAAACCCCGAGAGCATGGTGCATAAGCTGCGCGGCCTGCGCGAGATGGGCACCAAGGTCAGCATCGACGACTTCGGCACTGGCTATTCGTCTTTGGCCTACCTGCAACGCTTCCCCATCAACACGCTCAAGGTCGACCGCAGCTTCGTCTCGGATATGGACGCCTTTGAGAACCTGGTCATCGTGCGCACCATCGTCAGCCTGGCCCACAACCTGGGCCTGGACGTGGTCGCCGAGGGCATCGAGACCGAGCGCCAGCGCGACTTCCTGGCCGACCTGAGCTGCGAATGCGGCCAGGGCTACCTGTTCTCCAGGCCGCTGCCCCAGGACCGCGCCCTGGAAATGCTCGGCGTCTGCTGCCCCAAGATCAGCGTCTGACTGGAGGGACTCTCGTGAATGCACACACCCCGCCGCCTGCACCTGCCCCAAGGCCGAAGACCGGCGGAGCGGCCATTGCGAGTGCCCACACCTGCCTGCCAGTCTCCACTCCGCGCCCTGAAGACACCCTGCGCCTGCTGCCCCAGGAGCAGCGCCGGAAAAATTCGTGGGGGAAAAATCCGCGCATGAAAGGGGGGCTGCCGTGAGCTCCCACAACCCGCCCCCGGCCTCAGCTCCAGCCGCCCCCCCCTCCGGCCCAGTCCCCCAGGCCAGTCCGCAGCCCTGCCCGCAGACCAGCCCCCTGCACAGCCTGCACATCATGCTCATGGTCCTGGTGGCCGTGGCCCTGTTGCCGGTGCTTGGCCTGTCCCTCTTGGGCCACATGGCCGAGCGCGACCATGAGCGGACCATCGCCGTGGAGCGCACAGCCCACGCCGCAGGCCTGATCGCCGCCGACCTGGCCCAGGAGACGCGCGACACCCGCCTGTTTCTGGAACTCATGGCCGCCAACCCGGATGTGCGGGCCTGCACCGACGCGAACCGTGCGGCCGACTGCGCCGGGATCCTGGCAAGCTTCGCCAAGCTGGCCCCGGAATACCTGAACCTGCACCTGGTGCGGCCCGGCGGCGCCATCCTGGCCTCGGCCCGGCCGCTTGGGCGCGAGGCCAGCCTGGTGGACGACCAGGCCGTCATGGACGCCCTGCAAGGGCAGGCCTTCTCCGTGGGCGTGGGCCGGACAGGTGGTGGGGCCGGACAGGGCGGCGAAGCCGTGGTGACCTACGCCACGCCCGTGCGCGACGCGCAGGGCGGCACCGTGCTGGTGCTGGCCGCGCAGATGGCCCTGACCCAGGCCTCCAAGACCCTGCACAACGCCGGGCTGCCCCTAGGCACCAGCGTGGTCCTGGCGGGTTTGAATGGCAAGATCATTTTCCGCCTCCCCAACGTGCCGGGCTACATCGGGGCCAGCCTGCCTGAGGACCACGCGCGGCTCATCCGCGAGAAGGTGCCCGAGGCCTCGGGCTGGGGCACGGGCCTGGACGGGGTGGAGCGCTTCTACGTCATGCGGATCTTGAACATCTGCAATGAAGAGATCTGCTACGTGCGCGTGGGCATTCCCAAGAGCGCCGTGTACGCCGAGAGCGGCGCCAAGCTCACGCGGCAGGTGCTGCTGCTCTCGTTCATCGCCCTGCTGGCGCTGGTGTTTACGCGGCTGTGGGCCGGGCGCTTCATCCTTGGCCCGGTCACCCGGCTCATGGCGGCCGTGCGCGCCCTGGGCGCGGGCGACTTCGCCGCGCGCACGGGCATGGGACCACAGGACCCCGGCGGCGCGGGCGAATTGGGCGAACTGGCGTGCACCTTCGACCGCATGGCCGAGGATCTGGAGCGGGCCCAGGCCGAGCAGGAGACCGCGCGCAAGGCCCTGCTCGAGAGCGAGGAGCGCCTGCGGGCGGTGTTCAACGCCTCGGCTGACGGGCTGCTGCTCCTGGTGCCCGATGGCCGGGTGCTGTCCATGAACGAGAGCGCGGCCAGGCGCCGCAACACCACCGCGCCGGAGCTGGTGGGCAGGAACATCCTGGACCTCATCCCCGAGTATGTGCGCAATGGCCGCCGGGAACGCTTCGAGGACGTGGTGCGCACCCGCATGCCCCTGCGCTTCGAGGAAGAGCGCGAGGGCCGCACCTACGCCATCCGCCTGTATCCCGTCTTCGGCGCGGAAGGCGAGGTCTGCCAGATCGCCAGCTTCTCCCGCGACATCACCGAGCGCAGGCTCTCCGAGCAGGCGTTGCGGGCCGCCAAGGAGGCCGCCGAGGCCGCCAGCCGCGCCAAGGACGCCTTTGTGACCAACATGAGCCACGAGCTGCGCACGCCCTTAAACGGCCTGTCGGGCATGCTCCAGCTCCTGGCCCAGGCCGACCTGCCGCCCGAGCAGAGCGAGTACCTGGGCTACGCCATGCAAACCACCCAGCATCTCACGAACCTCATCGGCGATGTCCTGGACTATGCGGCCCTGGGCACCGGCCGCCTGACCCTGGAGCACAAGCCCTTCACCCTGGCCGCCGTGCTCGCCCCGCTGGAAGCGGAGCTCAGGCCCGTGGCCGAGGCCAAGGGCCTGACCCTCGCGGTCAACGGGCACCCCGGCGCCCTGGAACAGGCGCTCCTGGGCGATCCTCTGCGCCTGGGCCAGACCCTGCGCCACCTGCTGGACAACGCGCTGAAGTTCACCCCGCAGGGCGGCGTGACGCTCGACGCGGCGCTCGCCTGCCGGGCCGAGGGTGACTGCACCCTGCGCATCCAGGTGGCCGACACAGGCATCGGCATCACCCCGGAGCAGATGCAGGGCCTGTTCGAGCCCTTTGTGCAGGCCGAGGACCCGATGACCAAGCGTTACCCGGGCACAGGCCTGGGCCTGGCCATCGTGCGCGAGCTGGCCGGGCGCATGGGCGGCAGTGTGGAGGTGGAGAGCTCCCCTGGCGCGGGCAGCGCCTTCACCCTGTGTCTGAGCTTCCAGACCCCGCGCAACGGGAAGAACGGGGTGAATGGGCCGGTCTGGGCGAACGGAGCAGACGGGGCGGTCTAGGCCTCCGCGCCAGGGCAAGAGCGCCCCGGCAGGATCTTGCGGCCAAGTCCGGCGGACCAGCCCAAGCCTGCGCGCCAGGGCGAAAGCTTGCGGGCGCGGTCCGGATGGGATAGGAAGCCCCATATTTCCTGTGCCGCCGCGACCAGGCTCGTCAAGACCCGTTCGCGGCCTGGGGGTCCATGCGCTACGTCGGCATCTTCCTGGTCTGCCTCTCCTCCATCGCGTTTGAGATTTTCCTCGTGCGCCACTTCGCCATCACCAACTGGTCGGAGTACGGCTACTGGGTCATCTCCATGGCCATGGCCGGGTATTCCGTCAGCGGCGTGGTGCTCTGCCTCTTCGGTGGCTGGTTCCAGCGCCGGGCCGGCGCGCTCTTCTTCGGCCTGCCCGTGCTCATGCTGCTGCTGTTGTCCTGCGGCTTTGCCGCCCTGGGGCTCATCCCCTTCAACCCGCTGGAACTCCAGAACGAGGTGCTCTTTGCCGGGCAGCTGGTGAACATCGGCAAGTACTACCTGGCCCTGTTCCCCTTTTTCTTCGCCTCCGGACTGTACGTGGGCCTG
>MGTN01000006.1:10349-10660 GCA_001799475.1 Desulfovibrionales bacterium GWA2_65_9 | reverse complement strand
TGGAGGTGTTTGTCTCCTACCGCCTCTACGCTCGAGTGCTGAAGTATCTGACGTTCTCGCTCCTCACCTACGTAGTGACCGCCTTCATTGTGACGCAAGATTGGCGAGCCGCCTTAGTGGCTACGCTCGTGCCGACCGTGGTGGCGAGTCGAGAGTACGTGCTCAATGTGGTAGCCATTCTCGGTACCACCATTTCTCCGTACCTCTTTTTCTGGCAAGCGAGTGAGGAGGTGGAAGAAGAGGTGCTGCGCCACAAAATTACGTCTATGGGTGCTGGCGTACCGCGCATTAGTCAAAAAGAAATTCGAGAG
>MGTN01000006.1:0-10100 GCA_001799475.1 Desulfovibrionales bacterium GWA2_65_9 | reverse complement strand
TTTGGCTGGCGAGAAGGCTGTGCGCGAGACAGGCGAGAACCTGCCCCAGGCCACCCTGGACGCCCTGGCCGGAGCCGAACTGGCCATGAAAGGCCCGCTGGGCACGCCCGTGGGCAAGGGCTTCCGCAGCCTGAACGTGACCCTGCGCCAGGTCTTCGACCTGTACGCCTGCATCCGGCCCATCAAATATTTCCCCGGCATCGAGTCCCCGGTGAAGCACCCCGAACGCGTGAACATCGTCATTTTCCGCGAGAACACCGAGGACGTGTACGCGGGCATTGAATGGGCGGCGGGCTCTCCAGAGGCCAAACGCGTGGTGGCCTTCCTGCGCGACGAGATGGGCGCGAAGCTTGATGACCTGGCCGCCATCGGCATCAAGCCCATGACCGAAAAGGGCTGCAAGCGCCTGACGCGGCGCGCGCTGAAGTTCGCCATCGACCAGAAGCGCCCCAGCCTGACCCTGGTGCACAAGGGCAACATCATGAAGTTCACCGAGGGCGGCTTCCGCGCCTGGGGCTACGAAATGGCCGCGCAGGAGTTCGGCGAATTCACCATGACCGAGGTCGAGGCCGCCGAGGGCGCAAAAAAGCCGGTGGTCATCAACGACCGCATCGCCGACGCCATGTTCCAGGAGGCGCTCATCCGCCCCGAGAACTATAGCGTGATCGCCACCACGAACCTGAACGGCGACTACATCTCCGACGCCCTGGCCGCGCAGGTGGGCGGGCTCGGCCTATCGCCCGGCGTGAACATGAGCGACACCTTGGCCTTCTTTGAGGCCACCCACGGCACCGCCCCGGCCATCGCCGGCAAGGACATGGCCAACCCCGGCAGCCTGATCCTCTCCGGCACCATGATGCTGGAGCACCTGGGCTGGTTCGAGGCCGCGAGCCTCGTCCACGGAGCCGTGGCCAAGGCCATCGGCGCGCGCAAGGTCACGGTGGACCTGGCCTCCCAGATCGAAGGCGCCAAGGCCGTGGGCTGCAAGGAGTTCGGCGAGATCCTCATCGCCAATCTGTAGCAGACGACAGAAACGACGGACCGCCCGGTCCTGTCAGGAACCCGCAGAGAGCGGGCCTGGCGGGGCCGGGCGGTTCTTGTCTGGAGGGCCAGGCTTGCGGGGACTAGTCCGGCAGGACGGCGTCCCAGACGCTGGCAGGGTCCTTGGCCAGGGCGGCCAGGAGCACCACAACCTGACGCAGGACCAGATCGACTTCACGTTCGAGGGCCTCAAGCAGCTGCCCGGCCATGTCGCGATCGTCGTTCTTGACCGCATCGCCCAGGGCCTTGGTCTGCTCGGACATGCCATAGGCGTGCACCGCGCCTGAGATGTTCACCAGGGAATGCAGGCACAGGCGGGCGGCCGTGACATCCCAGGCGGCCTGGGCCGCTTTCAGCTGGACCATGCGCTCACGGGCCTGGGTTTCAAAAAGGCCGAGCATCTGCTCGAGAATGTCCTCACTCCCGACAAATGCGTCCTTAAGAGAAACCAGATTAATCCCTGTCAGAACCCTTGTCGCGCCCATGCATCCCCCTTCTCCGCCGGTGGATCAAGCCCAGCGGCGTAGGCAATTGTTATTCTATAGCCCCCCTGTACGCCACGCGCAAGTGCCAGAACTACGAAATTAAGCTCTGTCTTGCATCTGCCGCCAGGGACGGTTAGGGTAAATCCAGGATGCGGGTACTTCCCCGCCAATCTCCCAAAGGATGGTCCAATGCACTCTGACGATCAGGTTTTTGTTCGGCTCATGGAAGGCAAGCTGGCTTCGATCCGCGCCACGGACATGCTGCCCGAGGAACTGGTTGCCCTGGTGGAGCAGGTGCTGCCCGTGCAGATCGAGGCGCGCAACGCGGCCCACGTGACCCTGCCCGATCGGGCCTCCTGCGCCTCGGACGAGGCCATGTTTGCAGGCAGCCCGCTCATCATGCGCGAGAATTTTCCCCACGATCTGGACCAGGCCCTGCGCCTGTTCCCCATCCTGCTGGAGATCCTGGCGGGCACAGGCGGAGCGGCCGCCCAGGCGGCGGACACCCTGCGCGCGGCCATCGCCGCTGGCGAGCTCGACCCGGCCCAGGCGCTGCGCGCCCTGCCCGCCGGAGATGATACGCTCTTCGCGGTCTGGCGCCAGCGCCTGCCGGAAAGCCCCCGGGCGCTCAGCTTCCTGGCCGCCTCAGCGCTCTGGCCCGGCCTAAACGCCGCAGCCCTGGCCCTGGCCAAGCACCTGCCCGAGAACCTGCCCCACGATCGCGGGCACTGCCCGCTCTGCGGCAGCCTGCCGTACATCACCTTCCTGCGCGAGAAGGAGGGCCTGCGCTTCGGGGCCTGCTCCTTCTGCGGGCACGAGCACCGTGTCCGGCGCATATGCTGCCCCTACTGCGACGAGGGCGACACGGCCAAGCTCAAACTCTTCCGCGTGGCGGAGTACCCCGGCGTGGTCGTCGGCGTCTGCGAGACCTGCTCCATGTACGTCAAGACCCTGGACTACCGCGAACTGGACAAGACCGTGCTGCCCTCCCTGGACGACATGGCCACCGTGGCCCTGGACGTGCTGGCGCAAGGCCAGGGCTACAAGCGCCCCACCCTCTCGGCCTGGGGCTTCTAGAACACGACGCACGCGCAAAGGCCGGAGCCGGGGAATGCCCTGCTCCGGCCTTTTTTTACGCCCTCATCATAGTGTCACCGCCCTGGCGTCATGCCGCGCCAGCACAGCCCTGCGGCCTACTTCGCCTTCTTGCGGAAGACCTGCTTGCCCGAGCCCGGCATGTCGAGTTCCAGCGTGCCCCGGCCCTGCCGCGCCGAGATGATGCCGCCCTGGCGCGTGTGCAGCACCACCCGGCCCTCATCGCGCACCTCCCAACGGAAGGGGGCCTCCTCCGCGCCAACGGTCAGCGAGCCGCCGCCATCCGTGCGCAGGGTCAACCGGGCCGGGCTCAAGTCCACACGCTCGGACTCGTAGTCGCCCGCCAGATCATCCACAGTGCCGCGGCACCCGGCCAGCAGCAGCAAAGCCAGGGCCAGCGTACAAAAAAGCATCCGCCTCACGTCTCAATCTCCTTGAGTGTGCTCGGGAAACGGCGTTCCAGCGCCAGTGGGGAATCGAAGAAAAACACGTGGATGGCCATGCCAAGCCAGGTCAGATCGCGCACCAGGGTCATCCAGGTCATGCGCTCGTCCAGGGTGTGGAAGCAACCGCAGTCGATGGGCGTCTCGCGCAGCAGGTTCACGGCGACGGCCAGGCAGAAGACCACGAGCAGCGCGCCCAGCATGGCGCTCACCGTGCGCACGCGCACCCCGGCCACCAGCAGGGCCCCGCAAATGAGCTCCAGCCAGGGCAGGACCAGGGCCACGGCGTTCACCGCCAGGGCGGGCACGATCTGGTAGCTGGCGATGGTCTCGGCAAACTCCGCGGCGTAGCCGATCTTGTAGACGCTGGCGTAGACAAAGACCCCGCCCAGATAGAGCCGGAAGGCCAGGGCCAGCCAGCGGCCCAACACGTCGCGCCAGATATTCTTCCTCATGGTTCCACCGGATAGCCCCTGGCGACCCAGGCCGGGAGCCCGTCTTCCAGCACCAGCACGCGCTCGTGCTCGCGCGCCGCAAGCCTTGCCGCAACATCCTCGTCCCAGCGGCGGCTGATGTTGCCGCCGTAGACGATGAGCGGCGTGGACAAAGGCACCTGGGCGAAGCGCATCAGGTACATCATGTCGAACAGGGCCGGGGTCAGATTCGCCGCACCCCGCACATGCTGCTGGTCGAAAAAGGCCTGGGGCCGCGCGTCCACAATGAGCGCGCCCTCGCTCTGCTGCAGCTCCCTGGCCTTCTGGGCGGTGACGGTCTGGGCCGGGAGCCGCCTCAGGTGCTCGGGCACCAGGGGCACGCCGTTCGGACTGGCCAGGTTGAACAGAAAGCCCAAGAGCATGGCCGCCACGAGAATGATCCCACAGTCCATCCAGGAGAAGCGCCGTGAGCGCAGGCCTTCGGCATGCAGGAAGGAGCGCACGCGCTCTCCGGCGCGCTCCAGGAGGTCGATGGTCTGCCGGGCCTCGGTGAGTTCGGTCACGGTGCGCGTGAGTTCTTCATTCTGACGCTGAAGGTCGTCGTTCAGCGCGGTGATGATGGCCAGGTGCCGCGCACCCTGGACGTAGCCCAGGAGCGTGCCCACCTGGGCCCGCAGCATCTGGGCGTCCTCGTCCTCCAGCGCCTCGCCGGAAAGGGTCTCGCCCAGGACCAGCACGCCTTGCACGTCGCGGTCCAGGGCGAAATACATGGCGCAGCGGCCCTCAAAGGGCAGACCGCAGCCCGCCAGGGCAGTAGCCGGATCACTGACCGGCTCAACCGTGAGCGGGTCCACGCTGCGCGCGCCGGAGGCGGTGAAGGCCTTGTAGACCAGCACATCCGCCGTGCCGTAGCTGGAGAGCCCGGTGTCCGGTGCGCCCCGGACGGCCAGGTCCACGCAGCGCTTGGCGCGGTCCAGCACCAGCGCCAGCCCGCAACTCACGCTGAAGGCCCCGAGCATGGTCAAGAGGAAGCTGTCCAGGATGCCCTGGACCTCGTGCAGGTGCGCCATCTCCTCGGCCAGTTCGTTGATGGCCGCCAGCTGGTGCACCCGGCGGTCCAGGCCGCGCTGGACGGTCTGGGAGGAGGCCAGGGCCTCGGTCAGGCGGTCGTTCTTGCGGCCCAGGTCCACGCTGAGCTGGCGGATGCTGTTCACGGCCAAGGCCCCGCGCAGGGCTCCGATGAGCAGATGCAGCAGGCTGTGCAGCAGGTTTGACGCATCCTCGTCCAGGGCGCCGTCCAGACCTGTCCCCAGGTCGGCATCCGGCCCAGCGTCGGCATTGGTCCCGGCCAAAAGCGGCCCCAGGGCCAAGAGCCCGCAGTGTTCATCGTCCACGCTGAAGCAGAGCAGGATGTCCATGCCCCTTGGCAGCAGGCTGTCGCCCCCGGCCTGGTCGCGCCGGATGGCGCGGATCTTGGAGGACGGGAAGTCGCCGTCCAGGTCGCGGTAGGGAAAATAGGCGTCGCAGATGTCGGGCAGATGCTGCTCCAGGGCCTCGGCCTCGCGGGCCGGCAGCCCGCGCGACAGGACCATGCCCTCGCAGGACGCCGGACGGGCCAGCACCGCCACCCCGCCCATGGCCCCGATGGGGCCCATGGCCGTGAGCAGGAAGGTCTCCATGATCTTGCGCGGCTGGAGGATGCCCGAAAGTTCCTGGGCCGTCTCCAACAGCACGCGCAAACTCAGGCGCTTGCGCTCAAGCTCCAGGCGCAGGGCCTGCCCCGTATCCGGGCCCGCTGCAAGATGGCCTGCGGCCGTGTCCATGCTACTTGAGCTCCTCCTTGATGCGCGCGAGCAGGCCCTCGATGTCGTCATCGATGCCGAGGTGGGTGTAGAGCACCTTCCCGGCCGGGGTCACGAGCATGGTAAAGGGCGTCTTCGGCTCACGCAGGAGCTTGTGGTTCTTATACTTCTCGTCGGCCACGAGGGGGTACTTGTAGATGCCGGTCTTGCGCAGGCCCTCCACTTCCAGGTCCGTGCCGCCAGCGGCCAGGCCGAACATGCGCACCTCTCCGGCTTGCATGCGCCGGGCCAGGCGCGCGTAGAGGGTGTTGAAGGAAGACACCTGCTTCGCGCATTCGTTGCAGTAGACGCCGATGACCTCAAGGACGATGACCTTGGCCTTCACGTCCTGCAAACGGAAGGTCTTCTTCCCGGCCACGCCGAGCTCACTCGCGTCCTGGCCAAAGACCGGGACCTTCAGGCTCAAGGTAGGCAGGGTCTGGCCGGGCGCGGGGAGCGCGGCGGCGGCAAGGGCCTGGCCAGCCAGCAGAAGCAGGAGCAGAATGCTGAGCAGGGTGGGCTTGATGAACGGTCTCATGGGCGTCTCCTTGCTTATCAGGGCGCGGCCAGGGCTGCGGCGTCGGACTCGTAGATCACCACCAGCTTGGCGATGCCCACGATCTCGAAGACCTTGCGGAAGTTCTCGGACAACCCGGCGATGCAGACCCGCTCGCCGCGCTCCCGCGCCTCCAGCAGAAGCTGGGTCAGAAGCGCCAGGCCCGCGCCATTGGTGGAGGCGGACTCGTCGAAGTGCAGGATGATGCGCGGCCGCTCCAGCTCGCGGGCGCGCTCCATGGCCCGGGCCAGGAAGGGCTCGCTGCGTGCGGTGACGCTGCCCCGGATGGTCAGGATGGCGGCGCCGTCCACGTCCTCCACGCTGATCTCCTCGGCCTTGCTCTTGGCTATGGCGATGCGCTCCTCGGCGCGCTTGAGGGCCTGGCTCAGGGCCACGCGCTGCACGGGCTTGTTGATGAAGTCCGTGGCGTCGAGATTGAGCGCGCGGATGGCCAGATCCATGTCGCCGTGGCCGGTGATGACGATGACCTCGGCGTGGGGGTCGATCTCCTTGATGCGCTTTAGGACCTCGATGCCGTCCATGACCGGCATCTTGATGTCCGTCAAAACCACGCCGGGCCGCTCGCGCTCGAAGGCCTCCAGACCCTCGGCCCCGTTGGCCGCGGTGATGATCTCATATCCGTAGGCCGCCAGGAGCAGCCGGAACATGTTCAGCGTCGGCTGCTCATCGTCGATGACGAGAATCTTTCTCTCCACGAAAACACTCCTGTCGTTAATGCGTCTGCGGGAAGAACAGGTGGAAGGTGGTGCCCCGCCCAGGCTCGCTGTCGATGCGAATCTGGCCGCCGTAGTCCCGCACGATTCCGTAAGTGATGGCCAGCCCCAGGCCCATGCCCTGACCGGTTTCCTTGGTGGTGAAGAAGGGCTCGAAGATCTTGTCGAGCACGTCGTCGGGAATGCCGACGCCGGTGTCGGAGATGTCCACGCCCACGCCCCCGGCCTCGGCGCTGGTGCGGATGCCGATGGAGCGGCGGGCGTCCATGTCCGAGGCCTGGCTGGCGTCGTTGATGGCGTCGCGGGCGTTGGTCAGCAGGTTGAAGAAGACCTGCTGCAGGCGGTTGTCCTGGGCCAGGATGGGCGGCAGATTCTGGCCCAGGTCGAGGTTGAAGCGGATGTTGTCCAGCTCGAACTGGCGGCGCACGATGGTCAGCACGCTGCCGATGGGCTTGTTCACGTCGATGCGCTCTTTGAGCATCTCGGCCTTGCGGCCAAAGGCCCGCAGCGTGTTGATGATCTCGGCCGCGCGGTCCACCTGGGCGCTGATCTCCACCACCACCTGATGGAACTGCTCAGGCGAGGCCGTGCGCCCCTGCTCCTCCATGAGGGCCAAAAACTCGCTGCCCATCTTGATGGCATTGAGCGGCTGGTTCAGCTCGTGGGCGATGCCCGCGCTCATCTCGCCCAGCGACTTCATCTTGCCCGCCTGGATGACCTGGGCGTCCTTCTCGATCATCTCCGTGATGTCGGTGACGGCGATGATGATGGCATGCCGGCCCTTGTAGGAGATGGGGCAGGCGTGGACGTTGACGTAGAAGGGCTTGGTGCCCTTTTTGTAGTGCAGCACCTTGGGGTGGTACAGGCAGCCCGTGCCGCCGCCCCGGCCCTCGTAGGTGATCAGGCAGTCGCTGCGGTTCTCCGGCCCCAGGGCCAGGTAGGACATGCCCAGCAGTTCCTCCTTCTCGTAGCCGTAGAGCTCCTGGGCGCGCGGGTTGGCGTCGGCGATGTGGAAATTCTCGCAGTCCACCACGAACACCGGGTCCGGGCCGGAGTCGAACAGCGAGCGGTACTTCTCCTCGCTCTCGCGCAGGCGCCTGCGGTAGAGCTTGATGCTCCAGACCATGTTGCGGAAGCTGTCGCCCAGCTGCACCACCTCGTCGCCGCTGCGCTTGCGGTAGAACACGCAGTTCTTGCACGTGCGGTGGGTGGCGGCCTGCCGGGCCGACTGGTCGAAGTGCCAGCAGGGCATCTCGGTGTTCACGTAGGCCGGGCATTCCGTGGGCCGCCAGTTCTGGTCGTCCTCCTGGAAGTCGAGCGAGATGTCGAAATTCCCGCGCGAGAGCTCGTCGGAGATGCGCGTGAGCTTGGAGATGGGCCGGGTGATGTACTGGGTGATGCGGTTGCTGAGGAAGAAAATGATGCCGATGATGGCCGAGATGAAGCCCAGGAAGGTCAGGCGCAGCTTGGAGATGAGGCTGTCGATGTGGCTCTTGGACAGGCCCACGTGCACCGTGCCGATGCGGTACAGGCCCTCCTTGATGGGCACGGCGATGTCGTGGATGGACTCGCTCTCCACGTTGACCAGGCGCAAGGAGCGGTTCTCGTTCTGAGGCACCTGGTTGGCCAGGCGCAATTCGCTGGGGAAGGGCCTGGTCAGGGTGTGGGCCAGCACCTCGCCGCCCTGGTCGGTGATGAAGATGTAGGAGATGAGGTGCTTGCGCTCGTGCAGCCGGGCCTCGTCGAAGATCAGCGAGAGCAGTTGGGGATAGTCCTTGTCGAGCATGAAGGTGCCGCCACGCTCGGCGATGGAGTGGGCCACGGCGCTGCCGCGCATCTCCAGCTCCGCCGTCAGCGAGGACACCAGAATCCAGCGGGCCACAAAGGCGATGGCCACGCTGATGAGCAGCACCACGACGAGGATGGAGCTGAAGATCTTGTTCTTCAGGCTCAAGCTCCCGTAACGTTTGAGGGAGTCCTTGAAATAGCTCATGGCTGCGCCTCCGCCTGGGCATTGGGCTGAGGCTTGGCCTGCACCCGTGCCCGGACCTCGTCCAGGGCGCGCAGAACCTCCGGCCAGTCGCTGATGAGCACGAAATGGCCGCCCGTGAGCCGGGTGAAATACACGCGCTCCATGCCCTGGTGGTTGTCCGGCCCGAAGGAGACCACGGTGCCCGGCCCGAGCGTGTAGTCGCGGATGGACTCGATGGCGCTGATGAAGCTCTCGCGCGTCAGCTCGCGCCCGGCCAGCTTCAGGCCCTCCACCAGGATGCGGGCGTTGATGTACCCCTCCAGGCCGACGGAGTTGGGCTTGTCGTCGGGGAAGTATTTGGCCAGCAGGTGCACGTACTCCTCGGCGCTGCCCAGAAGCTGGCGCGCTTCAGGCCCTTCGAAGGGGGGCACCACCTGGGACATGACCACCACCTGTTCGGCGTTGTCGCCCAGGCGGCGGGCCAGTTCCTCCGCGCCGACAAAGGACACGGTGTGGAAGATGGGCTGGAAGTTGCGCTCGGAAGCCAGCTGGATGAACTTGGCGCAGGGGTCGTAGGTGCCGATCATGACAACGGCCTCGGCCCCGGATTTCTGGATCTTGGTCAGGCCGTCGGCCACGTCCTGGGTGCCGCGCACGTAGAAGCCGCGCGCCACGGGTTCCAGGCCGAACTCCTTCAGGGCCAGCTCCGTGCCGGTCAGGCCGTCGAATCCGTAGGCATCGTACTGGTAGAACACCGCAATGCGCTTGAGGCCCAGGTCCTTGACCAGGTGGCGCACCGCCGCAGCCGTCTCCTGATAGTAGGAGGCGCGGATGTTGATGACGTAGCGGTTGAAGGGCTCGCGCAGGGCGTTGGCCCCGGTGAACATGCCGAGCAGCGGGATGCGCGCGTCCTCCACCAGGGGCAGGATCTTCACCGTGGTGGGTGTGCCGACATAGCAGAACAGGGCGAAGACCTGGTCCTGCACGATGAGCTTCTGGGTGTTGGCCAGACATCTCGGCGGGTCGTAGGAGTCGTCATAGGCCGTGAGCTCGATGCGGCGGCCAAAGACCCCGCCCTGATCGTTGATGTGCTTGAGGTAGGACAGGGCGCCGCGCAGGGTCTGGGTGCCCAGGTAGCTGGCGTGCCCAGACAAGGCCAGGGAGGACCCCAGGGAAATGACCTTGTCCGTGACGCCCGGGGTCTGGCGCTCCAAGGCGACCTTCTGGCCCTTGGAGTCGCAGCCGCCAAGGGCCAGGGAAAGCGCCAAAAGGAGCAGCAAGGCCGGAAGCGCCGGGCTGGCCGAAGAAATCCACACGCTACGAGAGTTGCTCACCACCACCCCTCCAGGCCGGATGCACCAGCACGCGAGAAAAAAAACGTTTGCGCAAGAAACCCAAGGCCAACGCTACGACAGATAGGCCAGCGCTTCAACTGAAAATGCGCCCGACACCCCCTCATCGGCCCCGCCCCCCCCTTGCCAAAATTCTCGCGAGGTGGC
>MGTN01000005.1:5380-5465 GCA_001799475.1 Desulfovibrionales bacterium GWA2_65_9 | reverse complement strand
TGGTGCAGGCGGTTCCGGGCCTGGCGGCCGTGGCCAACATCGGCGTGCTGGAGTTCAGCAACCTGGACAGCTCGCAGATGTCGCC
>MGTN01000005.1:3407-5266 GCA_001799475.1 Desulfovibrionales bacterium GWA2_65_9 | reverse complement strand
CGACCTGGTGCTGGACTCCCCGAAGCCCGTGGTCTTCACCGGGGCCATGAACGACGCCTCCAGCCCCTTTCCGGACGGCCCGGGCAACCTGCTCGGCGCCGTGATCCTGGCCAGCTCAACCCAGGCCCGGGGCTGGGGGGTGGTGGTGGCTCTGAACCACTACGTCAACGCGGCCAGGGACGCGGTCAAGACCCACACCACCAACGTCCAGACCTTCCAGTCCGGGGAAAAGGGCTTTTTGGGCTACGTGTCCCAGGGGCGGGTGGTCCGGTTCCATGACCGCGCAGCGCGGCAGCGCCTGCCCCTGCCGACAGCGCTGCCCAAGGTGGCCTTTCTGGCGACCTTCGCGGGCGACGACGGGAACCAGGTGCGCCGGGCCGTGGCCGACGGGGCCAAGGGGCTGGTCATCGCTGGGCTGGGCGCGGGCAATGTCAACGCGGGCACCTTCGCCGCCGTGCAGGAGGCCCTGGGCAGGGGCGTGGTGGTGGTCATCGCGCCCTCTGTCCAGCACGGCGCGGTGGCGCCGCTGTACGGCGGGCCGGGTGGCGGCAAGACCCTGGCCGACCACGGCTGCCTCTTTTCCGGGGACCTGAACGGGCACAAGGCGCGCCTGCTGCTGCAGCTGGGGCTGGCCCGCTTTGGCCCGGATGCCAAGGCCCTGAAGGCCTTGTTCCTGCCTTGATCTGCCGCGCCAGGCCCGCCACCGTTGTGAGGGGCCGCGCTTATTGCATGACGAGAGAAGGATTGTTAGAGCGCAGAGGAACTATATTCGGAGGTGACCGCGCTATGAGAAGAGATTGGGAACTCATCTGAAAGATCGTTCTAGCGGTGGAGGATCACCCGGCGGGATATTCCCCGGACCTTGAATTTGAAGGATATACCGAAGAGCAGATCGGGTACCATTGTTACCTGTTGGCAGATGCTGGATTTGCGTAAGGCATAGACAATACGACAGTAGGTTCTACCTCTCCGCAGTGGATTATCAGCTATCTTACTTCAGCGGGGCATGACTTCGCTGAAGCCAGCCGCAATGATTCTGTCTGGGCTAATGCGATGAAACTGATCAAGGACAAGGCTGGAACCGTTACCGCCGATGTGCTGAAAGTGGTTTTGGCCGCCGGACTAAAGTCTGTGCTGGGGCTCCCTTAGTCCTGCCCCATACGAGGGGGTTCGGGGGGGATGCCCCCCCCGAAAAAGAAAGCTCCGTCCTCCTTCCCGTTTTTACCGGCCCAGCTTCGCCGCCAGCCAGGTGGTGGGGGCGGGGGCGGGGATGGGCGAGGCTTCGCGGGCGTCCACGCCGCGCGCTTCGCGCAGCTTGTCTGCGTAGAGCGACCAGAAGGCCTGGCCCAGGCTGGTGGAGGCGGTGAGCGGGTAGGCCAGGGTGGCGGCGAGGCGAGCGGAGAGCGCTTCGCAGAGCAGCGGGTCGAACAGGCGCGGGTCGTCCAGGCGGCGGATGCAGGCGACGCTGAGCGGCCCGGTTTCGTCGCAGAGCACGAGCCCGGCCTGGACCTCCCAGGCCGAAAGCGGCGTGCCGCTTGCGGCCACGGAGAGCACGCGCAGGCAGTCTGTGGGCAGGGGGTAGGCACTGCCCCATTTCCAGGCCGGGGCCGTGGCGCTGGCGGCCAGCTCGATGAGGGCGGTGGCGCAGTTCCAGGGGTGGGCGCGCAGCACGGCGTCGCGCACGGCTGCCCAGCGCTGGTTGCACAGGCGTGCGGCCTTGGTGTTGTCGGCAAGGGAGGCGATGGCCTCCTCGCCCAGGTCGGTGAGGGCGCTGTTGCAGATCTCGATGACGCTGGTGGCCATGGTGAACCTCCGGGGGTTTTGGCGCGGCGCGGGGGATTCCGGGCGCGCGGGTTTGC
>MGTN01000005.1:2997-3394 GCA_001799475.1 Desulfovibrionales bacterium GWA2_65_9 | reverse complement strand
CGAACCCCCTCGATGGGTATTCGTGGGCCGCACAAGCCGAAAGGGCTGTTTCAGGAGGAACCTGAAACAGCCCTTTCGGCGCAATGGGGGTTCCAAGGGGCTTCAAGCCCTTTGGCGGGGTCCAGGGGCGGAGCCCCGGCGGGGATTCAGGCGGGCCAGGCCACGAGCAGCCCTTTGGGGCCGCAGCAGCAGCGGCAATTCCTCCCGGACCAGGTCACTTTGCGGCGCTGTGCGGGGCCTCCGTGGGCCGCCCAGGGGGGGCTGGCCTGCCCCTCCCACTCCGGTTTCGCCGTTCACTCCGCAATTTTTACCGTTTACCTAAAAACACGCGCCAAGGCCTTGATTCAACATATAGGACCAGGGCACGGAAACACACCGCGCCCCCGGCAGCCCCGCC
>MGTN01000005.1:1236-2985 GCA_001799475.1 Desulfovibrionales bacterium GWA2_65_9 | reverse complement strand
GCCGGGACAGGCACACAAACGACAAGGCAGGAGTCACGCATGAGCGATCAAGAGAACAAGATCGAGAGCTTGCAGCAGGTCGGACTGACCTTCAACCCGCCCAAGGCCGCCCAGGAAAACGCCTACGTCAAGAGCATGGCCGACTACGAGGCCCTGTACCAGCACGCCGACGAGGACCCCGAGGGCTTCTGGGCCGCGCGCGCGCGCCAGCTCATCACCTGGGACAAGCCCTTCACCAAGGTGCTTGAAGCCGACATGGTCACCCCCCTCATCAAGTGGTTCTCCGACGGCAAGCTGAACGTTTCGGCCAACTGCCTGGACCGCCACCTGACCGACGGCCGCCGCAACAAGGCCGCCATCATCTGGCAGGGCGAGCCCGAGGAAGACGTCAAGGTCTACACCTATCAGATGCTGCACTCCGAGGTTTGCCGCTGCGCCAACCTGCTTAAGAAGCTGGGCGTCAAGCGCGGCGACCGCGTGGCCATCTACCTGCCCATGATCCCCGAGCTGGCCATCGCCATGCTGGCCTGCACGCGCATCGGCGCAACCCACTCCATCGTCTTCGCGGGCTTCTCCGCCGTCAGCCTGCAGAACCGCATCGACGACTGCCAGGCCAAGGTGCTCTTCACCGCCGACGCCGTGCTGCGCGGCGGCCGGGCCATCCCGCTCAAGGGCAACGTGGACGAGGCGCTGAAGACCTGCCCCAGCGTGGAGCAGTGCATTGTGGTCAAGCGCGCGGGCAATGAGATCCGCATGGTCGAAGGCCGCGACGTCTGGTGGAACGAGGCCATGGCGGCCGACGACATCACCAGCGACTGCCCGTACGAGAAGATGGACGCCGAGGACCCGCTGTTCATCCTGTACACCTCCGGCTCCACCGGCAAGCCCAAGGGCGTTGTGCACACCACCGGCGGCTACCTGACCTATTGCGCGCACACCACCCAGTGGGTCTTCGACCTCAAGGACGACGACGTCTACATGTGCACCGCCGATGTCGGCTGGATCACCGGCCACAGCTACATCGTGTACGGCCCCCTGGCGCTCGGCGGCACCAGCGTCATGTTCGAGGGCGTGCCGAGCTTCCCCAAGCCGGACCGCTTCTGGAAGATCGTCGAGAAATTCAAAATCAACATCTTCTACACCGCGCCCACGGCCATCCGCGCGCTGATGCGCGAAGGCGTCGAGTGGCCGAAGAAACATGACCTCACCTCCCTGCGCATCCTGGGCAGCGTGGGCGAGCCCATCAACCCCGAGGCCTGGATGTGGTACCATGAGCATGTGGGCGGCTCGCGCATCCCCATCGTGGACACCTGGTGGCAGACCGAGACCGGCGGCATCATGATCAGCGCCCTGCCCGGCGCCACGCCGCTCAAGCCCGGCTCCGCCACCCGCGCCCTGCCCGGCATCGCGGCGGCCATCATCCGCGCCGACGGCACCGACGCCGGCCCGGACGAGGGCGGCCACCTGGTCATCAAGAAGCCCTGGCCCGGCATGCTGCGTGGCGTGTTCGGCGATCCCGAGCGCTACCGCAAGACCTACTTCGACCGCTTCAAGGGCATGTACGAGGCCGGTGACGGCGCAAGGGTTGACAAGGACGGCTACTTCTGGATTATGGGTCGTCTGGATGATGTGATCAACGTGAGCGGCCACCGCCTGGGCACGGCCGAGATCGAATCGGCCCTGGTGTCCAACCCCAACGTGGCCGAGGCCGCGGTTGTGGGCATGCCGCACCACATCAAGGGTCAGGGC
>MGTN01000005.1:0-1109 GCA_001799475.1 Desulfovibrionales bacterium GWA2_65_9 | reverse complement strand
GGACCTCCTGGGTCAGTAGCGCCGACTCAGGAAACATCCGGGGGTTGCGGGGGCGGATCGGCCGCCCCCGCTTTTCCATTTTTTGGGGAAAGAAAAGATGCCTCCGGCGGCCAGGGGCGCTGCCCCTATCGATGCTGTCGACTGCCGTAAGATTCGCGGGAGAAGACCGCTCATCATAACGGCTGACGCGGCCCCCGCCAAAGGGCCTGAGTCCCTTTGGAATCCCCATTGCGCCGAAAGGGCTGTTTCAGGAGGAACCTGAAGCAGCCCTTTCGGCTTGTGGGACCACGGGAGCCTTGATGCGGGGTAACGGTGGCAATGAAACCCCGAAGGGGGCCTTGGCCTGCGGAGCATGCCCCCCTAAGACCACCAGGGCCCTGAAGCGCCCCTGTACGCGCCAGCCCATCCCGGCTATGATGGCGTCAGGGCCCACGGCCGCTCTGCACCTCGTTGCCAGACCGTGCAGCCAGACCGGCAGAGACAAGAGGAGTTCAGCCATGTTCGAATCCCTGCACCGCCGCATCAGCAAGAAGGGCCTGCCGCCCGGCACCGTCAAGTACGTGGGCCGCGAACAGTCCAAGGCCGTGACCCTGGAGGTCATCCACATCGGCGCGGATGGCGTGCGCCAAAGCAAGCCGGCGAACCCCGAGGCCTGCGCGGCCTTTGTGGACACTCCGGGCCTGACCTGGATCAACCTGGACGGCCTGCACGACCCGGATTGGCTCACGCGGCTGGGGGACATCTTCCACCTGCACCCGCTCGTGCTGGAGGACATCGCCCACACCGGCCAGCGGCCCAAGCTGGACGAGCTGGACGGCGCGCTCTTCGTGGTGCTCAAGATGCTGCGCTACAACGAGGAAGAGCGCATCATCGAGGACGAGCAGGTCAGCTTCGTGCTGACGAAGAACACCCTGCTGACCTTCCAGGAGAAGAGCGGCGGGGATGTCTTCGACGAGGTGCGCCGGCGGCTTTTGGCGGGCAACGGCAAGCTGGCCAAAAGCGGCCCGGACTACCTCATGTACGCCCTCATCGACGCCGTGGTGGACAACTATTTCGTGGTGCTGGAGCGCATGGGCGAGGACATCGAGGAGGTCGAGGAGGCGCTCCTG
>MGTN01000004.1:12549-24253 GCA_001799475.1 Desulfovibrionales bacterium GWA2_65_9 | reverse complement strand
TGATGGTGTAGAAGCGGTTGGAGGCGTAGGTCAGGCACACGGCGAAGACCATGGCCCCAACGCCCACGATGACCGAAAGGGTGGTCTCGGCGGTCAAGGCCATGCGGATGAACAGGGTGGACAGGGCGAAGCCGGAGTTGCGGAAGATGGCGTGGAATTCCGGCATGTAGCGCTGGGCGATGAGCACGATCAGGATGTCCGTGAAGATGAGCACGGTGTAGAAGTCGTGGAACAGCTCGATGGGCGGCAGGCCGCGCAGGTACAGAGAGCTGTTGTACAGGCCCATGCACAAAAACGAGCCCAGGACGATGAGCGCCACCAGCTTCTTGGCCGCGATGAATTTTTCCAGGATCTCCGGGGCCCAGTGCTTGGGCGCGCAACGCTGGGCATGCTTGTAGGCCCCCAGCAACACGAACACCACCAGCGCGCCGCCGCCGTCCGTGGCCAGGCGGATGAGCACGTCCGTGTGGCCGGTGATGTCGATGGGGAAGGGCAGGTTGGTCAGCTCCTTGAAGGCGTTGCGCAGGAGGATCAGCGCCAGGATCTCGAACTGCTTGCCCACGGACTTGGACGTGGACTTGGGCAGCGAGAACACCAGGTCCACCACCTCCAGCACCAGGACCAGGGTGAAGGTCTGGGTCACGGCGTCGAAGCGGTTGAGCGAGATGTTCCGGGCCAGGAACGTGGGCAGCCAGCCCAGGCTGTTCAGCTCGATGAGGGTCAGCGCCGCCAGGAAATAGAAGATGAGCGCCTTGCCCACGTTGCGACGCGTGGGCTCGGACATGGCAAAGGCCTGGAGCTGGTCGAAGGCCTGGATGAGCGGGCGGGTGACGGCGTTCATGCGTAGTGCTGCCTGGGGTCGTTTAGACCTCGAAGAGCATCTCCAGGTCGTCTCGGGTCAGGGACTTGAAGGCCGACTGGCCGGGGATGATGGACTCGGCCACGTCCTTCTTCATTTCCTGGAGCTTCAGGATCTTCTCTTCCACCGTGTTCTGGCAGATCATCTTGTAGGCGAAGCCCTGCCGCTTCTGGCCGTTGCGGTGGGTGCGGTCCGTGGCCTGGTTCTCCACGGCCGGGTTCCACCACGGGTCGTAGTGGATGACATAGTCCGCGCTGGTCAGGTTCAGGCCCGTGCCGCCCGCCTTGAGCGAGATGAGGAAGATCGGAATCTCCGGCGTGTCGTTGAACTTGTCCACCTGCTCGAAGCGGTCCTTGCTCGAGCCGTCGAGATAGGCGAAGGGCACTTCGCGGATCTGCAGCCAGGAGCGGATGATGTGCAGCATCTGCACGAACTGCGAGAACACCAGCACCTTGTGCCCGCCTTCCACGATGTCGGTCACCAGATCCTTGAAGGCGTCGAACTTGCCCGAGGGCAGGTTGGTGTTGATGCCCGGGATGTCCAGCTTGAGCAGGCGCGGGTGGCAGCAGATCTGGCGCAGCTTGAGCAGCGCGTCCAGGATGGACATCTGGCTCTTGGCCAGGCCCTTCTCGTCCACGTCCCGGAGCACCTGGGCCTTGAGCCTGGCGGCGAGCGCGCCGTAGAGGTCGCGCTGTTCGTCGGCCAGCTCGCAGTAGTGCGTGGTCTCGATCTTGGGCGGCAGGTCCTTGGCCACCTCGTTCTTGGTGCGCCGCAGGATGAACGGCTTCACGCGGGAGCGCAGGTAGTCCAGCGTCTCCTCGTCGGCGTCCTTGATGGGCTTGACGATGCCGCGCTGGAAGGCGTGCTGCGAGCCCAAAAAGCCGGGCATGAGGAACTCGAACAGGCTCCAGAGCTCGAAGAGGTTGTTCTCGATGGGCGTGCCGGACAGGCACAGGCGCATCTCGGCGTCCAGGCGGCGCACGGAGCGGGCCGTGATGGTGTTCGGATTCTTGATGTTCTGGGCCTCGTCCAGGATGACCACGGTGTACTTGTACTTGCACAGCTCCTCCAGGTCGCGGCGCAGGAGGGCGTACGTGGTGATGATCAGGTCCGAGTCCTTGATGCGGATGAACAGATCGTCGCGCTTGGCGCCGTAGATGGTCAGCCGCGACATGGCGGGCACGAATTTTGCGGCCTCGCGCTCCCAGTTGGGCAGCACGCTGGTGGGCACCACGATGAGGCTCGGCCCCTTGGCCCCGCGCTCCTTGAGCGAGAGCAGGAAGGCCAGGGTCTGCACGGTCTTGCCCAGGCCCATTTCGTCGGCCAGGATGCCGCCGAAGCCGTAGTCGCGCAGGAAATTCAGGTAGCTCATGCCCATGACCTGATAGGGGCGCAGGGTGGCGTTCAGGCCCCTGGGCGGAGGCAGCTGGCGTATCTGCTCGAAGTTGCTGATTTTCTCACGCAGCTTCACGAAGTAGGCGTCGGTCTTGGCGCCGGGCATGTCGTCCAGCAGGTTGTCCAGCACCGGGGCCTCGAACTGCTGGAACTTTTTCTGTGGCGGCTTCTCGGGGTCGAAGCCCAGGGCCTTGAGCTTGTGGCCCAGGCGCCTGAGCCAGGACTCGGGCAGGCTGGTGTAGGAGCCGTCTTTCAGCTGCACGTAGCGCTTCTTCTGCACCCAGGCCTTCCAGATCTCCTCGATGGGCACCTTCTGGTCGTCGTACTGCACGGTGAGGTCGAGGGTGAACCACTTGTTCTCCTCGTCGCTCGTGACCTCGGCCACGATCTCCGGCTTGCTCAGGCGCACCTTGTAGCGTGTCAGGTTCTGCTCGCCGTAGACGCGGTAGCCCTCGACCAGCATGGGGTAGAAGTCCAGCAGGAAGTTGATGGCCGCCTCCTGCTCCATGAACCAGGTGTGGTTGCTCCTGGGCTGGAAGCCCATGTGCTGGAGCTCGGCGAAGAGCACGGCCTCCTCGTCCTGGGCGCGGCGGATCAGGTAGCTCTTGTCGGCGTAGCGGTAGCTGCCGGTCTGCAGGTCCGGGTTGGGGCCGGGCAGCGTGACCTCGCCGTGTTCGGTGTCGTACATGCAGTGGATCTTGAGCACGAGCAGGCTGCCTTCCTCGTCCAGGAAGAGCTTGGGGTTGAACTCCGCCGGCTGGAAGATCGGCCCCATGCGCTCCAGGAAGTCCTCCTGGCCGTAGAGGTCGGAGACGGGGATCTTGGTCCACACGCGGTCCAGGTACTCGGAGATGTCGGCATGGGGCACGATGGGCGCCTGCTCG
Source organism: Desulfovibrionales bacterium GWA2_65_9 (assembly GCA_001799475.1). GTDB lineage: Bacteria > Desulfobacterota > Desulfovibrionia > Desulfovibrionales > Desulfovibrionaceae > Humidesulfovibrio. The sequence continues at coordinate 21,115 of MGTN01000004.1, read as the reverse complement.
ACCATCTCCTGGATGAGTTCGGGGTCCAGCCCGGTCTGCACGGGGTGGAAGCTGCCCTTCCAGTAGAGCCACAGGGGCAGGCGTCCGTAGAAATAGATCTCGTCCTCCCTGCGGATGGAGAACGGCGGGCGGTCCTCGCGCGAGAGCAGCAGGTCAAAGCCCAGGCCGTCTTCGGAGAGTTGCGGCGAGAGCTTGAGCTGCAGGGTCTTGTTCTCGATGCGCACGGGCTGGTCGGTGTCGCGCAGGTAGATGTAGTATTCGTTCTTGATGGCCCGGAAGAACCAGGAATGCAGGCCCGCAGGGAGCTCCACCCGGTGGCCCTGGTAGTCCAGGTAATGGGCGATCATGCCCGCGACCTTGGGCAGTCCGGGCGAAATCTCGCACCAGTCCGGGTTCTTGATGATCTGCTCCAGCGTGATGTCCTGCTGCACGGTGGAGATGCCGGACTTGTTCTGGCGGGCGCGGGCAAAGGACACCTGCAGGCGTCCGGGCTCCGGGAACAGGCGAAATACCAGGTAGTGCTTGCCCGGCTCGGGCTCAAGCTCCGTGGAAAAGAAGGTGCGGAAGGTCTGCCGCCAGTCCGTGCGCGGCTTGGGCACATCGGTCTTCTTGGCGCTGGAGAGCGACTTGAGCATCTTGAGCGCCGTGGCCCCCACGTGGCGGCAGACGCCGGAGAAGGAGTCCGGGCAGTTGCAGTAGGAACTGATGGTGCCGTCGCTCAGGTTGAGACCGAGCTCCGAGGTGTACATCTGGAAATCGTCGCCCTGCACCTGCCCGTCCACGTCCAGGAACTGGTCGCGCTGCTTGATGTCGAGTTTTTGCACGCCATCGGACTCGACAATGGCGGCGGAATTCTCCACAATATAGTCAGGGATCGTCTCCCGGACGAAACGGGTGAGGATCTCCCGGACCCTGTTCTCATCGGCGATAGGCATGAAGCAGAAAACTCCTTACGGGCTGTATCGTGCGTCAGACGCGGTCGCGATGAGCCACGTTATCAGACGCGAATGCGAGAGTATAGCAATGGCCGCCGCAAAAGCAAGGGCTGCTTGGCTTTTTACGTGGTCTGGGCCATAGTGTTGGCGACAGCAACGCTTCGCTCAGTATATGCGCAAGGTTTTGAGATTTGGCAAGAGGATTGATGATGCTACGGAAGCGAACACTGGCGCTCGTTCTGGCGCTTATGTTTCTGGCCGCGTGTGGCCAGGGCGAGGGCAAAAATGCGCCCGTTGCTTCCGTTCGCCCCAAGCCCGCCCCGGCGGACGCGCGGCCTGCTTCCTCCGCCGCGCCGCAATTTGGGGGCCGCCTGGTGCAGGCGACCATCGGTGAGCCAAGCAACCTGATTCCGCCCTTGGCCTCGGATTCCGCCTCGCACGAGATCGCCGACCTCATCTACGTGGGCCTGCTCAAGTACGACAAGGACATCAACCTCGTGCCGCTGGCCGCGGAATCCTTCGAGATCCTGGAGGACGGGCGGCTGCTCAAGTTCACCCTGAAGAAGGGCATCCGCTGGACCGATGGCGTGCCCCTCACCGCGCGCGACGTGGAGTTCACCTACAAGCTCATGATCGACCCCAAGACGCCCACGGCCTACGCCGAGGACTTCCTGGCCGTGAAGGAGTTCAAGCTCACGGGCGAATATTCCTTCGAGGTGCGCTACGACAAGCCCTTTGCCCGGGCCCTGGTCACCTGGGCCCACGCCATCCTGCCCCGGCACCTGCTGGAGGGCCAGGACCTGCTCAAGACCCCGCTCTCGCGCCAGCCTGTTGGCGCCGGGCCGTACATGCTGAAAGAGTGGACCTCCGGCGACCGGCTGGTGCTGGTGGCCAACCCGGACTATTTCGAGGGCCGCGCGTATATTGACGAGGTGGTCATGCGCGTCATCCCGGACCAGTCCACCCAGTTCATGGAGCTCAAGTCCGGCAACCTGGACGAGATCAACCTCTCGCCCCAGCAGTACCTCTACCAGACCGAGGGCCAGGACTGGGCGGCCAATTTCCGCAAGTTCCAGTACGTGGCTTCGGCCTACACCTATATGGGCTTCAACCTGAGGAGCAGGCTTTTTTCCGACGTGCGCGTGCGCCGGGCCATCAACCACGCGCTCGACAAGGACGAGATCGTGCGCGGGGTGCTCTCCGGCCTGGGCCAGGCGGCAAATGGCCCCTACAAGCCCGGCACCTGGGCCTATGACAAGGACATCCCGGCCAACGAGTATGACCCGGCCAAGGCCAAACGGCTCCTGGCCGAGGCCGGCTGGACGCGCCGCACACCAAATGGCCCGCTTAAGGACAAGGACGGCCGGAGCTTTGCCTTCACCATCCTGACCAACCAGGGCAACAGCCCGCGCATCAAGACGGCCATCATCGTCCAGAGCAGGCTTGCGGCCCTGGGCATCGCGGTCGAGATCCGCACCGTGGAGTGGGCCGCCTTCATCAAGGAATTCGTGGACAAGGGCCGCTTCGATGCGATCATCATCGGCTGGAACATCGTCCAGGACCCGGACCTCTATGACGTCTGGCACTCGTCCAAGGCCGTGCCTGGCGGGCTGAATTTCGTGGGCTACAAGAACCCTGAGCTGGACGAGCTTCTGGAGCGCGGGCGCAGGCTGCTGGACCAGAAGAAGCGCAAGCCCATCTATGACCGCATCCAGGCGATCCTCCACGAGGACCAGCCCTACTGCTTCCTTTATGTGCCCCTGGCCCTGCCCATGGTCCAGGCCCGGGTGCAGGGCATCGAACCCGCGCCGGCCGGCATCGCCTACAACTTCATCCGCTGGTGGATACAAGGGGCCAAAGAGGGCCCGGAGCTGACACAATAATGATCCGCATCAATGAGATCACCGACAAGGTGGCCACATACATCGACAAGCCGGACCTGGAGCTGATCCAGAAGGCGTATATCTTCACGGCCCAGGCCCATGTGGGCCAGACGCGCCTGTCCGGGGAGCCGTATCTCTCGCACCCCATGAGCGTGGCCAGCATCCTGGCCGACATGAAGCTCGACGAGGCCACTGTGGCCGCCGGGCTCCTGCACGACACGGTGGAGGACACCCGCACCACCATCGACGAGATCGAGGAGCTCTTCGGCGAGGAAGTGGCCGACATCGTCGACGGCGTGACCAAGATCAGCAAGATGCAGTTCGAGTCCAAGGCCGTGGCCCAGGCCGAGAACATCCGCAAGATGATCCTGGCCATGGCCGAGGACATCCGCGTGCTCATGGTCAAGCTGGCCGACCGCCTGCACAACATGCGCACGCTGGACTTCCAGCCCTCGGTGAAGCAGCGCCTGATCTCCCAGGAGACGCTTGAGATCTACGCGCCCCTGGCCAACCGCCTGGGCCTGCACCGCACCAAGCGCGAGCTTGAGGACCTCTGCCTCAAGTACCTGAAGCCCGACGTGTACGAGCAGATCGACCAGGGCGTGGCCAGCCACCACACCTCCGGCCAGGAGTACATCGACAAGGTCACGGGCCTCATTTCCGAGATGCTTAAGGAGAACGACATCAAGGGCCGCGTGGCCGGGCGCACCAAGCACCGCTACAGCATCTACAACAAGATGCTCCAGCAGAACCTGGGCCTGGACCAGATCTTCGACCTCATCGCGTTTCGCATCATCGTGGGCAGTCTCAAAGACTGCTATGCGGTTCTGGGCCTTATCCACTCCATCTGGAAGCCGGTCACCGGGCGTTTCAAGGACTACATCTCCATCCCCAAGGCCAACATGTACCAGAGCGTGCACACCACGGTCATCGGCCCGGACGGGGAGCGCATCGAGATCCAGATCCGCACCGAGGAGATGAACCGCGTGGCCGAGTACGGCGTGGCCGCGCACTGGCAGTACAAGGAGAAGGGCAAGAAGGGCAGCAACCGTGATGCCGAGCGCTTCACCTGGCTCAGGCAGATCCTGGACTGGCAGCGCGATCTCCAGGACCCGCGCGAGTTCATGGCCAGTTTGCGCATCGACCTGTTCCAGGACGAGGTCTACGTGTTCACCCCGCGCGGCGACATCAAGGAGCTGCCCGAGGGCGCGACCCCGGTGGACTTCGCCTACGCCGTGCACTCCGTTGTCGGCGACCACTGCGCCGGGGCCAAGGTCAACGGGCGTTTGGTGCCGCTGGGCACGGCGCTGAAAAACGGCGACCGCGTGGAGATCATCACCGACAACCACCGCAACCCCAGCCGCGACTGGCTCAAGTTCGTCAAGACCGCGCGCGCCAAGACGCGCATCAAGCAGTACATCCGCACCGAGGAGCGCGCCCGCAGCATTGCCCTGGCCAAGGAGATGCTCGAAAAGGAGGGCCGCAAGCTCGGGGTCAACTACGCCAAGGCCCTGAAGGACGGGCATGTCCACAAGCTGGCCGAGGAGTTCTCCTGCCAGAGCGTGGACGAATTGCTCTCCCAGGTGGGCTACGCGCGCTTGACCCCGCGCAAGGTGCTCCAGAAGCTTTACGCCATGCTCCACCCCGGGGAGAAGCTGGCCGAGAAGCTGGCCGACGAGCGCAAGGCCGCCGAGGCGGCGCCGCCCGAGGAACCCGCCAAGCCCGCCAAGAAGGGCGAGGGCATCAAGCTCTCCGGCGTGGACGACGTGCTCTTTCGTTTCGCCAGCTGTTGCAACCCCCTGCCCGGCGAGCCCATCGTGGGCTACATCACGCGCGGGCGCGGGGTGACCATCCATTCCCTGAATTGTCCCAACATCAAGGGCTTTGAGACCGACCGCGTCATCTCCGTCAGCTGGGAGGGCGTGGAGGACAAGCCGTATCCGTCCAAGATCCGCATCGTCTGCCGCAATTTCAAGGGGGCGCTGTCCCAGGTCACGGCGCTCTTGACCAGCGATGACGTGAACATCTCCTCCGGCTCTTTCCAGTCCAACATGGACGGCAATGCGGTGATGGAGTTCACCGTCGAGGTCAAGGACCTGCAACAACTCTACGGCGTGCTGGACAAGATCCGGCTCGTGGAGTCCGTCACCGAGGCCGTGCGCGTTTCTTGACGTCCCCCGTGCCGCGCTTGCGCGCGAAGGAGGTGCCCATGTCCCGTAGGCTTTTGTCCATCCTGGTTCTGGCCGCACTGGCCTGCGCTTTCGGCAGTATTGCCGTGGCCTCAAACGCCGTGGCTGCGGACGACGTGACCAACGTGGTGGTGGGCGACTGGAAAACCGGCAAGGCAAGCCGGAACAGCGTGGTCATCGACGGCGAGAAGATCTACCTGGACGGCGTGCTCCAGGAGCAGAAGTACCGGCCCGGCATGGATGTGATCGTTCGCGACGGCAAGGCCGCCGTGGTGCCCCACGACGCGTCGAGGGACGCCGAGAAGGCCGCCGCCAAGGCTGCGGCCAAGGCCGAGCGCGAGCGCGACAAGGAAGCGCTCAAGGCTCAGGCCAGGGCCGAGAAGGAGGCGCTCAAGGCCGCCGCCAAGGCCGAGGCCAGGGCCGAGAAGGAGGCCATCCAGCGCGAGGCCGCCGCAGGCCTGGAAAAGGGCAAGATCAAGACCAGCACCGGCAGGGTGGTCAACAAGGGCGGCGCGGTGCGCATCGGCAACAAGGACTATCCGTCCACCGGCCCGGCCACGGAGCAGGACATCCCGCCTGATGCGCGCAAGGCCATTGAGGACGCCAAGCGTCTCGGACAGTAGGCGCGAAGCGTTTCGGACAGGACGCGAGGAACAGGAACAGCTGACCGCGGCTCAGCGGTTGGCGCGGAAGCGCTCCGTGCCAAGGGCCAGGCCGTCCTGCATGGGCAGCTGCAGCAGCAGGGCCTGGATGTGCTTGAGGCGTCTGGCCACGGGCTGGCGCAGGTCGTTCCATTTCGCCCCGGTCCCGGCCTCGGACTTGTCCGCCGCCCGCTCCACGTTGCGGATGGCCGCTGCCAGCTGCAAAGGGTCGTAGCCCGCGCGGTAGGCCATCTGGACTGCCGCTGTGTCGGCCTGGAACTCCTGCCGCTGGCCTTCCTGCCGCTGGCCCTCCTGCCTCTGTCCCTCCGGGTATTGCCCCAGGCCCTGGCGCAGCACCATTTCCAGCACCTCACCCAGCATCTGCGCGAACAGCGGCGACTGCACGCCCTGATCGGTCATGGCCCCGCCGGACCGGAAGAACTGCGTCCGCCTGGCCCCGGCCCAGACATGCCCAAGCGAGGCCTGGGCCGATTCGTGCGCCAGCACAAGGGCCAGCTGCGCCTCGTTGTCCAGGGCCTGCAAGAGCCCGGTGGTGAGCATGATGAAGCCTCCGGGCAGGCTGAAGGACTGCGGGTTCGGGCTGTCCAGCACCACGAAGCGGTAGGCCAGGGCGTTTCCCGGGGCAAAGCGCGCCACGCTCAGGCCCACCAGGTTGACGTAGCGCTGGAGCTGCGTGCCGAAGGCCGGTTTGGCCACCCGGCGCACCACGGCCACGGCGAGGTTCAGGCCCAGCAGGCGCTCGGCCTCTCCGCCCGGCGTTGTCACGGCCTTGAGCACCGGCAGCTTGAGCGGGCCGCCGCTGGTCTGCGGGCTTACCCGGGCGTACTCGCCGATGCCGCCCTCGCGCAGGAATTGCTCCAGGTCCTGCCGGGAGAGCGGCAGCTCCAGCACGGCCCACAACGCTTCCGTATCCTGGCTGCGCACCGGCCGCACCGAGCGCGAGCTGCGGCTGGTGTCGGCGGACTCGGCCAGCACCAGGCTCCCTGGCAGCGGGGCGAAGAGGTCGATTTCGGCCGGAGCCGGGGGCAATGCCTCCAGGTGGCCCTGGTAGGCCCAGCCTTGCACCCCGCCGGGCTCACGGACCAGGAGCCAGGCCCCCTCGCCACGGATGAGCCGCACCGGCATGCCGCGCGGCAGGTCCTTGAGCACAGCCGCTTCGCCGGAGTGCCCGGCCCGGAGCGGTGTCCTGTCCGTGGCGGTCCAGAGGGCGGTCCCAAGGGGTTGCGCGGCCACGGCCTGCCCGGCCAGCAGCGCGAGCAGGCAGACAGCCGTCAGGCCAAGTGTGCGCAGAAGCGTGTGCATGTTCATCATCGTTGTTTATATCCCTACTTGTAGTCCCCGGACAGGGTGAACGCGCCCCAGTAGCCGGGGTGCGGGAAGCGGTTCTTCACGTGCAGCATGGCCCGGCGCAGGCTCTCGGCCTTGGGCCGGGTCTGGTACTCGCGGTAGAACTGCTTCATGAGCATGGCCGTGGAGATGTCGCTCACCCTCCAAAGGCTCGAAACCAGCGCGTGGGTTCCGGCATACAGGAAGGCCTGGTTCAGGCCCTGGACCTCGTCGCCGCTGGTGACCTTGCCCAGGCCCGTCTGGCAGGCCGAGAGCACGATCAGGTCCGCCGTGATCCTGAGATCGAAGATCTCGGCGGCTTCCAGGTCGCCGTCCTTTTCCTTCTTGTCGCTGACCAGCTTGAGCGCGGAGAACAGCGGGTTCACGGGGTCGAACTCGCCGTGGGTGGCCAGGTGGATGATGCCGAACTCGGCTATGTGCTCGGATATCCAGCTCTTGGTGGCCTTGTCGCGGGTCAGCGCGGTCATGTTCGGGTAGTTCCAGGCCAGCGAACCCACCTCGCGCTCGGCAAAGGGCAGCTCCAGCGACTGGTCGTGCAGGTCCGGGTTGCCCACGGCCAGCACCTTGGTGTTGCGCTCGGCGCGGCGCCGCTCGAGCGTGAACTTGAACACGCTGGCGGATGGCAGCTGGAACAGCGGGTAGCGGTCCAGCAGGCTCGATTCGCCGTCGGTGAGCGTGGCGAAGGCCAGGGTGTGCAGGCTGTCGTGGGGGATGATGCCCAGGATCTTCACGCCTGTGAGCTTGGGCAGCACCGGGGCCAGGAGCAGCTTGTAGAGTTCCCTAGAGTGCGCCTCCACAGGCTCCAGGTTCTGGAGCATGCGCCGGTAGGTCAGGACCAGCTTGCCCAGGGTGTCGCGGCCCAGGCGCGTGCGCGTCAGGTCCACGCGCTCCCGATCCACGGTCCAGCAGAGGATTTCACCCGCCGTGACGTAGTAGGTCAGCAGCGCCACGCCGGGTTCGAGCATCTTCTGCACTTCGGGCAGGGTCAGCGGGTTCACGCTGACCAGGCTGGCGATGTCCGGCCGGTTGGCCTGGATTTCCAGCAGGATGTCGCGGTAGTCGTCCTGCAGGCGCTTGACGCCCTTGGCGTAGACCTCGCGCTCGTTTGTGCTCTGGGCGCTGGCCAGCAGCGACTCCTGTTCATGCAGGCGGGTGCGCACGGCGCTGATGCGGTCGTAGAGGGCCTGGTCCTCCTTGCGCTGCGGGGCGCGGCGCTTGTTGCCGAGCAGGTCGATGAGGTTGCGGGCGCGGGAGCGCTCGGCTGTGCGGAAGGACTCGGCGACCTCGCCCATGTCGGCCAGGAGCGTCACCAGGTCCTCGTAGACCACGGCCTTGTCGGCGATGAAGCCGTCCTTGAGCTGGTCCACCTTGAGTTCGGAGCGCATGCCCTCGATGACGTCCACGGCTTGGTTGAGCAGGGCCTTGGCCTCCTGTCTCTTCCCTGCGCTGACATCCAGCCGGGCCAAGCCGTGCAGGGCGCGCCACTGGCTGTCGCGCAGGCCCATGCTGCGGGCCAGCTCGTCGGCCTGTAAGAAGGCTGTTCTCGCCTT
>MGTN01000004.1:8594-12509 GCA_001799475.1 Desulfovibrionales bacterium GWA2_65_9 | reverse complement strand
GGCCCAGCGCGAGCGGATCTCGCGGTCGATGGCCAGCGCCTCGCCCAGGGTCTTGAGGGCCAGCGGGTAGCGGCCCATGTCGCGCTCTACGAGGCCGCGGTTGTTCAGGGTGGTGGCGACCTCGTCTTTGCGGATGCGCAGGGACCGGGCCAGCGGCAGGGCCGCGTCCAGCTCGCGCACGGCGCGGTTGTGATCGCCCAGGCTCCACCACAACAGCCCGGCGGTGTTGCGGGCGATGACCTGCTCCAGCACCCAGCCGTTCTTCTCGGCGGCCCTCAGCACCTGGCGCTCAAGGTCAAAGGCCTGCTGGAAGCGCGCCTGCTGCCAGGCGTTGTTGGCCTGTTCGATGATGATGCGCGCGCGCAGGCGTTCCTGGGACTTGTCCGTTCCGGCCAACTTGAGCGCGTCGGCGTACCGGGTCTCAGCCTCGGTGAAGCTGCCGATGAGCCGCGCGCAGCGGCCGATGTCCAGTTGTGCCTGGGCCATCTCCGGCTTGCGGCCCAGCGCGGTGTAGATGGCCAGGCCCTCGCCGTAGGCCTCGCGGGCCTGGGCGTATTGCGACAGCCGCAGGTCATGGATGCGGCCGATGCTCATGTACTGCTTGGCCACCAGTTCCCTGGACCCGGCCTTCCTGGACAGCTTGGCCGCGCCCTGGAATTGCGTCAGGGCGCGGTCGTACTGGATGGCGTTTTCGAGCACCGCCCCGAGGCTCATGAGCGCCTCGATTTCCTTGGGTGCGAGCTCCAGATTGGCCAGCATCTCCGCCGCCTGCTGCAGGGCCGGGATGGCCTGGGCGTACTGCTCCATGCGCGCTTGGACCAGGCCCAGGCGCATCAGCGCCTCGGCGTGGGCCGGGGTGTCCGGGCTGGTCTTGGCCACCAGCAGGGCCAGTTCCTTGGCAAAGGCCAGGGACTTGTCGAACTGCTCCGAGGCGTAGGCGCTCTCGCGGCCATAGGCCAGAAGGTCGGGCAGATGCTTGCTGAACTGATTGGAGGACCGCGCCACGCGCAGGGCGTTTTCGAACAGGGCCAGCGCCTGCGGGTAGCGTCCGGCCTTGAAGTCCTCCAGGCCCGAGCGCACGTAGCGCGCGAACTGGGTGGCGGCAAAGGCCCCGGCCTCCTGGACATTCAGGCCCGGATCGCCCAGCAGCAGCCAGGGCGCGCCGTCCTTGGCCGAGTCCAGGGCCGAGTCCGTGGCCGCAGGCTGGGCCTGTGTCCGGGCGTCAGTTGCGGAAGCCTCGCTGTAAGCCCTGAGGAAGGGCTCGGTGAAGGCCTTGGGGCTGGCGTCGGAACTGGCGTCCTGGGCCGCCAGCACCGTGGGCACGCCATAGAGCGAGAGCAGGTGGGCCACCAGCGGCAGGTCCTCGGCAGACACCTGGGTCAGCACGGCCAGGGACACGTCCTGCATGCTTGCCGCCAGCCCGGAGAGCGGCAGGGGTTCGCCCTTGGCCGGCGAGAGCGCCAGGAAGCGCACGGGCAGTTCGTCCTGGCGGCTGGGCGCGGACTGGGACTGGCGGAGCGGCGTCCCGGCCACCAGGGTCTGGGCCTGGGCCACGGCCTGGAGCAGATTCGGCGAGCCGGGCTGCACGGCCTGGGCGTCATAGGCCTTCATGGCGGTGATCGTGGGCGCGACCGTTCCGGAGATGAACACGAGGTTCTTGCGGAAGGGCTTGCGCGCCTTGAGCGAGCGCACCAGATGCGTGCCGCTTAAGGCCTCGGCCTGGGCCGTGCGCAGGTTCTGGGCGGACAGGGCGCTTACGTCCTCGAAGGCCAGCAAGCGGCGCTCGTTCTGGGCTAACGCCGGGAGGGCCGGGCGCGGGCCGTTGCCCAGGGCCACGGCGCGCACGGAGTCGGCGTCCAGGCGCAAGCCCACCCAGCGCAGGGAGTCGCGCCTGGGCGAGGGCAGGGCAACGATTCGCAGGACAACGGGGCGCAGGCCGACGGTACCCTTGGGCAGGTTCTCCACGAGGTCGATGGCCTCGCTCGGCGCGGCCAGGAACAGGCCCAGCGCTCCGGGCGCGTCCAGCCGGCCGATGGACTTTCCGGCCTCGGCCTTGAGCGCGCCGAGGCGCGCGACGACCTGGGCGTGGCGGGCGCGCTGCTCTGCCGAACGTCCCATGTCGGCCACGGCGGCTTCAGCTACTGCGGCCGCTTCCAGGGACAGGCCATGCAGGATGGTCAGCCAGTCCTGCTCGGCCACACTGGCCCCGATGCGGGCCACGCCGGGCAAAGACTCGCGGTCCTGGCCCAGGTCGCGCGCCAGGATATCTTCTTCCTGCGCCAGTCGCCTCGACAGGTCGATGCGGTCGTCGTCATTGGCAGCCTTGGCGCCCTTTCCGTCTTTCCCGTCCTTGGCTGCGGTGAGCCGGGCCTTGAGGTCGCGGATGGCCAGCAGGCGTAAGGACGTTCGGCGCAGGAGCAGGGCCTCGGCGCTGGTGGGCTGGGCCACGCCGAGCCGCCCCATGCGGCCCACGCGTTCCAGCTCGGACAGGCGTTCCGACAGGTTGTAGGCGTCCTCGGCCTTGCCGGAATCGATGAGCGCGGCGACCAGGGGCGCAAAGGCGCCGGTGATCTCGCCAGCGCCGCAGGAGGCCTCGTCCAGCGGCAGGGCCTGGACCACGGCCAGGGCCTCCTTGAGGCGTCCCAACCCGGCCAGGGCGCGCCAGCGCAGGCCCGGCAACAGGCCCTGCTCGGCCAGGGCCAGGGCCGCCGTCAACTGCCCGCTGCGGATGTCGTCCTCACCCAGGCGCAGGGCCAGTTCGGCCATGTTCAGGTGCAGGGCGGTGTTCAGGGCCAGGGCGCGGCGGCTGCCCGTGGGCGGATTCTCCTTGAACCAGGCCAGGCCCTCGGCCAGGCGCTCACCCGCGCGGGACAAGGCGTCCATATACAGCGCAGCACCCTCGGCGCTCGGGCGCAGGGCCGCGGAAGTGGCGCCTGTTGCTGGCAGGCGCCCGGCCAGGGCCAGGTTGTGCGCGGCCATGATGTTCTGGAAGGCCGGGGCGCTAAGCGAGTTTCCGCCCGGCACCGACTGGCGCAGGGCTCCGGTGGCCAGGGACTCCAGGCGGCGCAGCTCGGCCAGGCGCGGCGCAAAGTCCTTGCCCGCCACAGGCAGCCGCGCAAGGGTGGCGGCCAGGTCAATGACATTCAGCGAGGCGCTGACCGGGTTCTTCAGCTCCAGGGACAGCTCGGCGGAGCGGCGGAAGCGCTCAAAGGCCGCAGCCTCGCTGCCCAGGGACGACTCCAGCAGCCCGGCGCGGTGCAGCAGCAGGGCTGCGCCAAAGGCGTCCTGCTGGGCCACAGCACCCTTTTCAAAGGCGCTGGACTGGCGCTCGACCATGCCCAGAGCCTCGCGCGGGCGTCCGAGCTCCGTGGCGATGCGCGCCAGGAAGGCCTCGGCCAGGCGCAGCTCCTGCTCGGCGCTGAAGCCGTAGGCGGCCTGGGAGGCCGTGGACTTGTCCAGGCTCACGTCCAGGTCGATGTTGATGAGGCCACGGCCGCGTCCGCCGCCCTTCTTGTCGGCCACGCCGTATTTCTTGACCAGCTCCGGGATGCGCCGGAAGCCCTTTTCGGCGGCTTCGAGCAGCCGGTCGCGGTCCTGGCCCGTGGTCAGCCCGGCCTCCATGTATGCGTTGTAGGACACGGAGCGCTGGTTGGCCGTGAGGTTCTGGGTGAGCCCCAGGGCCATGTTCATGCTGAGCGCTTTTTCAAAGGCTTCCCTCGACTCGCGCCAGCGCCCGGCCTCCTGATAGGCCAGGCCCAGGCGGTCGTAGAGCTCGGCGCGCAGCTGCACGAAGCGCGGCGGGAAGCCGAGCGCCTCGCGCACCTTCCCGGCCATCACGGTGAGCGTCTGCTGGGCCGCTTCTTTGTCTTCGCGGATGAGCGGCGGCAGCTCATTGATGATGCGTTCCTGCTCGGA
>MGTN01000004.1:3137-8552 GCA_001799475.1 Desulfovibrionales bacterium GWA2_65_9 | reverse complement strand
AGGCCGGGGTCAGCACGCGGTCAAAGACGTACTTGTTGATGCGGCCGAAGATCTCGGAGGCGTACTTGGGCTGGATGCGCTGCTCCACCAGCTCCAGGGACTTGGCAAAGGCCTCGATGGGCTTGTCCCGCTCCCTGGCCTGAAAAGCCGAGGTGCCGAAGCGCTGGTAGAACAAAATCTCGGTTTCCGGATTGTCAAAGGGGACCTTGGAGTCCTGGCGCTTGCGGTATTCCTCGAAGGCCTGCGCATACTGGCCGAGCAGGAAGTGGATGTTGCCCACGTTCAGGTCGAGGTTGGCGGCGTTCTCCGGATTCTGCTCGCGGTTGTTGAGGAACCGGGCGCGCTGGTAGGATTCCAGGGCCGACTCCAGCCGGCCGCGCTCACCAAACACGGTCTCCAGCACCTCGTCGATGTAGCCAAGGGTCTGGTGGAAGTACTCCACCTGGGCGTTCTTCAGGATGGCCCGGCGGATGAGCTCGCGGCCTTCCAGCAGCGGGGCCTTGCCGTTCTCGTAGGTCAGGGCGAGGCCGGTGGCGTAAAGCAGGGTGGCGTCGCCGGGCTTGGCGGCGAGCTTGCCGCGGTACTCGGCCAGGGTGGCCGGGATGGTCTTGAGGGCGGCGGCTGCGCGGATCATGCCCCGGTGCGCGGGCACGAAGTCCGGGTCGTCGCGCAGGAGTCCGGCGAAGATGGCCCGGGCCGACGGCACCTCGCCGATGCGCAGCAGGTAGTCGCCAGCGGCGGTGGACTTGCGCAGGTGCGCGGTCTTGGCCAGGCGGTACAGGCGGTCCTCGTACGGCCGCGAGGCCATCTCGGTCTCGTAGAGGTCAAGGGCCTGGTGGAAGCGCTCCTCACGGTAGAGGATTTCGGCCAGGGCCAGCCGTGCGGCGGCGATCTGCGTGGAGGACTGCGCGGCCGCCTGCGGCGCGTCTTTTTGCATGGCCAGGGCCCCGTCCAGGGCCTGGCGGTAGGCGTCCTTGGCCTTGGACCACTCGTCGGCGGCGTAATAGACGTCGCCCAGGCGGTTCAGGGCGCCGAGGGAGAGCTTGGGCAGATCCTCGCGGTGCTGGCCGGAGAGCAGGAGCAGGGCCTGGGCCTGGGCCTCGGGCTTGGGTCCGGCGGCCTCCACCGTGCGGTCCAGCAGGCGCGACACGGACAGGTCGGCCCAGGGGCCGTTCTCCGGATACTCGCGGATGACCCGGGCGTAGAGGGGCAACACGGCCTGGACCTGGCCGATGCGGCCAAAGGTCTCGGCCTTGAGGTACAGCGCTTCTGCGACCTGCTCCGGGGCCGTGCCGGGCACGGCCAGCTGGGCGTCGAGAAGGCGCAGGGCCTCGCCCAGGGCCTTGGAGTCGCCAGCATCGAGCAGCAACCGGGCCTGCTCCAGGCGGGCCTGGGCCTGGACCTGGGCCAGGATCTGGGTATGAACTCCGGCATCACTTGGCTGGGCGGCCAGGGCCCCAAGCTTCTTCAGGCCGTTCTGGAGCGCGGCCTGCCGGCCCTTGTCGTTCAGGGCCTGACGGCTCTCGGCTGCGGTGGCCAGCAACAGGGCGCGGATGCGTGCAAAGCCGGACTGCGGCTGTACGTTCAGGCTAGCTGCGGCCTCGAAGGACCGCCGCGCCGTCGCGTCCAGGCCGAGGGCTTCGTACTGGATGCCCTGGCCGAACAGGGCCTTTGCGGCGATGGGCTGATCGGTGGCGGAACCGTTCTTGTTTGCAGTGCGCGCGGCCTTGTTCAGGGCCAGGATGGTCAGGTGGCGCTCCACCGGCAGCTGGCTGGCCAGGGTCTCGGCCAGGGCCAGCAGCTCTTCGGCGCTCTTGTCCGGGATCTCGCCCTCGGGCGGCAGGCTCCAGACATTGGCCGGACCATTGCCACCGGCGTTGCGCGTGGCGATGGAGTACAGCCTGCCTGCGGCCATGAGCGGCGAGAGGTCCGCGCCCTGGGCCTGGGTCAGGGCCTGGGCCTGGCCGCCTTGTGCCAGCGCGCTGGCGATGATGGTCTGGATGCTGGCCTGATTGCCGGTTTTGTTGACTGCCTGGTTGTCGGCCTGGCCTGTGGAGAGGCCGAAGGCCGGGGCCGTGGTGAAGAGCACAGCCGCGCTGTCGGGCGTGAAGCGCGGATAGGCCTGGGGCAGGGCGTCGGGCGTGAGCTTCCTGGGAGCGCCGTCAGCCGTGACTGAGGTCAGGTCCATGACGAACACGGAGCTGACGCCCATGCGCAGGGACACGAAGGCCAGGCGGCGGCCATCGGGCGACAGGGCCGGGTGCGCGGCGTCGCCCCCGGTGTTGACGACGCGCACGGCAGCCTTGGGGTTTGCCAAGTCCAGGACCACGATGTGCCGGGCCTGTTCGCCCTCGGCGCGCTGCTGGAAGTACAAGACCTTGCCGTCCGGGCTGAAGCAGGGCGAGAGGTCCTCGGTGGCGCGGCCGGTGAGCTTCTGCGCCTGGGCCTGGGGGTCGGTCAGGTCGAGGAGAAAGATGTCGCCCTTGACGTCATCCTCCATGCCGACAAAGGCGATGCGATGGCCATCGGGCGCGAGGGCCGGGGACTGGCGGTCGGCCAGGGCCGGGGCCAGGCGCCGGGGCAGCACGGTGAGGCTGGCGTCCAGGCTGCGCAGCCAGAGCTCGAAGTAGCCGCCGCTCTGGCGCGTGTAGGCCAGCCACTTGCCGTCCGGGGTGATGTCCATGTGCAGCACGCTTCCGGTCTCGAAGCTGACCTGCACGGGCTGGTTGACCTCCAGGCGGCGCGGCGCAACGCGGTTTGCTGCGGGCCGCAGGGCGTCTTCGGCCAGGGCCTTGGCCGACTTGAGAGCCTGGGTTTGCGGCTGTGCCGCCTGCGCCACTGGTCCTGTCGCCGGGGCCGCTGAGGAACTCGGCGCAGCCGGAGCGGTCGCGGGCCAGGGCAGCAGGGCCAGGGCCAGGCCCGCCCCTGCCAGGAATTGCCGGATCTGTTGTCGGAAGGGCCGCGTGTTCATTTCTTCACCGTCCAGGTTCCATTGGACGCCTGCAGCTTCGCTCCGGGCCTGGCCGTGTCTTCGGCGAGCTTGGCGAACACGGCGCGCACCTTGGGCAGGTCGGCCTGGGTGAGGGAGGCGTTGGTCTCGATGGCCCGGCGCATGACGGTCTCGCGGGCGCGGTTGACCTCGGCCAGCACGGAGTCGAACTCCTGCTGGCGGTAGCGCGTGGCGAAATCCTTCAGCTCGTCCGGGGCGTTGTCGCGGCCGAGCGCAAAGCCCGTGAGCAGGCCCTGGTTGTCCTCGCCCACCCAGCCCAGGCGCTTGAAGGCCTCCACGTCATCGGCGTGGAAGCTCAACACCTGCATGGCGGTGATGGCGTCCTGCTGCTCGCGGCTCTTTGGCTGCGGGGTCTGGATGCGCCCGAGGGGGTCCACCCCGCGCACCGAGGCCACCAGCAGGGTCTCCTCGGACAGGGAGTTGTAGGAGCCCAGGATCTGATTCTCAAGGGAGGTGCGCTCGCTGGCCACATTGACCTTGACCTCGGCCAGGGTGCAGCCGGACAGGGCGGCGAACGCGGTGAGGGCAACAGCAAGGATCAGTCGTTTCATGGGGCGACTCCTTCGTGGACGGTGTTTCCGATGACCTTGAGCTTGCCTGGCGGGCCTGCCGGATCGCGGCAGATGCCCCCGGCCGAGACGGCGTCAAGGAGGGTGGTGAGCGCCTGGACGGGTGCCAGGGCCTTGGTCAGCTGTTTGCGGATGGGCAGGTTGCCCACGGGCAGGCGGTCGATGCGCGGCAGCTCCAGGCGGAAGCCCTTGACCTCCACCTCGCCGGACAGGTTCAGGTTGCCATAGGCCAGGCCCACGCGCACGAAGCGCGGGTAGCCCATGTCCATGAGGCGGCGCTGCTGCACAATGGTCTCGTTCTGTTCGTCCGGGTCCAGGGCGTAGAGCATGCGCTCCAGGGTGCGCGGGCCGATCTTGGTGATATCCGCGCGTAGGGTCGTGCGCTGGAGCAGGGCCTCGGGGTCGGGCGTGAGCGGCACGGACAGGCTCACGCGGCCAGCGGTTTCGGCCTGGCTGCCCAGGTCCTTGGCCGCCTTGTCCGGGAACAGGCGCGAGGGGTCGATGCCGGTGAAGGCCAGGTCGGCCTCCAGGCTGTAGCTGCCGCGCGCGCCCTTGATCATGGTGCTGCCCTGGATGTTGCCGCCGAGCAGCCCGGCGCGGAAGGAGCGCAGGGCCGGGAGCGGGCCGCCGGTGTCCAGGCGCAGGAAGACGTCGTGCAGGGACAGTGGCAGCGCACCGGACTTGAGCTTGAGCTGGCTGAAGCCCAGGCTGCCGCCGCCGGACTGGAATTCGTGCAGGACGGTGCGGGTGAACTCGCCGCCACTTCCGCTGCTGCCATTTCCGCTGCCACTGCCACTGCCGCTTGGGAACAGGTCAAAGACCTGCTCGGACAAGGGCTGCAGGACCTCGCTTGCGGGCTGGGCGCAACGCAGGCCAGGGGACAGGGCGTAGCGCTTGCTTATGGTCAGGGAGCTTGTCAGGCCGCTGAGGGCCAGGTCTGGCCCCAGGCGCAGGTCCAGGCCGGGGCTCAGGAGCCGCGCGGACAGGGCCAGGCTGCGCCCGCCGGACAGCCGGGCGTCGAAACCGGCCTCGATGCGGCCCTTGCCCGAAAGTCTTTTGTCAGACAGGCCGTTGTCGGGCGAATTCTTGGCAGCATTGGCGGGCAGGGACTGGAGTCCGGTCTTGAGGTCAAAGCCCACGGTCCCGTCGACGTGTTCGAGGATTGCCGCCAGGCGGTCCTGGTCGCGGTCCAGCACCTGGTCCAGGCGGTCCAGGGTCAGGCGCAGGTTCTGGTCCATCTCGATGCCGTCCAGGTGCAGCAGTTCCGAGAACTGCACAGAGCGAAGGCCTTGCTGGGTGGCGTTGAGCGTCAGCAGGCCGCGCAGAGGCTTGGTCAGCGGGCCGACGCCGGGCAGTTCGCCGAGCGGGCCAAAGGCCAAGGTGCCGGTGAGGCTCGATTCGCGCATCCCCGCCGTGCTGGTTGCCCGCAGGGGCTTGGGCGTGCTGATTCCGCGCAGGCGCAGGGTCTCCGCAGGCTCGCCCTTGGCGCTGGCCAGCGGCCAGTCCAGGGAGACCTCGGAGAGCTTCAGCACGGCCTCAAGCTCCTTGACGAAGCCCAGGCGCGCCAGGGTCTGGGAGAGCTTTTCCGGCTTGGGCGCCGGGGCCTGCTGCTGCGGCAGGCTGGCTGCGAGCTTCCAATCCAGGGCCAGGCCGCCCGAGCCCTTGGCCTGGCGCGGGAGCAGCGGCGCGGCCAGGGCGAGCAGCTTGTGCACGTCCAGGGTCAGGCTGCCGCTGCTGCGCACATCCTTCCCGGCCAGGCTGCCCGTGGCGGCGCAGTGCATGGCCGCACCGATATCCAGGGCCAGTCTGGCGTCCGAAACGTTGGTGATGCCGACG
>MGTN01000004.1:0-3121 GCA_001799475.1 Desulfovibrionales bacterium GWA2_65_9 | reverse complement strand
GGATCTCCGGGGCTGTGAGGCGCAGGGTGAGCGGGGCCTCCACCGGGCGCTTGCCGGGCTGGAGGAGGCGCAGGTGCGGGACGTCCACACCGAAGGACTCCAGGTGGAGCAGGGCGGTCTTGGCCGGGGGAAGCTCGGCGCGCAGGGTCAGGGTCTGGGTCAGCACCGGCACCAGGGACTTGCCCGGCACGTCAAGGCCCTGGGCCTCGCCGGTCAGGTCCAGGCTGGCCGCGCCGGTGACGCCGAACAGGGCCAGCGGGTCCTGGGCCAGGCCGTCGACCTTGACGCCGAGGCCTGAAACAACGGCGCGTTTCATGGTCAGCGGCGCTTTGCCCTGCAGGCGCAGCCCGTCGAACTCCAGCGCTGCGTTGGCCTCGAGCTGGCCGGGCCTGCTTTGTCCGCCTGATCCGCTGCCGGGCAGCACCACCCGGGCCGAGTCCAGGCGCAGCAGCGCCCGGGCCAGACTCAGGCGCTCCAGGCTGTCGGCACGGGTGGCTGGGGCGCGGGTGGCGGGCGCGCGGGAGATGTCCTTGGCCTCCACGCGCAGGCCCTTGACGCTGGCCTCAAAATGCGGCTTCTGCCCGGACTGTTCCGGCAGCGCGACCAGAAGCCCGAGGCCCTCGGCGTCCAGTGTTGCGGGGCCGATGCCCAGGCCGGGCGGCAGCCAGGTGCGCGCGAGGCTGAGTATCTCGTCGAGCTGCAGGTGCAGGGGGTGCACGTTCAGCGAAAGCGTCGGGGTGCCCTGGTTCAGGCCCGTGACCTCGCCCAGCCAGCCCACGGCGCTCCTGTTCTGCAGGTTGAGCGTGCCGGGCAGGCGCATGGTCCCGGCTGCGAGGTCAAAGTCGGCCTCTTGCAGCAGGTTCAGCTTTAGCGGTCCCACGGCCTTGGTCCCGAGGGGGCCGCCAGCAAAACGCAGGGCATCGGCAAAGACCACCAGCCCCAGGGCCAAGTGATCCGGGTCGGGCTGGGAGAGCGTCAGGCCCAGCGCCAGGGAGCCCGAAGCTTCGGGCAGGGACGCCCCGGCAAAGGGCTTCAGGAGCGCTGCAGCCTGCCGCACGTCCAGGCGCAGGTCGGTCTTGAAGCCTTTGGCCACGCTGCCCAGGGCCAGCACGTGCAGGCCAGGGGCCTCGGCCTTGGCCGTCAGCCGCGCCTGGGCCGGGGCCAGCAGCCCGGCCTTGTCCACCAGGCCGTCGAGGCTGGCCTCCACCTTGAACGGAGCCAGCTCCTTGCCGTTCAGCAGGGCCTTGAGCCCGGCGTCCAGGCGCACCGGCCCGCTGTCCAGACCGGGCGCGTTCAGGCGCAGGGCCACATCGCGCAGGTCCAGGGTGCTGTTGCTGGCCGCAAGGTTCAGACGCACGGCGATGTCCGAGAGGTTGACGGAGATATGCGCGTCGCCCTGCCTGGAACCTGGCTTGAGGCCCTGGCGCAGGGCGGCGAGGCTGTCCTTGATCCTGGTGGGCAGGGATGTCCCCGGTGCTGTGGCAGGGGGCTCGGGCGCCTTGGCCCCTGGCTCCACGCGCAGGCGCAGGCGCAGGCCGGACAACAGCACGTTCAGCCGCAGGTCCCGGCGCAGGGCTGGCAGGAAGCCCAGCTCCACATGCAGTCGCTCCAGGGAGCAGTAAAAGCTCTCGTCCTCCAGGCCGCCGCGCCCCACCAGCAGCCCTTCCACGCGCAGGCCGTCGGTCCAGCCAAAGGACAGCAGGCGCAAACTGGCGGGCTTGTCCGTGGCCGAGGCCAGGCCCTGCTCCACCTTGCCGCGCGCCCAGTCGGAGGAGACCGCGAGCGGAACGGCCAGGATGACCGCCAGGAGCAGCGCGAGCATGATCGCCAAGGCCAGCAGGGAGCGGCGCAACCACGTGCGCTTAAAGAAGGATTTCGTCGGCTCCGGCCTGGGTTCGGACATTGGTGCTCCGCATCAATTGGGCTTGCTTCAGCGCACCCCGAGCCGGGTGCTGCTCAAGCTGATTCTACAGTCATTTTGCAAGAACCACACTGCGGTTGCAAGATAATATAATAGGAACAGCCCAAACTGGTCCGTGATTTGCTCATGGCATGTCTACCCGTTTTACGAACGTAAGGAGCAGTCATGGTCATCAATGGTCGTTCAATGTCAATTATGTCTTGCATTATCGGACTGTTAACTTGTGTCTGCGGCCTATTGCTCCTGGCCGCACCTGGCCTGGGCGATGCACTTGGCGGAACGTCGAAAGTAACATTTTTGCAAGGTTTCCTTCTCGACAGTCTCCTGCCCATGGGGGGAATCCTGCTGATCACCGGGGCCTTGCTTGTCTGGGCTGGTCTTGCAACACTCAGAGATGACAAGACTTTTTCATCATCGCTGCGCGCCAGGCTGGCGGCTTCGGCGCAATGTGCAGGCCTGGCAAAAGCGCTGGGCGCTGACGACAGTTCTGTCATGTCGCGCCAGACGCTTTTTGCCGCGCTCGATCAGCTGGAGGCCGCAGCTGGGCTTGAGGCGGAACTGCGGGGCAGTCTCTCCCGTGCGGAACTGGCTGCCCAGGCTGCCCGGGACGAGGCGGTGGTCATCCGCGAGAACTCCGAGGCCTCCCGGCGCGACGGGCTGCTCTCGGCCGCAGGAACCCTGGGCGTGGCCATCGAGGGCATCCACGGGGCCAGCGAGAACCTGCGCGCCCTGTCGCAATCCGCCGGCAGCGGCGCCAAGGACCAGCAGCGCCTCGTGGCCGAGGCCGTGACGGCCATGGACGGCCTGGATAGCGCGCTCGGGCAGATGCAGAACGGCTCGGACCGCGCGGTGGTGCAGGCCCAGTCGGCCCGCGACCGCGCCCTGGGCGGGGCCAAGGTGGTGGATGAGACCGTCCAGGCCATCCGCCAGGTGGAGCGCAAGGCCCAGGACCTGGCCGAGGTGGTGCGCGACCTGGGCAGCCAGGCCCGCGACGTGGAGCGCATCATGGAGGTCATCAGCGACATCGCTGACCAGACCAACCTCCTGGCGCTCAACGCGGCCATCGAGGCCGCGCGCGCAGGCGACGCCGGACGAGGTTTCGCTGTTGTCGCTGATGAAGTCCGCAAGCTGGCCGAGAAGACCATGAACGCCACCCGCGACGTGGCCAGCCGCATCGAGGGCATCCAGAACGGCGTGGAC
>MGTN01000003.1:4165-5270 GCA_001799475.1 Desulfovibrionales bacterium GWA2_65_9 | reverse complement strand
GCGATGATGCCCGCGATGTCGTCCGGGCCGACCTCCTCCTTGAGCAGGCGCGGCTTGCCGTCGCTGTCGAGGCCTCCGCCCCCATCCGGCGGGGCGCTCTCGGCCAGCTGCTTCTCCAGCGCGTGCAGCTTGGAATAGCGCAGCTCAGCGGCGCGGGTGTAGTCCAGGGCGCGCTCGGCCTCCTCGATCTCCAGCTTGGTCTGCTCGATGTCGGCCTTGATGCGCCGCACGCCCTCGATGGCGCCCTTTTCGCGCTCCCACTGGCCCAGCAGTTCGGCCTGCTTGTCCTTGAGCCCGCCGAGCTCCTCCTCCAGCTTGTCCAGGCGGTCGCGGCTGGCCACGTCGGTCTCGCGCTTGAGCGCCTCGCGTTCGATTTCCAGCTGCAGCACGCGGCGGTTGGTCTCGTCCAGTTCGGTGGGCAGACTGTCAATGTCCGTGCGGATCATGGCCGCGGCCTCGTCGATCAAGTCGATGGCCTTGTCCGGCAGTTGGCGGTCAGTGATGTAGCGGCTGGACAGGGTGGCCGCTTCCACGATGGCCGAATCGGAGATGCGCACGCCGTGGTGCACCTCGAAGCGCTCCTTCAGGCCGCGCAGGATGGAGATGGTGTCCTCCAGGCTCGGCTCGTCGACCAGGACCGGCTGGAAGCGGCGTTCCAGCGCCGGATCCTTCTCGATGTGCTTGCGGTACTCGTCGGTGGTGGTGGCGCCGATGCAGTGCAGCTCGCCGCGCGCGAGCATGGGCTTGAGCATGTTGCCCGCGTCCATTGCGCCCTCGGCCTTGCCCGCGCCCACGATGGTGTGCATCTCGTCGATGAACAGGATGATGCGCCCTTCGGATTTCTGGACATCCTTGAGCACGGCCTTGAGGCGCTCTTCGAACTCGCCCCGGTACTTGGCCCCGGCGATGAGCGCGCCCATGTCCAGCGCGAAGATGGTCTTGTCCTTCAGGCCCTCGGGTACGTCCTGCTTGACGATGCGCTGGGCCAGGCCCTCGGCGATGGCTGTCTTGCCCACGCCCGCTTCGCCGATGAGCACGGGGTTGTTCTTGGTGCGGCGCGCGAGGATGCGGATGACGCGCCGGATCTCGGCGTCGCGGCCGATGA
>MGTN01000003.1:3858-4095 GCA_001799475.1 Desulfovibrionales bacterium GWA2_65_9 | reverse complement strand
GTCCTCGGGGTTGTCGCTGGTCACGCGCTGGTTGCCGCGCACCTCGGTCAGGGCCTGCAGGAACTTGTCGCGGGTCAGGCCGAACTGGCGGTTGACGCGGCCCGGCCCGGTGGAGGGCGCCTCGTCCAGCAGGGCCAGGAAGATGTGCTCCACGCTGACGAACTCGTCCTGCATGCGCTTTGCTGTGTCGTCGGCACGCACGAGCACCGCGTTCACGGCCTGGGTCACCTGGACCTG
>MGTN01000003.1:3302-3836 GCA_001799475.1 Desulfovibrionales bacterium GWA2_65_9 | reverse complement strand
GACACGCTGGGCAGCTTGGCCACCTCGGCCTCCACGGCCTGGGCATAGGCGCGGGCATCCAGGCCGCACTTGATGATGATCTGCGGCACGAGCCCGCCGTCCTGGGTGGCCAGGGCGTGGAGCAGGTGCAGGGTATCGACCTGCTGGTGCCCGCTTCGCACGGCCAGGTTCTGGGCTTCGGAAAGCGCGGCCTGGGATTTCTGGGTCAGCTTGCTGGGGTCCACGGCGTGTCCTCCCGGTCTTGCCGCCGGGGTTGTCGCCCTGGCGGACTGTACGTTGGGTCGTTTCAGCGGTTACAAAAGACGGCGCAGTTCGCTGAGCTCATGCTCCAGGCTCTCCACACGGTCGATCAAATCCACGATGATGCAGCCTGCGGCAGGGGATATCTCCAGGTCGCGGCACAGGCGCTGGAGCTTCTGGATGCGGTACACGTCGCGCGCGCGGAACAGGTACTCATCCGCCTGGGTGCGCACGGGGTCGATCCAGCCGATGTCCAAAAGCTCGGCCACGGTGTTCGGCTCCACGCGCGTCAGT
>MGTN01000003.1:2337-3292 GCA_001799475.1 Desulfovibrionales bacterium GWA2_65_9 | reverse complement strand
TGGTCCAGGCGATGAACTCGGAGGGAGTGGGCAGGCTGTCGGGATCATTCACTTTGAGCGTCATGGCAGTCTCCCGTGGGTACAGTCAAGGCAGTTCGGATCAGTCCCTGGGCGCGAAGCTGGAGGCTTTGGCCAGCTGTTCCCAGAGGGTGCGTTCCTCGGGCGAGAGCTCCTTGGGCGACTGGATCATGATGCGCACCATCTGGTCGCCGCGCCGGCCAGCCGCGCCCAGGCCCTTGCCGCGCACGCGCAGCTTGGCCCCGGAGCCGATGCCCGGCGGGATCTTCATCTCCACGGCCCCGTCCAGGGTCGGCACGCGCACGGTCGCGCCAAGCGCAGCCTCCCAGGGGGCCAGCTTGAGATCAAAGATGATGTTGTCGTCCTTGACCTTGAACTGTGGGTGCTGGGCCAGCTTGATCTTGAGGTACAAGTCCCCGGCCTCGCCGCTGCCCGCGCCCGGGCTGCCCTGGCCGGACAGGCGGATCTTCTGGCCGTCCTTGACGCCGGGCGGGATGTTGACCTTGAGCGTCTTGGTCTGCATGCGCGGCTGGCCGTCCGGGCCGTAGACCTGCTCCTGCAGGCTCAGGGACTGCGGCCCTCCGGCGTAGGCCTGCTCCAGGCCGATCTCGTAGCTGACCTCGGCATCCTGGCCGCGCCGGGAGCGCATCTGCTGGCCGCCCCCGAAACCGCCGAAGCCGCCCCGCGGCCCGCCCTGGCCCCCGCCGAACAGGGTCTCGAAGAAGTCGCTGAAGCCGCCCGGCCCGCCGCCAAAGCCGCCGCCAGGGCCGCCGGTGAACTGGAAGTGCATGTTCTCAAAGCCCGGCGGGCGCTGGAAGTTCTGGCCCTGCTGCCAGTTGGCGCCAAGCTGGTCGTAGAGCTTGCGCTTCTCCGGATCCTTGAGCACCTCGTTGGCCTCGTTGGCCTCCTTGAATTTGCTCTCGGCTTCGGGATTCCC
>MGTN01000003.1:672-2331 GCA_001799475.1 Desulfovibrionales bacterium GWA2_65_9 | reverse complement strand
CTGCTCCTTGCGCGTTAGCGGGCGCACTCTTTCGTTCCAGTCTGCCAGAATAATACGAAATGCTGGCAAGTCAAGGACGCATTGGCCCGGGCGGGGCTGCTCGGCGCATGGGCTTGAGGTTTTTCCGGCTTCTGGTATGGCCTGGGGCATGGGCAAAAGGAGAAATGCATGAGACCGCAGATACTTTCGGGGTGCGCCCTGCTCTTGGTCCTGGTGGCGGCGACCCTGGCCTTTGCCACTCCGCAGGAGCGCCGGGTGGCTCTTGTCATCGGCAACGGCTCCTACAAGGATGCGCCGCTCAAAAACCCGGTCAATGACGCCAGCGACGTTGCCACCGCTCTGAAGGGGCTGGGCTTTGACGTGACCCTCCTGACTGACGCCACGCACCACCAGATGGACGCCGCAGTGGCGCAGTTCGGCCTGAAGCTGCGTCAGGGCGGCCTGGGCCTGTTCTATTATGCCGGACACGGGGTGCAGGTGGCGGGCGAGAACTACCTGGTGCCTGTGGACGCAGCCATCCAGTCCGAGAGCGATGTGAAGTTCAAGTGCCTGCATGCGGGGTTGGTGCTGGGGAAGATGGAGGATGCGGGCAACGGGCTCAATGTCGTCATTATGGACGCCTGTCGCAATAATCCCTTTGCCCGCAGCTTTCGCAGCGCGGAACGCGGGCTGGCCAAGATGGATGCCTCGGACGGTTCGCTCATCGCCTTTGCCACGGGCCCTGGCAAGACCGCCGAGGACGGCGCCGGGAAGAACGGAACCTACACCAAGCACCTGCTGGCAAACATCCGCACTCCGGGCCTGACCATTAGCGACATGTTCATGCGTGTGCGCCAGGGCGTGCGCGAGGAGACAGGCAAACGCCAGGTTCCCTGGGAGGTTTCGTCGCTCACCGGACACGTGTACCTGGGCGGGCAGGCCCCTGGCCCGCAGGCCGCGCTGCCGCAGGCCTCCGTGGTTCCCGCCGCCGCACATCCTGCCGTTGCCGCGCCCGCTGTCGCCGTCATGCCGCCCGGACCCGCAGTCCAGGCAGCGAAAAAGCCGGACCGGGCCAAGAGATCCGGCCTGCTGCTGAAGACCCCGGCGGACGAGGAACTGCTGCGCAAGTTCGAAGAGGCCGGGGAGGACCTCCCGCGCATCCGCGCCCTGGCCGAGCCCCTGGCGGCGCAGGGCAGCGCTTTCGGGCAGTTGATGCTCGGCATGGCGAGCCAGGATCCTGCGGAGCGGCTCAGGCTCATCACCCAGTCCGCGAACCAGGGCATGCCCAGGGCCTGGACCGTGCTCGGCATGATCGCCCTGTTCCCCGAGAGCGGCAAGGCGGACCCCAAGGCAGCGCGCCAGTGGCTGCGCAAGGCCGCGGACCTGGGCGATGTCGAGGCCAAGGCCCAACTGGGCGAGATGCTCTTCGAGGGCAAGGGCGGTCCCAAGGACGCCAAGGCCGGGGAGCGGCTGCTCCTTGAGGCGGCCCAGGAGGACCCGGCGCACTACAGAACCCTTGTGAGCTATTACTGGAACGGGGTTTTCGTGCCCAAGGACGAGGCCAAGGGCTTCGGCCTCCATGTCAAGGCCGCCGAGGCCGGTCTTGCGGACGCCGTGGGCAATCTGGGCGGGTTCTATGAACGTGGCGAACATGTGGCCCAGAACAATGCCGAGGCTGCG
>MGTN01000003.1:0-631 GCA_001799475.1 Desulfovibrionales bacterium GWA2_65_9 | reverse complement strand
CCGGCTGGGTTTTCTCTACGAGAATGGTCGTGGCGTGGCGCAGGACTACGCCGCTGCCGCCGCCCGCTATCGGAAGTCCGTGGAGTTGCAGGATGCCAGCGATGGCAAGCATAATCTCGCCCGGCTGTACGAACTCGGCCTGGGCGTGCCCAAGAATCATGCCGAGGCCTTCCGGCTGTACAAGGCCGCTGCGGATCAGGGGCTGGCCGCCTCCATGCAGGCTGTGGCCGGGTTCTACTACGACGGCACGGGTGTGCCGCAGAATTATGGCGAGGCCCTCAAGTGGTACCGCAAGGCTGCGGAGCGCGGCTTTGCGCAGTCGCAGTACAATCTTGGCGTCATGTACTACACCGGCACGGCTGTGGCCCAGAGCAATGCCCAGGCCTATCTCTGGTTCGCCCTGGCTGCGGCGGCTGGCGATGCCCTGGCCCCTGCCGCGCGCGATGAGGCCGCCAAGAAGCTCAGTGCGGCGGAGTTGTCCAGGATGCAGGCCCAGGCCAGCCGCTGGAAGCCGACCGCGCCATAGGCTGCGGCTGTCGGCCTAGCAGTCGGCCCGTCTGTCGGGGGGGGGGAGTGCTGTCGGTCCGTCTGTCGGCGCGGCAGCCAGAATCGCGGTTCATTACTCGAAGCG
>MGTN01000002.1:5029-21625 GCA_001799475.1 Desulfovibrionales bacterium GWA2_65_9 | reverse complement strand
GCCCTCGCGCCCGTTGGCGGCCTCAAGCACGTCGAAGTCGCGGTCCTCCAGGTAGGCGCAGAGCGAGCGGCGCAGGCCGGCTTCATCGTCGATGACCAGGATGGACATGGCTAGTCCCCTTGCTTGAGGAGCGTGCGGATGCGCGCCAGGATCTCGGCCGCGTCCACGGGCTTGTAGAACACGTCCTTTTGCACCATCCCCAGGTCCTTTAGACTCTGGGACACGGCGAAGTCCACCGAGCCGGTGTGCACGAGGAAGTGGTGGCAGAGTTTTTCGGCCGCGGCGGACCCGATGAACTCCACGCCGTCCATGCCCGGCAAGCGCAAGTCCACCACGCAGAGCGCGGCGGGCCGCTGCCGGAGGATTTCCAAAGCCTCCTCGCCGGAGCCTGCACCGAAGAGCTCGAACTCATCGCATTCGCTCAGGTAGTCCATGAGCAGCCCGCGCACCCGCTCCTCATCGTCGAGGACGAGTATGGGGTGCAGAGTTTCAGGCATGGGCATCCTCCTGTTGGGCTGCGGGCAGCTCGATGAAGAAGGTTGTTCCCCTGCCTGGGGCCGAGGTCATCCACATCCTGCCCCCGTGGCCCTTGGTGATGATGAAGTAGGACACGGAAAGGCCCAGACCCGTGCCCACGCCGGGCGGCTTGGTGGTGAAGAAGGGCTCGAGCGCCTTGCGCTGGGTTTCCTCGTCCATGCCGGGCCCGTTGTCCGTCACCTCGAGACGCACGCATTTCTCCCCGGCGCGCAGGCGGATGTCGATCCTGGGATTGGGGGTGGGGGGAGTGGCCATGGCCATGGCCTGGGCCGAGTTGCGCAGCAGGTTCAAGAGCACCTGCTCGATCTCCGTCTCCGTGCAGTTGCATGCAGGCAGATCTGCCTTCAGGTCCAGCACGATCTCGATGCGTTTAAAATCGTAAGATTTCCTAAGATCGTAGTCCGAGGCGGCCAGGAACACGGACTGCTCGATGATGTGGTGCAGGCCGCAGGTCTGGCGCTTGGACTCGCTGCGGCGGCTGAAGTTGAGCATGTTGCGGATGATGCCCGAGGCGCGCATGGCTGCGACCTTGATGTCCTCAAGGAAGACATCAAGCTTGCGGGCCTTGAGATACTGTTGCAGCAGATCCATACTCAGGCCCAGGCTGGCCGCAGTCTCCAAATTTTTCTTCTGCTCCGGGCTGGTGCGCAGGATGAGGTTCTGCACGGCCTGATGCACGATGCCCAGCGGGTTGTTGATCTCGTGCGCGATGCCAGCGGCCAGGCTGCCCACGCTCATCATCTTCTCAGACTGGATGAGCAGTTCCTGCATCTTGCGCTCGTCGGTGATGTCGTGGATGACACTGATGAAGCACTCTTCCCCGGCGATGGCCACGAGCTGGGCCGAGTTGACAACTCGTCTCAGTTCGCCATCCTTGCGCCTGAGCAGGAACTCGAAGTCCTTGACGTGGCCCTCCGCCATAAGGCGCTGCATAAACTCCTTATGCATGCCCGGGGCATCCCAGACACCCATTTCAGTGGCCGCACGCCCGATGGCTTCCTCCTGCTTGTGGCCGGTGATGGTCTCGAAGGCGGCGTTGGCGGCGATGACCACCGAATCCTTCAGGCGTATGAAGGAGATGCATTCCGGGGCCATCTCGAAGATGCGCGAGAACTTCTCCTCGCTCTGGCGCAGCTCCTCCACGGCGCGCTTCTGTTCGGTGATGTCGTAGAGGGCGGCCACGCTGGTCTTGGTGCCTGGGATCATGGCCACGGTGAGCTGGACGTTGTGGTGTCCCCCTTTCGAGTCGATGAGCTCGCTCTCGTAGTTACGCGGGGCCAGCTCGGGGGATTCACGGCGCCGCATGTGGTAGCCCCGCATCCTCTTTAGATTCTCGGGCGAGAAGAACACGGTCCAGCTCATGCGGCCCTCCATCTCTTCGCGCGGGAGGCCAACAAGCTTCTCCCACTCCGGGTTGGCCAGAGCGATAGTGGTGTCCTCCTCAATGACAATGGTGGCCGTGCCGGTGTTCATGAACAGGGTGCGGTAAATCTCTTCCGAACGCTTGAGGGCGTCCTGGGCCTCGTGCAGTTCCTCCTCCGCGCGCTTCTTCTCGGTGACGTCGCGGGAGAAACTGGCCAGCTGCCGGGGCGTGCCTTCGGAGTCCAGAATGGGGTAGATGGTGACGGAGTAAGAGGCTTCGTTGCGGAACTCCTCGTAGGTGACCGGGCCTCTGGTGCGCACGGCCTCCATGGTCTGGTGCCTGCGAAGGTTGGCGGAATCGGGGGGAAGGAAATCGTAGATGGAGTGGCCGGTCATGTCCTCCGGGAGCAGGTTGCGCCGCTTCGCCCCGTGCTCGTTGATAGCCAGGATGACACCCCTGCAGTCCATGAGGATCGCCGAGTCCGAGGTGGCATTGAACAATGCGCGGATGTGCGCTTCGCTCTGGCGCAGGCGTTCCTCGGCCTGCTTGCGCTCGGTGATGTCGCGGAAGACGCCCTCCACGCCCAGGATGTTGCCCGCCTCGTCGCGGTAGAAGCTGGCGGTGGTGGCCGCCTGCACGGCGGAGCCATCCTTGCGTTTCAGCAGCACCTCGTACTCGCGCACCGCTCCATCGGCCTGGACTTTGGCCAGGAGCTGTTGGCGCTCAGCAGGAATCGCATAGAACGATTCGGTGAACTGCCCCAGCACCTGGTCCTCGGATTCGTAACCGAACAGCTTCAGGCCAGAGGGGCTGACCATGACCAGCCGGCCCTCTGCATCGGTGCGGTAGTAGACGTCCTGCATGTTCTGGATCACCGAGCGGTAGCGCTCCCTGCTCTCGGTGGCCTCCAGGCTCTTCTGGCGCAGTTGCTCAATATTGGCCGACAGGCTGCGCACCATGTCCTCCAGGTGGCTCTTCAACGCGCCGAGCTCGCCGACGAAAATGCCGGTCATCTCCTGGCAGGCCAGATCGCCCGAGCCCACCGCCTGGGCGTAGCGCTGCATGGCCGCAAGGGGTTTGATGACGAGCATGGTGATGACCAGGAAAAGGATGAACACAACAGCGACATCCACAATGAGCGTGCTGATGGCCGATGCCCAGAGCATTTGCCACAGCTCTCCCTGCGCGTATTTCCTGGTGATGCTGACCTCGACGACACCAATCAGCTGGCCATGGTGTTCAACGGAGGCCTTGGCGAAAACCGCTTGGTAATCGACCGTGGTCTCGGTGATGTCCACAGGATTCCAGGACGAATCGCGGCCCTTGGCGGCAAAGATGTTCACCCCGTCTGGTTCGCGGATGACCAGCGACTGAACCTGTTTTTCACCCATTTCCGAGAGAAGCGCCTCCTGGACTTGCTTGGTGTCCATGTTCCAGATGGCGAGGGTTGTGCTCTTGGCCAGGCGCTCCACCACCCGTTGGGCGTTGTCGCTCAGCTCCCTGAACGCGCTGACGGAGCGTGTATGGTAGTTGTAGTATCCAAAGCCGAAGAGAATGATCGTGGTCACCAGCACCAGGGCAACAGTAAGGACAACCCCAATGGAATAGGAAGGAAATGACTGGCGTTGAGACATGCATTTCTCCCTGAGCGAAAAGCTTCACGCGTAGGCTTCACCGATCCGCGATTGTCTAGCCAAAGCGAGGTGCCCATGATGCCACGCCCCGGCCTAAAGGGCTTCTGCGCGCACAAGTCCAACGGAAGTGTAGAGACCACGGCCAGATTCCGTTGCACATGACGAGGTTAGGTGGCGCTTCCTGAAATGACTCGGTGGTGGTGACCATTGGCAGGCTGATGTACAGGACGGAAGGGACATGCCGCTCCCACTCCGGGGGTGTCCGAGTCTGGCGCAGAGGAGGATATCCTTGTGCCTTGACTCGCCGCCGTGGGCGACAAACGGAGAGAAACTCAGAATGGCCAGGAGAGTAAGCATGCATGAGGCTTCCTCCATTAGAATACCTGCTGGCGCAATGGGGGGACTATTCAATGATAGCTGAATACAAAAATGTAGGCAATGACTTGAGGGAAATACCGTACTTATGTTTTATAAATAGGTAGTATTTCGGGTGCTAGTCGCCAAGCAGGCTGCATGACGCCTATATGCCAACACATACCCTCTGGAGACTGAGCATTGGTAAATGCATAATAATGCGATCATCCTTTCAGGCTTGGCCCGCTCTTCATCAGGTCTCCCTTCCCTGTGTAAAGCTCCCTGTTTAGGGCCAGCTAGGAGTAGAGACTCTGGGTTGGGTTATCCTCCGTGCATGGTGCGAACAAAACCAATGAAGTCGTACATATGCGCCAGGAAGAACAGTGCACCGACGCAGGCGACGCCAATGAGAGCGACTATGAATCCTTTGCACACTGTTGATTCTCCTTGCTGAGTTTAGGTGTAAGCGAGGGTTTGGCGGATCGTGAGGCGTGAGGCGCGTAAGGCGGGCACGAGACTCGCTCCTGCTGTGCCGAAGACGATGAAGGCCGACCACAACCCAAGGGCTGTCCAGGACTGCATAAATGGTAATGGCAAACCGAAGGAAAGGGTGCCGACAAGCTTGCCGATGCCAATGGCCAGTGGCAGGGCGAGGACGATGGACAAAGCGATACTGACCAGTCCCGTAAACACGCCCTCGGCGAGGACATTGCGGATCACCACGGAACTCGTGCCGCCAATGGTGCGCATGATGCCGAATTCCCGGGTGCGCTCGGCTACGTTCGAGCCCAATGCGGACGCGAGCCCCAGTAGACCGACCGTGGCCATGAGCATTGACATGACGATGAGCGAAACAATGAGGATTTTGACGTGACCGCCAACCGCACCGCCTACCTGGGTCTCTGAGATGGAAAGCGCAATGTGGATGTCATAGTCGAGCAAGCGTGCTTCCACGGCTGCAGAAGTAGCCGCAATCGCTTCGGGCGTATGGCATGTGGTGCTGATGCGCACCGCATTTGTCTGGCTGCTGGTTCGCGTGGCAGCGGAAAAACCGGAGCCCGAAACAAAGACCGCAGGCGGGGTGACGATTTGGCGGACAATTCCAGCGATGCGGTATGAGGCGCTGTGGCCCTCTACCGTCAGTCTGAGCACATCTCCAGCATGAGGATCGCCCAGAAGAGTACGGGCGGACTGGTTGAGAAGAACTTCGTCGATCTCACCCTGCGCTGGAGGCCTTCCTTCGAGGAAAACAAGATGGTCGAGACTGCCCGGCTCTGGCATGGACCGAAACTCCAAATTGCCATGGCCACCGTCGGGATAGGTGCGCATCACCGTGAGCCCGTCCGGGCGAGCGACAGAAGCCTTGGCCAAGCTCCACGGTTCCACTTTTCCCACTCCCTCTGCCCCCGATATGGCGGCTAAAAGCGATACGGTCGGAACCGAATGGTCTAGCCGGAGTTCGAGGTCATAGCCGCGGTCCTTGGCGGAACTGGCGACGAAGTATTCCCAAGCGGTCTTCACGTTCAGGCTGGCCATGAACATGGCCCCGGCGATGCCAAGCAGGGACAGGGTGAGGATCATCCGGCTGCGGCGGCGAAAGGCGTTACGAAGCGCCAGGATAAGCGTACGGTCTAAACCGCCGAGCTTGGACAGTACAACATCAAGTCCATATGTGCCGAACTCCTTGCTGGAAACGCCGTAGTCGTTAAGCGACTCGCGCACCGTGCGGCGCGTGGCGCGGCTGATGGGCGTCAGGGCAAAAGCGGCGGGGATGAACATACCTCCGCCTGCAAGAGCGGGGATGAGCCAGCTAGGCAGCCGGGAGCTTGCGATGTTGAAGTTCAGCAACTGGGCGATGACTTGGGCGAAGCTCCGGCCGCAAAGAAGCCCCAAAGGCACACCGATGAGTACGGCTGCGGTAGATATGGCCAGGATGCCCGTCAGGTAAAGCCCGGTGATCTGACCGTACCGAGCGCCGATTGCCTTCATTACCGCGATTTGGCGGACCTGCTGGGCCAAGAGGCCATCGACCATCGAAGCAGTGAGAACGGCGCTCAGAACCAGTGCCAGGAACGCGAAGACGATGAACATGGCCAAAACAGCAGTCATTTGAGACTGGTGCGGGTGCTTGCCAGTGGGGGGGACCTGAATCTGGTGGGCGGACAGCCCTTGAGCCCGGAGTTCGAGCCCGAGTCGCGTGGCCACGCTATCGACTTTTCCCTGGTCAAAGACCGCGCCCTTAACCACGACTTTGAGCAGTTCGGGCACTGGGTTATGCCCGAGCGCGGCCAGGGTGTCCGGTGTGAGATAGGCGTAGGCCGTCTGCTCCTTCCAGGAGGGAGCGAGCGCGGGATCGTGGACGGTGCCGGAGATGACGACCTGAGTATTCTGACCGGAAGGGGTTTGCATGGTGATCGCGTCGCCAATGGATGAGCCGAGAAAGGCCAGGGTTTCGCGCTCGACCAGAATCGTCTGGTCTCTGGGCGGATAGGCTCCGGCTTGGGGGAAGACTTTGTTGATGGTGAGATTGCCAAAGTCTGGAACCACGAACAAGAGAAGTCGGCCCCATTCATCGTTCTTGAGTTTGACTCTCGCCGTGATGATCGAGCCCGCTTCTACTTCCCCGATGTCGGGCCTGGAGCGCACCTGGTCTACCAGCGATGGGTTCACCTCCCCCAGGTCGATGAGGGCTGAGGCCGGATTGGTTTCAAGGTAGTTGCGCGAAATTTCCCTGGTGAGGATGGCGTAAGTGCTGACAATGGTCGTCACGGAGAAGACGCCCACGGCGATGGCCGCGACCATCATCGTGATCCGGCCGCCGATGGCCCGGAAATCGCGGAAAAGCTTATACCACCTGGTCGCGATGTTCATGACCGAACGCTCACTTCGCTCTGTGACAGGATGCGCCCGTCGCTCAACTCGACGACACGGGTGAAATGGCGGCTGAGATCGCGCTCATGAGTGACCATGGCCACAGCCTTTCCCTCCACAGCGAGGCCGGCGAATAGCTCTATGACCTCGTCCGAGGTCCTGGAATCAAGATTGCCGGTGGGCTCATCGGCAACGATGATCGGGGGGTCGTTGGCCAGGGCGCGAGCGATCGCAGCGCGCTGCTGCTGCCCGCCGGACAAATCGGCGGGCAGGTTGTCCGCGTACCTGCCGATGGAGAGCTTTTCGAGAAGCTCCATGGCCCGGCCGCGGCGCTTTGAAGTTGGAAGGAAATGGCAAAAATCCATGGGGAGCATGATGTTCTCCACAACTGTCAGGGTCGGCAGGAGCTGGAAGAATTGGAACACAACGCCCACATTCCGTCCGCGCCAGGTAGCGAGCCGATCCTCGCCGAATTTTTCGATGTTTTTGCCGACGGCAGCCACGGATCCTCGGGTGGGCGTGTCAATGCCCGTCATCACATTGACCAGGGTCGACTTGCCGCTGCCCGATTTACCGACAATGGCCAGAAAGTCTCCGGCCCTCAGGTCGAGATCGATGTCCGTAAGGGCCAGGAATTGTCCGGTTGGAGTGTCATACGATTTTGACACATGGCGCAGACAAAGCAGCGAAGGGGAAATGGCATTGGGTTGTCCGGCCAACGCATGATCGTTTCGAATCTGGGTATGCATCGGATGATCCTCTTTACGTCAGTGAGTTGCTTTGGTTCACGGCGTGGCGGCTCAGGTCAGGGCAAGGGGGCGCCACACCTCGGTCCAGGTGCCAGGCCGCACCAAAGGGCGTTCACAAAAAGAGGGACGGCATGTTCAATAGCGCCGCCAGGGTGAAATTCCATGACCTCATACACGGCAAGACTATGGATTGCTGCGATCAGGAGATTGGCGCAAGCCAGCGGATTATCTACGAGAACCAGGCCGGAAGCCTGGCGCTGGGCCAGGAATTGGGCCAAGTTATTCGCCAGCCGATCAACCCGATCAGGACCGAAATGGTCCGCGACGTCGGACATCTTGATCGAAGGGTGCGTGATCAGGTGCATCACTGTGGGGATGATCTTCCTGAAGTGCTTGAGCAGGCGGTATCCTGTTTGGACCAGGGCTTCGCGTGTGTCATCGACTTCGGATGCGATGACCGAGCTGACGTCTTCCTGCTGTGGCATGAGGGCCGCGAGAAAAAGCCCCACCTTAGTTGGATAGCGCTTGAAAATTGCTGCCTCGGATATGCCTGCCCGTTCGGCAATGTCGCGCGTGGACCCGAAAGCACCACGCTCAAGAAACACTGCGCGTGCATGTTCGAGAAGGGTTTCGTCGTCGATAACTTTCTTGCGGCCCATGGCGACACCTCATTTATTTTATTTAAGTAATTACATACTTATTTATTTGATAATGTCAAGCCCGAATTGGATACAATCCGACCCTTCCCCTTTGCGGAAAATCAATTAATTCTGACTGCAGAGGCCGACCAAGGCTATTAATCCGAAGGATCTCCGCAACGACCTTCCCCACCTTGTTCCCTGCCTGGCCGAGATCGGTCACATTGCCGCCCAGGAGCTTTCAAGGCGCACTTGTGTCCACCCTCGGGGAAAGAGGGCGTAAACAGAACGGGATCAACCGCAAGGTTTCAATCACTCTTGCGGATGGATTGGGCCGGGGTAGAGCTTGAACGCGGAATAATCAGGCATGAAAAGGTCAAGAAGAACCGTGGGGAGCAATGGCGCGAGTCGGACTTGACGGAAGACTTGGTTGCTGAGCTTCAGCAATGGGGCAACATTGACGGCTGGGCCGGGCCGATCAACCACCACAGGGGCAAAAGCCGTTTGGCGACCTGATCCGAAGCTGGCGCACAGCGCTAAAGGCTGCGGGGATCACCCAAGGCATCAGGCCTTATGCCTTGGGTAATGCCTTTGCGACGATGCCTCGGATGGCGGAGCGGGCCCAGCGACGGTGGCCCGAATCATGGGGCAAACCTTAACGGAGATGGTTCCCAAGCGCTATCAACATGTTTTGGATAGGCAGCGGAAGAGCGTCAGGGAGAGCGTGCTGGACGTTTTGGGCATACAATCGGGGCATACAAATGGGGACTGCGGGCGATTCTTGTATGCCAGCAAAGTTGAATATCCAATAATTACGGACTCATGTCGTGGCATTGACCTTGTGGTTTCTCAAAAAGCATTCTGTACAAGGATAGTACTGGGATTCGACGGGACAAGCTTGCAAGCCTCGTGGAGTTGCCCCTGCCAAATCGGACACCCGGCGGTTGCTGACGAGCGGATGAATTCCCTGGGCGACTTCATCCGCAGCCCCTTGGCGATATTTCCCAGGCCTCAAGTCAGCCCGTATTTCTTCATCAAGGCATATAGCCGCGCGCGCGATAACCCGGACATGGCGCAGGCCTTCGGGATGCCGCCGCCGCACGCGGCGAGCAGCTCCCGCAGGTAGCCCGACTCCAGCTCAGCCACGGCCTGCAGCCGGACCTGGCGCAACGGCTGCACCGGGCTGTCGGCCCGCAGCCCGTTGCCCGCCGGGGTTGACTCCCGGACGGGGAGGGAGGACCGCGCCAGACTGACCCGGATGTTTGTGGGCAGGTGGGCGGCCACGAGCACCGGATCGTTCATGGCCGCAGCCAGGGAATGCTCCACGGCGTGGATGAATTCGCGCACGTTGCCCGGCCAGGCGTAGGCCTCCAGGGCGTCCAGGAAATCAGGCGAGACGCGCTTGGCCGGAAGCCCTTGCACGCGGCATTGCCGGGCCACGAAATGCCGGCACAACCGGGCGATGTCGCCGTTGCGCTCCTTGAGCCGAGGCAAATCGATGGTCATGGTCCGGATGCGGAAGAGCAGATCCTGGCGGAACGCCCCGGCCTCGGCCATGGCTTCAAGGTCGCGGTTGGTGGCCACCACGAGACGGAAATCGCTCAGCGACTCCTTGAGTCCACCCACAGGGCGGTAGCGGCCATCCTGAAGCACGCGCAGGAAGGCTTTCTGCACAGCCAACGGCAATTCCCCGATCTCGTCCAGAAACAGCGTGCCCCGGTTGGCCTGGTGGACCATGCCCTCAAAACGGCGGTCGGCCCCAGTAAATGCGCCCCGCTCGTAGCCAAACAGCTCGCTCTCCACGAGCTTTTCGGGCAGGGCCGCGCAGTCCACCACCACGAAGGGGCCGTCGGCCCGGGCGCTGTTGTCGTGGATGGCGCGGGCGAAGAGCTCCTTGCCCGTGCCTGTCTCGCCGGTGATGAGCACCGAGGCCTCCGTGGCTGCAGCCTGGGCCACAAGGTCCAGGCAGGCATGCATGGCCCGGCTGTCGCCGATGATGCCGCTGCGCTTGAGCCCGAGCGGCAGGACCTTCTGCTTGCCCCGGTGGTGCTCCACGGCCCGCTGAATGGGCAAGCGGATGGTGTTCAGGGTCGGCGGCTTGGCGATGTAGCTCCAGGCGCCGCTGCGGATGGCCAGTTCCGCCCCGTCCGGGTCGCCCGCGCCGGTGAGGATGATGACCTCCGGTGCCGAGGGGCATTCCTGGAAGTCCGGCAGGCTGTCGAGCCCGCTGCCATCGGGCATGCGCACGTCCAGCACGACCACGTCGAAATCCCCGCAGCGGGCCTTGCGCAGGCCGTCCTTCAGGGTTCCGGCCGTGTCCGCCTCGAAGCCCGCATGCTGCACGGCGAGTGCAAGGGCCTCGCAGAGCAGGGGGTCGTCGTCCACGATGAGCACACGCGGCATCGGTCAGTCCTCCGGCGCTGCGTGGCGGCGTTTGCTCCCAAGCAGTTTGCGCAACAGGTCGGCCAATTCGTCCATGCGAAAGGGTTTGGCCAGAAATTCGAGGGCGCCGATGCGCCACGCCTTTTCCCTGGAGACCAGGTCGCTGTGCCCGGTGGTCAGAATCACTGGCAGGTGCGGCTTGATCTTGAGCAGCTCCCGAACCAGGTCCGGGCCTGCCAGGCCGGGCATCGTCGTATCACTCAACACCACGTCAAAACGATCGGAGTTGGTGCGAAACAACTCCAGCGCCTCCTCCCCGCGCAGGCAGGTGCTGACTTCGTAGCCGTAGGCATTGAGGCCAATGACGCAGGCCTCCAGGATGTCCGGCTCGTCATCAACTACGAGCACATGTCCAGTGCCCCTGAGGCCCCGCGCAGATTCGGGGGCTTGGGCCTGCTGGTCCGCAGGCAGAAGATCCGAACGTGGCAGCAGAACATCAAAACAGGTTTCCTGGCCCGGATCGCTCCGCACGCGGATGGCTCCGCGCAGCCTGGTGACGATGTTCATGACTACGGCCAGGCCGAGCCCCGTGCCCGAGCCATCGGTCTTGGTGGTGAAGAAGGGGTCGAAGATGCACTCCAGGTGTTCCGGCTTGATGCCGTGCCCGCTGTCCCGCACGCTCAAAACCACATAGGTCCCGGGCTGCGCATCGGGAAATCCGCCATCGCCCCTGCTTCCCACATCATGCTCCTCAACGCGCAGCTTGAGCGTCCCCCCGGAGCCGCGCATGGCCCAGGCAGCGTTGGTGCAGAGGTTCATGAGCAGTTGATGCACCTGGGCCGGGTCAGCCAGGAGCACGTCGCGCTCCGTATCCGTAACCAGGGAGATGTCGATGGTGCTGGGCAGGCTGGGCCGCAGCAGGGTCAGGCATTCCAGAATGATGTCCGAGAGGCGCAAGGGGATGGGTTGATCGGTTTCGTGCCGGCGGCTCAGGCTCAGAATCTGCCGCACCAGGGCTCCGGCACGGTTGGTGGACTTGAGGATGCTCTTGAAGGTGCCGCGCAGGGGGTCGCCTTCCGCAAGCTGGGAGAGGCCGATGTCCGTCATGAGCACGATGGGCGAGAGGATGTTGTTGAAGTCGTGGGCGATGCCGCCAGCCAGGGTGCCCAGGGCCTCCATCTTCTGCGCCTGCCGCAGCTGGCGCTCCAGGGCCTCCATGGCGGTCACGTCACGCCAGACGCTGACATAGCCCAGGATCAAGCCGCCCTTGCCGCGGATGGGCGAGACCGTCTTGTGGCAGCAGATCACGCTGTCGTCCTTGCAGGTATTGCAGGACTTGCCGGTCCAGGCCTCGCCGCTGGCCAAGGTCTCGATGGTCTGGTTCAGACTGGCCTGCTGTTCCAGGCCCAGATAGAACGCAGCCACGGGCTTGCCGCGCACCTCCTTCAGCGAGTAGCCGGTCATGGCCTCAAAGGCCTGGTTGATGTAGGCCACGCGCATCATCTCGTCATACAGGATCACAGGATCGGCGGTCTGTTCAAGGGCCGAGCCCAGGCGGGTGCGCTCCCGCTCCGCGGCCTTCTGCCCGGTGATGTCCCGGCAGAACACCGCCACCCGGTCCACGGCCCCGTCCGCACCGCGCACGGGATGCACCCGGACCTCAAGATTACGTCCGGCAAAGAAGGACTCCTCGAAGTGCGATGGCTGGCCGGATTCCACGGCCTGGTGCACGGCCTTGGCCCATTTCCTGACCACATCGGCAGGAAGGAAGTCGTACAGGCGCTCATTGACCAGATGCTCCGGCGGCAGGTGAAAGAGCGCGGCCATGGAGACGTTGGCGACGTGCACCGTCCCGTCGAGGCGCATCAGCAGGGCCTGGTCCGGAGCAGCGTCCAGCAGGACGCTACACATGTCGGCTTCGTCTCGCCTTGCGTGCAGAGAGCCAGTCCCTTTTTGATGCGTTGCTGTCATAGCAGCCAGCTTCCTTTGCACGTCATCCAACTGCACTGGGTGTTGGCAACATTCGAGTCCAATCTTGCTATGCAAGATTCCGTCTCGTGACGCAACACATAAATGCACAAACTCAAAGCCATACTATTTTCATAGCAATTTTACATTCCTCTATGATCGCAGAGAAAAGATGCAACGCTGCACTGTGGCACAATTTTTGAGGATACAGCAGAAAGATGATTCTCCGCGCCGCGTCCAGGCACGGGGGAGGCAACCGCCCTCCAAGTGAGCGGCGACAGCTTCAGGGAGGCCGCCATGCCCAGCAGGATCGGAGTTTACGTCTGCCACTGCGGCACCAACATCGCCGGACGGGTGGACTCGGAGGGTGTGGCCCGCTTCGCGAGCGGACTCAAGAACGTGGCCGTGGCCCGGGACTACAAGTTCATGTGCTCCGACCCCGGCCAGGACATGATCATCAAGGACATCCGGGAGATGGGCCTGACCCGCGTGGTGGTCGCCTCGTGCTCGCCCCGGCTGCACGAGAAGACCTTCCAGAAGACCTGCCAGCGCGGCGGCCTGAACCCCTTCCTGTTCCAGATGACCTGCATCCGCGAGCACTGCTCCTGGGTCGTGGCCGACCCGGCCGAGGCCACGGCCAAGGCCAAGACCCTGGTGGCCGGGGCGGTGTCCCGGGTCAATGAACACGAGGAGCTCTACTCCCGCGTGGAGGCCGTGCATCCAGACGTGCTGGTGGTGGGCGGCGGCATCGCCGGTATCCAGGCCGCGCTCGACATCGCCCGCTCCGGGCACAAGGTGCACCTGGTGGAGCGCGGGCCGTCCATCGGCGGGCACATGACCCAGTTCGACAAGACCTTCCCCACGCTGGACTGCGCGGCCTGCATCTCCACCCCGAAGATGGTGGCCGTGGCCCAGGAGCCCAACATCAACCTCATGACCATGAGCGAGGTGGTGGAGGTCAAGGGCTACGTCGGCAACTACACGGCGCGCATCCGCACCCGGCCGCGCTACATCAACGAAGACCGCTGCACGGGCTGCGGCCTGTGCATGGAGAAGTGCCCCAAGAGCGTGCCCAGCGAGTTCGAGGAGGGCCTGGGCAAGCGCAAGGCCGTGCACCGCAACTCGCCTCAGAGCGTGCCCAACACGCCCGTCATCGACGCCGCCAGCTGCATCTACCTGGTCAAGGGCAAGTGCGGGGCCTGCAAGCAGAACTGCCCCTCGGAGGCCATCGACTTCGAGCAGCAGGAGAGCTTCCTGGACGTGCAGGTGGGCACCATCGTCCTGGCCACGGGCTTCGACATCCTCGATCCCACGGCCCTGTCCCAGTATGGCTTTGGCCGCTACCCCGAAGTCTACACGGGCCTGCAGTTCGAGCGCCTGAACAACGCCGTGGGGCCGACCGGCGGCAAGATCCTCATGAAGAACGGCCAGCCTCCGGAGAGCGTGGCCATCATCCACTGCGTGGGCAGCCGCGACAAGGCGCACCACGAATACTGCTCGCGGGTGTGCTGCATGTACGCGCTGAAGTACGACCACCTGATCAAGGACAAGATCGGCCACCAGGCGCGGGTGTTCAATTTCTACATCGACATGCGCTGCTTCGGGAAGGGCTACGAGGAGTTCTACCGCCGCGTCCAGGAGGAGGCCGTGAGCTTCATCCGGGGGCGGCCCTCCGAGGTCACGGACCAGGCCAGGAGCGCGGAAGAGGAAGGCAAGCTCATCGTCGTGGCCGAGGACACCCTGCTCGGCCGCCCGGTGCGCGTGGCTGTGGACATGGTGGTGCTCTGCACGGCCATGCAGGCCCGGCACGACGCCTCCGAGGTGGCCAGGGTCTTCGGCATCAGCCAGGGGCAGGACGGCTTCTTCCTGGAGGAGCACCCCAAGCTCGGGCCGGTGTCCACGGCCACGGACGGCATCTTCCTGGCCGGAACCTGCCAGGGCCCCAAGGACATCCCCGACGCCGTGGCCC
The DNA here is from genome assembly GCA_001799475.1 of Desulfovibrionales bacterium GWA2_65_9. Lineage (GTDB taxonomy): Bacteria > Desulfobacterota > Desulfovibrionia > Desulfovibrionales > Desulfovibrionaceae > Humidesulfovibrio. Next base: position 7,160 of record MGTN01000002.1, on the reverse strand, counting down.
ACGCCTCGGGCGGGGCGGGCCAGGCGCTCAGCCTGGCCGCGCGCGGCGAGGTCAGCATCTCGCCCACGGTCTCCTGGATCAACCCCGACATCTGCATCGGCTGCAAGATGTGCGTCGGGCTGTGCGCCTACTCGGCCATCGAGTTCGACGAGCGGCGCAAGGTCTGCGTCATTAACGAGGCCATGTGCAAGGGCTGCGGCAGTTGCGCCGGGCATTGCCCCAGCGGCGCGGCCCAGGTGCGGCACTTCAACGAGAAGCAGATCTTCGCCGAACTGGAGGGGCTGTCCCTGCGCGTGCAGCCGGTTAGGCAACCCGCCGGGGCGGACGCCACATGACAGAGAAGCCGAGGGAGGAAAACATGCAAGAGCTGATCGTAACGCCGGAAACGCAGAGCGAGCCGATGCCTGGCGCGGCCTTCGAGCCCGCCATCGTGGCCTTTGTCTGCAACTGGTGCACCTACACCGCGGCCGACCTGGCCGGGACCTCGCGCATGGTCCAGTCGCCCAATGTCCGGCTGGTGCGCATGATGTGCACCGGCATGGTGGACCCCAAGTACATCATCAAGGCCCTGCTCGGCGGGGCCGACGCCGTGCTCATCTCCGGCTGCCATCCGGGCGACTGCCACTACATCAACGGCAACTACAAGGCCCGGCGGCGCGTGAAGCTGCTCATGGAGATCCTGCCCCGCTTCGGCATCGACAGCCGCAGGATCAAGCTGACCTGGGTGGGCGCCAGCGAAGGCAATGAATTTGCCGCCACGGTGAACCGCTTCACGGCAGAGATCAAGGAGCTGGGGCCCATCGACACCCGGCGCTTGCCGTTGCTTTGAACCTTAGTCTTTGCGGAGGCACGTCATGGGAAGCATCGCACGAATCGAGGTCAAGGACGGCAATCCGGTGGCCGCGCTCCAGGACTTCTGCGCCCGGCTGCTGGCGGACGGCGACATCGCGGCCGTGCTCGCGCCCCGGCGGCTGCCCGCGGGCGGCGGGACCATGCCCGCCCTGGTGGCCGACCCGGAACAGTTCCACGACGTGGACCCCCTGGCCCCGTCCTTTCGCCTCAACGCGGCCCGCATGCTCACAAGGCTGACCCGTGGCGCGGACGAGGGCGGCCTGGTGGCCGCATTCCTCCGGCCGTGCGAGGTCCGGGCCTTCATCGAGCTGTGCAAGCTCAACCAGGGCAGCATGGAAAACACGCTGCTCGTGAGCCTGGACTGCCCCGGAGCCTTTTCCAACGCCGACTACACCCATTTTGTCGCCAATAGCGGCGACACATGGTCCCTGGTGAAGTTTCTGCGCGCCTCAGGGCGCGGGACGCATGGCGGCATGGAGATCGCCAGGGCCTGCCGCACCTGTGAGCACTCGACGGGCGCGGAGGCGGACCTGTCCATCGGCCTGTTCGGGCAGGATGTGGCGCAAGGCCTGCTGCTCATGGCCAACACGCCCAGAGGCGAGGGCTTCATGACCCGCCTGGGCCTGCCCGAGGCCGCAGACGACGGCGCGCGCACAAAGGCCTTGGAGGAGCTCCTGGCTGAACGCCGCGAGGCCCAGGAACAGATGTTCGCCGAGACCACCGCCGCCACCTCGGACATGACCGGGCTGTCCCAGTTCCTCTCGGCCTGCGTCAACTGCTACAACTGCCGCACGGCCTGCCCGGTGTGCTACTGCAAGGAGTGCGTCTTTTTGACCGACGTCTTCGAGCACAAGCCCTGGCAGTACATGTCCTGGGCCCGCCAGCGCGGCGCGCTCAAGATGCCCACGGACACGGTTTTCTTCCATCTCACGCGGCTGGCCCACATGAGCACCGCCTGCGTGGGCTGCGGCCAGTGCTCCAACGCCTGCCCCAACGGCGTGCCGGTCATGGAGCTGTTTAGGACCATCGCCGCCTCCACGCAGAAGGCCTTCGAGTACGAGGCGGGCAGGGATCCCGGCGAGGCGCCGCCCTTGTCCGTGTTCCGGGAGCACGAATTCACGGAGCTCACCGGAGGACAGGACTAGCCGCGACGCCTATCCGAGCCGTTTGTCGCTGGCGGACGCACCCAACGCGGGAGGGTCAGATGAAGAAGGAATACGGAGCACTGGTTGTCGGGGCCGGCATCGGCGGCATCCGGTCCGCCCTGGACCTGGCCGAG
>MGTN01000002.1:1516-4963 GCA_001799475.1 Desulfovibrionales bacterium GWA2_65_9 | reverse complement strand
TCCGGACTGGAAGGCGATCCTGGCAAGTTCCAGGCCACCCTGCGCCGCCGCTCGACCTTCGTCGACCCCACGCGCTGCGTGAGCTGCGGCCTGTGCGCCGAGGTCTGCCCGGCGCGCGTGCCGAGCGAGTTCAACGCGGGCCTGGGGCAGCGCACGGCCGTGTACCTGCCCGTGCCGCACAACATCCCCAACCACTACGTGGTGGACCTGGACAACTGCCAGCGCTGCTGGCGCTGCTTCGAGGCCTGCCCGACCCAGGCCATCGACTTCAAGTTCGAGCAGCGCAAGGACTTCCACGTCGTCGTCGCCACGCCGGACGAGCAGCTCGCCCAGGATCTGCCGCTGTGGTTCAAGGACGAGAATTTCCCGCTGCATTCCAAGGCATCCGGCGAGGAGGCCCTGGCGCTGCTGGCTGGCGGCCTGGACTGCGGGCTCATGCTGCTGGACCTGGACCTGCCGCAAGCCGAGGTCGAGCACACCCTGCGCCGCGCCCTGGAGCTGCGCCCGAATCTCGCCGTGGTGCTGCTGGCCTCTCCAGGCAAGGACGAGGCCGTGCCCGCGCTCCTCAAGCAGGGCGCGCGCGAGGTCCTGGCCAAGCCGCTTAAGCAGGCCCAGGCCGTGCCCTGGCTGGACAAGCTGTTCATGCGCCTGGTTTCGGACGAGAGCTTCAGCATCGAGGTGGGCGCGGTGATCCTGGCCGCCGGGTTCGAGTGTTACAACCCCGCCGCCAGCCCCGGCGGCTGCGCCGACCTGCTGCTCTACGGCAGCCACCCCGGCGTGCTGACCTCGCTTGAGTTCGAGCGCCTGGCCAGCCCCACCGGGCCCAGCCAGGGTCTTCTGGAGCGCCCCGGCGACGGCAAGCCCCTGCGCCGCATCGCCTGGATCCAGTGCGTGGGCTCGCGCGACGTGAAGAAGCAGGCCGACTTCTGTTCCTCCTTCTGCTGCATGATCTCCATCAAGCAGGCCCTGCTGGCCAAGCGCCGCACGGGCGGCCAGGCCGAGGCCACCATCTTCTACATGGACATGCGCACCTCTGGCCGCGACTACCAACGCTACCGCGACGAGGCCGAGAGCACTGCCGGGGTGCGCTTCGTGCCTGCCCGGCCGCACACCATCCTGCCCGGCCCGGACGGGGACATCCTGATCCAGTACTTCGACTACGCAGGCGAGCTGCGCGAGGAGGTCTTCGACGCCCTGGTCCTGGCCGTGGGCGCCCGCCCGCCCAAGTCCATGGAGCGCCTGGCCCAGGCCGCCGGCATCGAGGTCAACGACAGCGGCTTCTGCGCCACCAGGTACCTTTCCCCGAACCGCACCAGCCGCCTGGGCGTCTTCGCCGCCGGGGCCTTTGGCGAACCGGCCGACATCCGGGGCTCGCTGATCCAGGCCGGGGCCGCGGCCATGGGCGCCTCGCGCATGATCCGGGTCTATCGCGGCCCGCGCGAGGAGAGCCCAGAGGCCGAGCCGGAGTACATGGACGTCTCCCGCCAGATGCCGCGTGTGCTCATGGCCCTGTGCTCCTCCTGCCCGACCCTGGAGCGCAACGTGGACTCCGAGCTTCTGCACCGGCGCATGGCGGTGCTGCCCGGGGTGGTCAAGGTGGTGGACGTCAAGCGCGCCTGCACCCGCGAAGGCTGGGAGACCCTGCGCCAGGAGGCCGAGGAGGCACAGCCCAACCGCGTGCTCATCGGGGCCTGCCTGCCCTATGTCCACGTGCCCCGGCTGCGTGAGCTGGGCGAGGCCCTGAAGCTCAACCCGGCGCTGATGGACGTGGTGGACATCCACACGGCCAGCCTCGCCGGGCGGTCCACCAGCTTCGGCGGACACGCCGCCTGCCTGGCCAGCTGCGCAACGGAACCGGGCGCCAGCCCCGGCGTCTGCGATTGCGGCGAGGCCGCGCGCACCAACGAGATGGGCTCGCTTCTGGCCATGGCCGCGGCCAAGCTCCTGGGGGCGGACCCCTCGGCCCTGCCCCAGGCCACGCCGGTTTCGCCCCAGGCCTTGGTGGTGGGCGGTGGCCTTGCGGGCATGACCGCAGCCATGGGCATCGCCGACCAGGGCTTCAAGGTGGTGCTGGTGGAGGAGGCCGAGCACCTGGGCGGCCAGGCCATGAACCTGCGCTACACCCTGGAGGGCGATGACCCGGCGCGCTTCATGGAGGACCTGGTCGAGCAGGTGGAGAAGAACCCGAACATCCGCGTGCTCAAGGATTCGCGGGTGGTGCTCTCGCGCGGGAAGGCCGGGCGGTTCGTCACCGTCGTGGCCACGGGCGAGGGCGTGGCCCACACCCTGCACCACGGCGCCACCATCCTGGCCACGGGCGGCCATGAGGCCAAGGTCTACGAGTACGGCAACCGGGTGCACAGGAGCGTACTGACGCAACTGGAACTGGAACAACGCCTGGCCGCGGGCTCCGTGGACGCCTCCGGCCTTTCCGGCGTGGCCATGATCCAATGCTGGCGCTCGCGCGAGGAGTCCCGCAACTACTGCAGCCGGGTCTGCTGCCAGGGCGCGCTCAAGAACATCCTGATGCTCAAGAAGCGCAATCCGGGGCTGCCGGTCTACGTCTTCTACCGCGACATCATGACCACCGGCTTCTCCGAGCGCTATTACACCGAGGCCCGGCGTAGCGGGGCCATCTTCATCCGCTACAGCCCCGACAGCAGGCCCAGGGTCGAGTTTAAGGACGACAAGCCGGTGATCACCGCCTTCGACCCGGTGCTGGGCTCGGAGATCGAACTGCATACCGACCTGCTCGTGCTCTCCAGCGGCGTGGAGCCGAACGACGCCGCCGAGATCGCCGACCTCTTCGGGGTGGGCCTGACCGCCGACGGCTTCTACCAGGAGGCCGAGAGCAAGTGGCGGCCCGTGGACTTCCTCAAGCACGGCGTGTTCGCCTGCGGCCTGGCCCTGGGGCCCGCAACCATGCGCGAGACCCTGCTCTCGGCCAAGGCCGCGGCCCAGCGCGTGGTGCGCATCTTAAGCGAGAAGCAGCTCTCCTGCGGCAACGTGGTGGCCGAGGTCCGCGAGACCCTGTGCGCGCGCTGCGGCCGCTGCATCTCCGTGTGTCCGTATGGCGCGCGGTCGCTCGACCTGGACCGCGACAAGATCGTGGTGGACGAGCTTCTGTGCCAGGGCTGCGGCTCGTGCATGGCCGCCTGCCCCAACAGCGCCACCGTGCTGCGGGGCTTCCACGACGAGCAGGTCATGGCCGTCATCGACGCTGCCCTGGCCGTGCAGCCCGCCGCTGCGGCAAGGCTCTGACAGTGAGGAGATCACCATGAACAACACGCGCACGCCCATCTCCTTCACCCCGCAAACGCATTCACGCCCTGGGGACGGGATGCTGACCGCGCTCCAGGACATGGTCCGGGCCTGCATGCAGTGCGGCACCTGCACGGCCTCCTGCCCCAACGCCTTCGCCATGGACCTGGCCCCACGCCAGATGTG
>MGTN01000002.1:774-1477 GCA_001799475.1 Desulfovibrionales bacterium GWA2_65_9 | reverse complement strand
GATTTTCCTGGAGATGCGAAATGAACTGCCAGCTGGACGGAGGCAGCGCCTCAGCCCAATCGAGATATTTTCGGGAGAGGAAAAGGCGAACAGCGTCAGGGATCATAACTACATCCCGCTCCACAACAGGACCACAGAGTAGGCATCAGTCCTTGCCACGCTTCCTTTTAGGGTCGTCAACGTTAATCGGAAGTTTTACCTCCAGCCATTTCACGCCCCCTTGTTGGTTTCTCCCGCAAATTATAGACATATCACCTCTGGCGTATACTGACATCAATCTTCGAGGGATAGGCAGACAGCGGGAACGCCGACGGTGCTTCCCAAAGATCACACCCAGGGACACCGGCAGGAGGTAATTGATGAATCCAATACCCCGCCCCCCGAAACACGACGATGTGGAGTCGGCATCCCTCCGACTTGCTTTCCTGAAGGAAAATTACCGATACCGGAAATTCATCGAGGAGAACAGGGACCGCGTCCTTTGCGCTTACCGCGAGTGGAGATCAGCGGTTCGGGAAAATCGTGTTCCAAAAATACCCGGTGTGAACCAGTTCGGGAAGGAGATCTCCTTTGAGGATCGTGTTAAGGGGGTCTCCGGGCCGGTTGATTACACACACGTATGGTTCCACAAACGCCTGGAGGAGGATTTCGGGATCGTCAATCCGCCATTCGATGTTTCCATGCTTTCTGCCGACGGTCGCCG
>MGTN01000002.1:0-753 GCA_001799475.1 Desulfovibrionales bacterium GWA2_65_9 | reverse complement strand
GACGAGGAGGCCCTGCTTCGCCGTATGCTCCCTGTCCTTGGTATCCCGCAGGCCGTCCAAGATGACGAGAATCGCGAGGGATCTACCGAGCAGGCGAGTATTTCTGTCTTTGACCTGGAACAAAGGGAAATGCAACAACGGCGAGTTGAAGTAATAACATCGGGGGGAACATCCCCGTGGTTCAAGGACAAACTCGTCCCGTTTCCCCTCTCAGGGTTGCTTCCGCATGAACGTCTCCTCATCGTGGATCTCAGGAAGAAGAAAACGCAACTGAAGAAAGAATTCGAGGCATTTTTCGATCGCGTGAAATACCACCGAGAAAATACCAGAGACTCGGAGTGGGAAAAAAACTACTCCCGGTGGAAACTGGACACGACGCGAACTCGGGACGAGGCCTGGCAACACCTTATGGTATGGAAACTGCGACGAGAAAAGAAGGGTTACGCCGCAATCGCCCAAATCATGGGGATGACGGTCGGAGCGGTAAAGATGAGTTTCCATAAGGCACATAAGATCATCGAGGGTTTTCCGTACGACCGCGAGAAGTACAAATTGAAACATTGGAACCTTCGCGAATGCACAACCTGCAAAGAGCATCCTGATAGAGGGGGGCTTTGCAGGGAACTTTGCCCCGATGCCAAAGCCCGAATCGGAATTTCGGAAGATATATATCTTCACCAGGTAAAGGATGCTGAAATAACGGAGGAGAAGCACATCCACGCCGAATGGCTCACCAAGAAAGCCCGAGGACTT
>MGTN01000001.1:9502-15472 GCA_001799475.1 Desulfovibrionales bacterium GWA2_65_9 | reverse complement strand
TCACCACCCTGGCGGGCATCGTTCATTCGTACCCCACGCGCTCGGAGATGGCTAAGGCTGTGGCCGGGCGCATCGTTGGCGAGAAGCTGTTTTCGCCCACAGTGCAGAAGGCCCTGCACTATGTGTTTGGGCTCAAGGGACGCGCCTGCACGCCAGTGGATTCAGCGGAGGGGTAGCTGCATAAAGGATAGCTGCGGAAGGGGAACTGCGACCTGAACTAGGCCGCCACAGCGCCGCCTCAGGTGAAGCCGGAGCCAGCGGTGCAGGCAAAGCAGTGCTCGCCCACGGGAATGGCCACCTCGTCCGGGGGGCTATGGCTCTGATAGTCGCTTATGTGCTCTGCCGTGGCGCTGGCCAGGCCCAGGGCCTGGTTGAAATCACAGTCGTAGAGGCGCCCGTCCCAGCCCACGGAAAGGATGTTGCGGCACATGAGCCCACAGACTACCTGCGGGTTGAAGCGCTGGCGCAGGCTCGCCTCATAGTCCTCCAGGTTGCCCGAGGCCTCGAGCCAGCTGCGGAACCGGCCCAGGGGCACATTGGCGAAGGTCATCAGCGAGTTGAAGACGATACCCTGGAGGTCTAGGGCCCTCCGAAAGGTCTTTGTGGCCGCCGCCTGCGAGGGCGGCAGGAAGGCTCCGCCGGGGTTGGACACCAGGTGCAGTTCCAGCCCTTGCCCCTGGCCGTAGCCCAGGGCGTTGAGACGGCGCAGCATGTTCAGGCTTCGCTCGAACACCCCGTCCCCGCGCACGCCGTCCACCTGCCCGGCGTTCACCGCCGGGAGCGACGCCCCAATGCCCCAGCCACCGCTGGTAAGCAGCCCCAGCAGTTCCTCGCGTCCTTCCAAGGCCACCAGGTTGGTGCGAAAGATGCGCCGGGGCGTCAGGGCGGCCAGTTCCCTGAGCAGGTGGCCGATGTCCGGGTTCATTTCCGGCGCGCCGCCGGTGACATCGGCCAGGGCGAAAGGCGCGCGCCGCGCCAGGGCCACCACCTCGTCCATGACCACGCGTGACATGCGCTCCGTGCGCGCGGGCCCGGCCTCCAAGTGGCAGTGGCGGCAGGCCCGGTTGCACAGGTAGCCCACGTTCACCTGCAAGGTGTCCGGAGTGCCTTTGCACAGGGGCGGCAGGCCGTGGGCGGCCAGGGTCTCGGCGAAGGTCGCTGCGTCCATGCTTCTGCTAGAAGGCTTTTTTGTCCAGGATGTTACGCATCTGCACCCCATGCACCAGGGTAGCCCCGCCCCGGATGGCCGCAGCAACGTGCACAGCCTCGGTCATTTCGTCGGCATTGGAGCCTTTTTCCAGGCAGGTGCCGGTGTAGGCGTCGATGCAGTAGGGGCATTGCACAGCGTGGGCCACCGCCAGGGCGATGAGGGCTTTCTCCCGCGCGGTGAGGGCGCCTTCGGCAAAGACTTCCTCGTAGTAGGCGAAGAATTTTTTGGCAGCCTCGGGTGCGTTTTTGCCGATGTCGCCGAATTTGGCCAGATCTTTGGGATCATAATAGGTCATGGGGGTCTCCTCAGCTCATTTTCCCAGCGGTTTCTACTTGGTGAAGAGCTTCAGATACGCTCCATAGCCTTCCTTTTCCATGTTTTCCTTGGGCACGAAGCGCAGGGCTGCGGAGTTCATGCAGTAGCGCTGGCCCGTCGGCTTGGGACCGTCCGAGAACACATGCCCGATGTGGTTGTCACCCAGCCTGCTGCGCACCTCTGTGCGTACGGAGAACAAGAGTGTTCGGTCCTCGCGCTCCACTATGTTGTGTGGCTCCAGGGGGCGCACAAAACTCGGCCAGCCCGTGCCGGAGTCGAACTTGTCCTTGGAGCTGAACAGCGCCTCCCCGGACAGGATGTCCACGTAGATGCCCTCGCGCTTGTTGGTGTCGTATTCGTTCTTGAAGGGCGGCTCTGTTCCACTATCTTGGGTGACCTTGAACTGTAGGGGCGTCAACCTCGTCTTCAGCTGCTCCCGGCTGGGCTTGTGCCAAGCGCCGGGAGCCACAGCAGCGGCCGTGTAGGCCGAAAATGGCCTTTCCGCCTCCACCCCCCACAGGTCATTGAGGGTTTTATCGCGTCCACAATTGAAGCGATAGAACTTGTAGCGCACCGGGTTCTTCTCAAAGTAGCGCTGGTGATAGTCCTCGGCAGGATAGAAGGTGCTGTAGGCTATGATGGGCGTAACCACCGGCTTGGCCAAAACCTTGGAGTCCACCAAGCGCTTTCTGGACTCCTCGGCCTCGCGCCGCTGTTCGTCATTGTGGACAAAGATGGCTGGGCCATACTGTCTGCCGCGGTCACAGAACTGGCCACCGGCGTCAGTCGGGTCATGGTGCCGCCAGAACCACTCTACGAGCAGGCGGTAGCTCACCTTGGCCGGGTCGAACCGGATCTGCACCGACTCCATATGGCCGGTTTGACCGGCAGAGACCTGTTTGTAGGTCGGGTTCTTCTCTGCGCCGCCCGCGTAACCGGAGGTGACCTCCAGCACGCCGGGGATGTGGATGAAGTCCGACTCGACGCACCAGAAGCAGCCACCCGCAAAAGTGGCCAGCGCAAGATTTGCGGAACTCATAGATTCTCCTTTGAGTTCCTGCGCTTTTTGGGGGGCGGCGCTGGCAGCAGAGGCCGACAGGGCCAGCAGTAATACGCAGAGGGCACAGGTTCTATTCATGTCCAAGCTCCGCGATTAGGGGTGGCTTATGCAAATAGAAATGTATGCCGTTTTAGACAGGAGTCAATGCTCCGGGGCGGTGGCTTGCATGAGCAGCAGCCCCTGGTGGACATCGAACCCAGGCATGACGCCATACCGGTCAACGATTTATGCGAGATCGTCGAAGGACTTGTCCAGGGCGTGTAGCCGCAGAGGCGACGATTACCGACAACCGCTTGCGCTTCCTACGGCAAGGCGCGTACACAGGGGGAATGGTGGTGGGCTAGCGCTCCTGCCAACGACCGGGTGCCACCTGCATGCGGCATACAGGTCCACCCGTTGTTCCTTTGAATCATTCCAGCCTGTACGGAGGGAACCCATAATGCGCGCGCTTGTGTATTCCATGATAACGGCTGCAGTGGTCGCCCTGTACGGGACGAGGGTCTGCCCGGTCATTGAGGCGGCCTCGCGCGTGCACTGGGTTTCTTCCCTTGTGCTATGCTTCCTGGCCATGTGTGCGCTGCGCGCTCTGCTGCTCCCACCGACAGTCACTTCACACCCTGGTGATGCCCAGTCCCTGCGCCAGCTTGCTCTTGACCAGATACTCTATCTGCTGGCCGCCATCGTTGCTGGAATATACCCGGTTCTTGCCTTCGGGGCACCGCCAGCGAATGGAGTGAAAGTCTTTGTCGGGGCCGTGGCTCTGGGCTTCTTCTTCTCCCTCGAGCTGGCCCTACAGCGGGAACGGACGGTTGTCGTCGAAGCAAGGAGGCTGGGTATCGACTGGCGGCTTGAAGGCGCCTACCTGCCGGTCACCAGAAAATTCGGTTTCCTGGCGGGCGCCTGTGTTGTTTTCACCACCCTGATCGTCGCCGCTGTCGTCATCAAGGATGTGCATGAGAATTTCCCCTTGACGCCTGGGCCTGAATACTGGGCCGTGGCCATGTCCTGGGTTGCCAAGGATTTGCTTTTCGTCATGCTCTGCCTCACGAGCGCGGCGACATTGGTCATATCTTCCTTCGCCACCAACTTGCGACTCTTCTTTGGGTTCCAGTCGCAGGCCATGGATGCGGTTTCCAAAGGCAACCTGCGTGCCCGCGTTCCGGTGGTCAGCAACGACGAATTTGGCTCCATTGCTAAGCGCACCAATGACATGATCAGTGCGCTGGAAGAGCGCACCCGCGACCTTGCGACCACCCAGGAAGTGACGATTATCGCCCTGGCTTCCCTGGCCGAGACCAGGGACAACGAGACCGGCAACCACATCCTGCGAACTCAACGCTACGTGCGCGTGCTGGCTGAGCAGATGGCCAAGGGGCCGCACGCGAATCTACTCACGTCGGAGTACATCGACCTCTTGTATCAGTCCGCGCCTCTGCATGATATCGGCAAGGTCGGCATCCCGGACGCCATCCTGCTCAAGCCGGGCAAACTGGACGCCGAAGAGTTCGACATCATGAAACGCCATCCGCAGTATGGTCACGAAGCGCTCCAAGCTGCGGTGAAACGCCTTGGGCCGACCTCCTTTCTCCACCTAGCACAGGAAGTCGCCCTCTCGCACCACGAGAAGTGGGACGGGGGCGGCTATCCGAACGGGCTCAAGGCCGAGGCCATTCCGCTCTCCGGGCGGCTCATGGCCTTGGCGGATGTTTACGACGCGCTCATTTGCAAGCGCGTGTACAAGCGCGCTTTCAGCCACGAAGAAACTCGGGCCATCATCTTGGAGGGACGGGGCACCCACTTCGACCCAGAGGTGGTGGAGGCCTTTCTTCAAGAGGAGGCGAAGTTCTTGGTTATTGCGGCTGAGTTTTCAGATGCCGAGTAAAGGGTCCGGTGGGCAGCTCTTCACTACAAATCCGCACTACAAAAGTCCCAGAAAGATCTATTTTTTGTAGTGCAATCGTAAAATTCACAAATCATTTTAGGCTCTATCTGCCGCCTTGATTGAGTGGCATTCAAGAGGCCGCGCAGGTTTATGGCAGGCTTGGAGTGAGCTGCCGCAGTCTTTTATGTTGGGTATTACATTTCTCCCCTTGACCGGGGTCCAGGGGCAGCGCCCCTAGATTGGGACCACCCGCAGGCGTTTCCGGCGCGCCTTCCAATCCGGGAGGACGCGCTCCAGCAGGCCGTAGAAGTGCGCATCGTGGCCGAAGTGCCGCAAATGGCAGAGCTCGTGGGCCACCACGTATTCCACGCACTCCAGCGGCGCGCGCATGAGGTGCCGGTTCAGGGTGATGGAACCGGAGCGGGAGCAGGTGCCCCAGCGGCTGGTCATGGCCCGGATCTTCAACTGCGCCGGGCGCGGCACCCCGAGGGCGTCGAGGCGGGGGTGCAGCTCGCGCATGAGGCGCAGGAACAGCTCGCGCGCCTGCTCCAGCTGCCAGGCGTCCAGCAGCTTGCGCACCTTTTCCGGATTGGGCGGAAAGACCGTGGTCACCACCAGGCAGTCCTCTTCCAGGCGCACGGCGTTGCGCTCGGCCTGACGGGTTTCCAGGATGTAGCTGCGTCCGAGGTAGGCGTGGATCTCCCCGCTGAGGTAGGCATGGGGCTGCGGCGCGGCCTCGCGCAGGGCGCGGAAGCGCTCCAGATGCTGAAGAATCCACGCGGCCTTGCCCTCCACGTGCGAGCGGATCTGCGCCTGGCTGGTTCTGCGCGGCGTGCGCACCAGGACCGTGCCCTCTGGCCGGACAGACAGGCGCAGGGTGCGGAAGCGGTCGTACCGGACCTGCACCAGGATGCGCTGGCCTGCATGGGTGATTTCGAGCAGCTCGAGCATGTGCGCTACTCTCATGGCAGCCGGGTGCCTGTCCAGGGCCAGTTAGCGTCTTTTGGACAACAGGCCCTAGGCCGGGGCTTCCGCCTGCCGCGCCTTCTTGTCCTGGCTCACGAAGACCCCGACCAGCACCAGGGCCGAGGCCAGGTACTGGCCTGTGCCGAAGACCTCGCCCAGGGTGAAGCGGGCCATGAGCACCGTGGCCACGGGGATCAGGTTGATGAAGGCCGAGGCCTGGCTGGCCGGGATCTTGCTCACGCCGTAGCTGTAGAGCGCGTAGGCACCAAGGGTGATGGCCGCGCCCAGGTAGATGACCGAGAGCGCGGGCACGAGCACGAACTCCGTGGGCAGTCGCTGGCCGGGCAGGAACATGAGCGGCAGGAAGAACAGGCAGCCGATGAGGGCCTGGGTGGCTGTGAGGAACAGGGGCGAGTAGCGCGCAGAGAGCTTCTTGAGCAGGATGGTGTAGCCCATGGCGCAGCACATGGCCAGGAATTCCAGGAAGTTGCCCAGGGCCGGGTGCGGGGCGCTCTCGGTGGCGCTGGACTGCACCGA
>MGTN01000001.1:4740-9494 GCA_001799475.1 Desulfovibrionales bacterium GWA2_65_9 | reverse complement strand
CAGCCCCGGTCACGGCCAGGCCGAACCCGGCCCAGGTGCGCCGCGTGACGGTCTCCCCCAGCAGGAAGTGTGCGCCCACGGCCACGAGCAGGGGCAGCATGGCCACGATCATGCCTGCCTGGGAGGCCTCGGTGTTCTTGATGGCCGTGGTCTCGAAGAGAAAGTACAGGCAGGGCTCGAACGCGCTCATGAGCAGGATGGGCTTCCAGTCTCCCGGTATGTACACCTGGTTGCGGAAGCGCGCGGCCAGGGGCAGGAAGCACAGGCAGGCCACGAACATGCGCGCGAAGAGCACGAACATGGGGTCGTAGGCCAGGAACGCCAGCTTGAAGGCGATGAATGCGCTGGCCCAGAGGATGCTGGCTGCGGTGAGCGCCAGCATGGGCATGAGCGCCGCGCGATTGTGAATGGTCATGAGTCGCCCCCGTGGTTGTCCTGCCGCATGGGGCAGGAGGGCAGGGGTATCACCCTTGGGGGCGGATGGGAATGGATTCGCGTGGATGAAGTGGCGCGGGAGTCCTCACTCGCCGGGCTTCATCAGAAGGTTTCATCGGGCTGCGTCGAACTGGTCCACCCTGCGGAAGTACTCCGCGTGGCAGAAATGCTCCACGTCCATGAGGGTGGCGAAGGCGTCGCGGAAGTCCGTCGCGCCCAGGGTGAACAGCCCGTGGCCGTAGACGATGGCCCCGCGCCCCTTTCCTGTTGCGTCGCCCTTTGTGCCGACCAGGGCCGGGGGCAGGGTGTTGCACAGGCCGTAAGGCCCGGTGCCCACCTCGCCCGGCACGATGGGGATGTTCAGCCCGGCGCTGCTGCTGACGACAGAGCGCGGGGTGTCGCAGGCGCGGTGGCACTCGCCCAGCTTGGGGCAGTCCAGGCGCTCGCAGTCCAGCGACAAAATCACCGAGAAGCGCGGGTGGCCGTGCAGGATGGCCCGCGCGCCGCCCCCGGAATCAGGACCGGCCTGCCCTGTTGTTTGTTCGGCCTCGTACACGGCCTTGTGCGCCGAGTACTCGCTGGAGGCGGTCAAGCCCGCGCAGGAGCTTCCGTCCATGCGGCAGGGGTCGATGCACGCGCCCAGCTCGTCGAGCGAGCTGCCGGTCTGGCTGATGAGGATGGTGTCGCCCAACCGATAAGAAATATTGCCGAAGTAGGAGTCCACCAGCCCGTACTCCACGGTGCTGCGCCCGGCCTGGATGATGGCCTCACGGGCCTGGTCCTCGCTCGTGAAGGGGCCGGGCAGGAGGTCCGGCCTGTCAGCCCGATCCGGTGGCAAGAGGGCTTCTATGCGGGCAAAGGCGCTGCGGCGCTCGTCCGTAAGGCCCCCGGTGCGTGCCAGACGCAGATGCTCGGCGAAGTAGGCCACGAAGCAGGCGAAGCACATGGAGCTGAAGGTGACGTAAGCCTGTTCCGGGCTCACGGTGCCAAAGGCGGCCACGAAGGCCTCGTTCTCATGCAGGATGACGCAGCCCTTGCGCTGGCGCAGGGCCTGGATGACGCCCTGGGCGGACAAGCCATCCACCACGGGCAGGTCGTGCAGGAAGGTGCGCGTCTCGCAGTCGCCCGGGGTGATGGAATCCGCGCCCGTTGCCAGGGCCTGCCGGGCCAGCTCGGCCATGACGGCCTGGTACGCGCCCGCAGGCCGGGCCAGGAGCAGGGCGCTGATGTTCAGCCCCGCGAAGACCGCTTCCATGAGCGGCCGGCGCGGGTCGCCGGGTTCATGCGCCTGGCTCCAGGCCAGCTCGTCGTCCAGGGCGGCCAGGAGCACGTCGCCTGGGGCGCACAGGCCAGAGGCCGTGAGCTTGGCCGCGTATTTGGTGAGCAGGGCGATCATGCGCCCCCCCCATCAGACGAGGGGCCGGAAGAGAGCTCGGGCGGCCAGGGCAGCCCCAGCTTTTCCGCCGTCTCCCGCGTGGGCAGCCCCTCCGGGGTCAGGCCCCGGATGCGGTAGTAGGCCGCGCGGCAGGCCAGGAAGTCCTCGCGCGGCACGGGCGGGATGGGCAGGCCAGGGCCGCTGGTGCCTTCCTCGGTGAAGAAGCGGGCGGGCAGGTCGTCGTCCGCTGCTGTGAAGCCGTTCTGCGCATTCATCAGCCGTTCCTGGTAGTCCACGCGCTCGCCGATCAGCAGCAGGTCGTGGGCCGTGGCCGGGACGCCGGTCACCGCCGAGTAGGCGCGGGCGTATTCCTCCAGGCTGGCGGCGAAGAACAGAAACTTGCAGGCGATGAGCGAGTCCACCACGGCGTTGGCGTCCTCGGCGATCTTCACGATGCGCGCTTTCCCCGAAAAGCTGAAGCGGTCCGTGGCCACGGGTTTGCGCAGGATTTCGTGGCTGATGGGGTAGGCCCGCAGATGGCAGCCGCCGCGCGTGCTGGTGGCGTAGGCCAGGGCCATGCCGTAGGCCCCGCGCGGGTCGTAGGCCGGCAGCTCCAGGCCCTTGACGCTCATGGACAGCTCCGGGCGGCCCTTGGACGCGGCGTACCTGGCCGAGCCTCTTGCCAACTCAACGCCCAGCTTCGCGCCCGGACCAACTCCGGTGCCCATGCCGGTGAGCAGTTCCAGCACACGCGCGCCCGTGAGGTTTTCGCCTGTGATCTCGCGGTGGCAGGCCAGGGTGGAGCCCGCGCTGATGGTGTCCAGGCCCAGGCGGTTGCACAGGTCGTTGGCCTGGAGCACCAACTCCAGGTCCGTGTTGCCGATGAGCGCGGTGAAGTGGCTCATGGTCTCGAACTCGGGCATGGAGCGGCCGTCGGCGGCGATCTTCTTGCACAAAACATGGCAGCCCTGGCAGCCGTGGCGGCGGGGCTGGTAGCGCTGCTTGTAGGCGTAGGCGTTCAGGTTCTCGGCCCCGGGGAAGCGCGTGCTTTTGAAATTGTCCGTGGGCATCATGCGCCGGGAGTCCATGAGGTCGAAGATGCTGCCCGTGCCGAAGCAGGAGAACCCATGCTGGCCCAGCAGCACCGGCGAGGCTGCGGTCAGGCGCAGGATGTCCTCGCGCGCGGCCTTGAGCGCGGCCAAGTCGGCAACCTTGCGGCGTCCGGTGCCGTGCACGGCCAGGTACTTGAGGTTCTTCTGGCCTGCCACGCGCCCCAGGCCGCAGCGTCCGGCCGCGTGGTGCGTATCCACGATGAGGCTGGCGAACAGGCAGCCCGTGTCCGCTGCCGGGCCGGTGGCGGCGATGGAACCCTTGGGCCGACGTTCGCGCAGGCGCGCGAAAATCTCGATGGTGTCCAGCCCTAGCAGCGCGCTGGCGTCCACCAGGCGCACGGCCTCGTTGTCGATCTCGATGCCCGTCGGGCGCATGGCGCGGCCCACCACGACCACGGCGTCCCAGCCCGCGCGGGCCAGCTCCGTGCCGAGCCGTCCGCCTGCGCTGGAATCGGCCACGGCCCCGGTCAGGGGCGAGCGGGTGGTCAGGTGGCAGCGGCCCGAGGTGGGCGCGATGGTGGCCGTAAGCGGACCCACGGCGAGGATCAGCGGCAGGTCAGGGTGTCCCGGGGGCAGGCTGGCCTGGTCGCGCAGCAGATACCCGCCCAGGCCCTTGCCGCCCAGATAGTCATGGTACACGGCCTCGGGCAGGCGCAGCACGTCCTGGGCCCCTGTGCCCAGGTCCACGCGCAGGATCTTCCCGGTCCATCCGTAGCTGTCTTGGCCAAACATGCGTCTCGTCCTTGTTTCCCGAGAACTGGAGCCTTGACCCCGTGGCCGAAAGAAGTATGCTCTGCCGCCAGGAATCGCAAGGGCCAAGAGCCGCATGTCTGGAGTCCAAGGCAGGGAGGAGGGCGCAAGTGGGCAAGGAAGAGATCGACGTCAAACGGCGCAGGCTGTTGTTCGGGTTCGTGGACAAGCTGCGCGGCGTGCCCGAGTCGGCCCCGGTGGCCTCGGCCTCGGAGACCGCGCCCATCCTGGCCGAGGCCAACGCCGCCTTTGCCGCCGGGAGCTTTGAGGCTGCCATCGTCAAGTACCGCGAGTTTCTGGAGTTTGAGCGCGAGAATGCCGAGGCCCGGCAGCGCCTGGGCGAATGCCTGTACAACCTGGGCCGGTACATCCCGGCCAAGGTGGAGTTCGAGCGCATCATGCAGCGCAACCGCTCGAACAACCGGGCCATTGTCTTTCTGGGGCTGGTCATGGCGCGCCTGGAGCGCGTGCAGAAGGCCGCCGTGGTCTGGAAGCTGCACTTCGATCCGCACAACGTGGGGCTTCAGCGCGAGCTGAATCTCCAGATCGCCCTGGTGGAGAGCGCCGTGGAGCAGAATGCGGACGACGAGGGCGCGGACGAGTCGAAGTTGCCGGACCCCGTCAAGGTGGCCGAGGCCGTGGAGCGGGCGCTGTTGGCCTAGGGCCGTCTTGGCCTGAGCCTGAGGCCTATGATTTCTTCGCTTTTTTAGCCAGGACGTCGAGGCGCGCGGCCCATTCGGCTGCCGTCACGCGGCGATTGCGGGCCAGGGCTGTATTGTGCGAGTTCTCTCCCTGGCCTCCCAAGGCTCTTCCCCGCTCAGAAAAACAAACCAAATTTTGGAAACAGCCCCCCAGCCCGGCTACTGCTTCTTGGCCTTCTCCGCCAAAACGCCGATGCGCGCGCGGATGTAGCTGGCGGCCATGTCGGCCAGGGCTGGGTCCTGACATTGGCCCTGTGCGGCGGCCCCGGCTCCCAGCGCGGCCATGTCCTCGTCGATCTGCCGCTCCATACGCGCGGACTCCAGAAACATCACATAGGCCAGGGTCAGGGCGGCGGCGTTCTCGGCGCTGCCGTCGCACAC
>MGTN01000001.1:4363-4730 GCA_001799475.1 Desulfovibrionales bacterium GWA2_65_9 | reverse complement strand
GGGTCACGTCCAGATAGTCGCGCAGGGCCTCCTTGCGCCGGACCTCGTCCTGGGACGTGCGCTCGAGCAGCAGGGCCGTGATGTGGGCGCGGGCGGTGTCGGCGGTCATGGTCATGGGCGAACTCCTGGGGGGGCTTCGGTGTGGCGGGCGTGGCAGCCTGGTGATGCGGGTAAGCGCTCCGGGCTTTTCGTCCGCGCGCAAAGGGAGTATCACCCGCTCTTGCCGCTGGCAACAGCGCTGGCAATGTCGCTGGCAATCTCGCTGGCAACGCCGGCATGGAGTCGTTTGTGACCGACGCCCTCATCTCGTTTCTGCCCCTGGCCAAGGTGCTCGCCGCCTTTGGCGTCATGCTCCTGGGACTGCGCC
>MGTN01000001.1:3249-4313 GCA_001799475.1 Desulfovibrionales bacterium GWA2_65_9 | reverse complement strand
CTGGGGGGAGGCCGGCTGCTGCTGCTGTCGCAAACGCTCGGCAAGCGCCGGCTTGGCCACCGGCGTGGTCGAGATGCTGGTCGTGCTGCTGGTTTCGGCGGGGATCTTCATGGGGGCCTCGTTGGACATCCTAGCCGGTCCCACCCAGCCAGTGAAGCCGCAAACAACGGTCTTCGGGGCCGTTCAGCCCGGCATCGGCCAGGTCAGTACGAACACGCTGCCGGTGGGGCCGCTGCGTTCCAGGGCCAGTTCGCCATCCTGGCGCACCTGGCAGCGCCGGGCGACGGTGGCGCCCAGGCCCAGACCCCGGGTCTTGCCGGTCACGAAGGGGTCGAACATGGTGGCGCGGATGGCGGCAGGGACGCCGCTGCCCGCATCATGGACCTCGATCCGCCCGTCGCTGACCTCCAGACGCACGGTGCCGCCCCGGCTGCACGCCTGGAGGGCGTTGCGGATCACGTTGAGCAGGCCCTGCTTCGACAGGTCGGCATCGCCCAGCGCCCGGCCGCCGCCGCCCCACGACAGGGCGACTCCGGCGTGCTCGGCGTCGCTGCGCATCAGGTCGCTGGTGGTGCGCGCCAGCCACGCCAGGTCGAGGGGTCGCGGCTCGGACGGGCGCTCGCGGCAGTAGTAGAGCAGGTCGGTGACCAGGCTGCCGAGGCGGCCGACCTCGCCGAGGATGGTGTCGACCAGTTCGATATCAGCGGGATCGCTCAGCGATTCGCGCAGCAGTTCGGCGTTGGCGCTGATCCCGGCGAGCGGGTTGCGGATCTCGTGGGTGACCGTCGCCGCCATGCGTCCCAGCTCGGCCATCGGCCGCAGACGTTCGACCTCGTCGCGCAACTGCCGGGTCTCGCAGGCCGGCTGGCCGGCGTCCCCGCTCATGCCTCGCTCTCGGGCTCGGCGACGGCGCCCTCGCCAAGCTCGCGCAGCTTGTTGTACAGGGTGGTGCGGTTGATCCCCAGCCGCTCGGCAGCCTTGGACTTCTGGCCGCCGGACTCGGCCAGGGCGGCGCGGATGACCAGCGCCTCGATGGTGGCGAGATCGCGCAGCTCTGGCGGCAG
>MGTN01000001.1:2947-3041 GCA_001799475.1 Desulfovibrionales bacterium GWA2_65_9 | reverse complement strand
GCGGCGGCACCGGGATGGGCACCACCTTGAGGCGGAAGTAGAGGTCCTGGCGGAAGCGGCCGGCGGCGACCTCGGAGCGCAGGTCGCGGTTGGT
>MGTN01000001.1:2658-2815 GCA_001799475.1 Desulfovibrionales bacterium GWA2_65_9 | reverse complement strand
CGTGCCGCCGCTGGCGACCTCGAAGAGCCCGGCCTTGCCCTTGCTGTCGGCGCCGGTGAAGGCGCCCTTCTCATAGCCGAACAGCTCGGCCTCCAGCAGGTTGGCGCTGAGCGCAGCGCAATTGATGGCGACGAACTGCTGGTCGGCGCGGGCGCTG
>MGTN01000001.1:0-2614 GCA_001799475.1 Desulfovibrionales bacterium GWA2_65_9 | reverse complement strand
CTCGCCCTGGATCAGCACCGTGGTCGCCGGCACCCCGGCGACGCGCTTGACCAGCGCCAGCACCCGCTTCATCGCCGGACTCTGGGCGACGATCGAGGTGCGGCCGCCGCCGCGCCCGACCAGGCGCTTGACCTGGCGGCCGAGGGCCTGCTTCTCCAGCAGGTTGCGCACGGTGATGCGCAGGCGTTCGAGCTTGAACGGCTTCTCCAGGAAGTCGGCGACGCCCAGTTGCAGGGCCTCGACCGCGAGATCGACCGAGCCGTGCCCGGTCAGCAGCACCACCGGCAGGTCGGGATCGATGCCTTTGAGTTTGGCGACCAGGGCGAGGCCCTCGCCGTCGGGCAGGCGCTGGTCGAGGATCACCAGGTCGGGATAGGCCTCGCGCGCCAGGTCGAGGGCCTGGACGCAGGTGGCGGCCTCGCGGACCAGGAGGTCGGGGAAGGCCTTGGCGACCGCGCTGCGGATCGCCGGCTCATCGTCGACGATGAGGAGGGTGTCGGGCACCGCCGGCCCCTCAGCCGAGGATCTTGCAGAGCTTTTCCTTGAAACGCTCGGCAGTGAACGGCTTGGAGAGGTAGTTGTTCGCCCCCGCCAGCACCGCCTCCTTCACCTTGTCGGCGGAGCCCTCGGTGGTGATCATGATCACCGGCACCTTCTTCTCCGGATCCAGCTTGCGGATCGCGCGCACCATGGAGAGGCCGTCCATGTTCGGCATGTTCCAGTCGGAGAGGACCAGGTCGACGCCGCCGGCGGCGAACTTGTCCAGCCCCTCCTTGCCGTCGGAGGCCTCCACGATGGTCACCTCGTAGCCGCAGTCCCGCAGATTCTTCATCACGATCTTGCGCATCATCGCGCTGTCGTCGACGATCAGGACGGTCTTGGGCATGCTCTCTCCGGTGTCCAGGTGATACGATGCAGGCGGCGTGGGCGCAAGATCCGCCCGTTCAGGGGCCGTTGGGCAGACGCGCCGGGTCGGCCCCGCTCCCGGTCGGGATCGACCCCGGCAGGCCGCGCGGCGGGGTGGCCAGGGCGAAGCCCGACCAGCGCCAGACGGCCTGGCGGTCGCCCTCCCAGGCTATCGAGGGGCCGCTGCCGCGCACGGTCAGCCTGGTCACCTCGGCCAGTTCGGCGGCGCGGGCCTCCAGGCCGATGCCCGGGGCCTCGAGCAGGACATCGCTCAGGGTGGCGTGCGAGCGCAGCAGGGAGAGGGCGGGTGCGGTCGCCGCCGACACGCGCACGCCGGCCAGGCCCAGGGAGCCATCGCGGACCGCCAGCGACCCGCCGACCACCACGCCGCTCAGGCGCAGGTCGGCGCGATCGACCACCGCCCCGTCGATCCGGCTGCCGGCCAGGCCCACCGAACCGCGATCGCTGAGCAGCACCCGGCCGGCGATGCTCAGGCGTTCGCCGGCGATGACCCCGCCGGCGACGACCAGGTCGCCAGCCAGCGAGCAGTCGATCAGGCGGAGCTCGCAGCCGCCGATCGCCTCGACCGCCGCCCGGCCCTCGGCCACCTGGAGGGCGAGCCCGCTGAGCACGGCATCGCTCAGGCCGGGCTCGCAGTTGAGGGCGGCGGCCGTCGCCGAGCCGCGCACCACCACGCCCTGGCCGGCGGCGCGCAGGCGCAGGCCGCGATGGCTGGCGCCCAGGCGGATCGGGCCGTAGATCCCAGGCGCCAGCAGCAGGTCCCGGCGGTGGCCCTGGCCGCTGGCCGAGCCGGCGAGGGCGGCGGCGAAGGTCGCCGGGGTGACCGCCTCCTGGTCGCCGAGGGAGCGCAGGACGAGGCCGGCGGCGACGGCGGCGAACAGCGCCATCATGGCCGCAGTGACCAGGATCAGGGCGACCGGCCGGCGGCGGGTGGGTAGCGGGCCGGATGGCACCTCCGGGGTCGGGGCGAGGGCCGTGGTCGCGGGCCGGCGCTCGGGCCTGGTGGCCGGCGGCGCTCCGGCAGTTGGCGCCACCGCCGGGGCCGGGGCCGGGGCCGGCGGCGGCGCCAGGCGCGCCAGCTCCGCCTCGACCTCGGTCCAACTGGCGATGCGCTCGTGGCGCCGCTTGGCGAGCATGCGCCCGACCAGGACGACCAGCGCCTCGGGCACGCGGATCTGGCGGAGCTGTTCGAGATCGACGCTCTCGGTGACCTGCTTGTACATGATCACCGCCGAGCTCTTGCCGCTGAACAGGGTCTGGCCGAGGAGGGCGTGGAAGAGGGTGGCGCCGAGGCCGTAGATGTCGGAACGCTGGTCGACATCGTGCTCGCCGCTGGCCTGCTCGGGGCTCATGTAGTGCGGCGTGCCCAGCGCCAGGCCGGTGCCGGTCAGCCCGCCATGCGACATCTCGGGGTCGCCGGCCTGGTTCTCGACCCGGGCCAGGCCGAAATCGCACAGCTTGGAGCAGAAGGGCTCGTCGACCCCCGGCCGCGCCGGGCCGATCAGGATGTTGGCCGGCTTGACATCGCGGTGCAGGACGCCGTGGTCCCAGGCGTCCTTGAGGGCGGCGGCCATCTGGCGGAGCAGGACGATGGCGCGGTCGGGGTCGAAGCGCCCGTTCTCGACCAGCCAGGTCTTGAGGCTCGGGCCTTCGACCAGCTCCATCATCAGGTAGCGGGTGCCCAGCG